>JBAXKG010000026.1:0-36533 GCA_037137455.1 Bacteroidota bacterium
GAATGATCGAATGATCGATTATCGAATTATTGAATTATCGAATTATTGAATGAATGAATGAATAGTTGATTGATGGATTGATAGCATACCCGATTAATAGCGCCTGAGCTCCGTAGGAGCTCCATTTTGGTAGCCCTTATAAAGTAAAAAGATTTTCCGCTCCGTAGGTGCGGAATTATAATTGAAAAAGGCCAGAAGAAAGTAAATATGGAAGAGCATTCATGTAAAGATTGCCGCTATTATCTCCCTGTCGATGTTTTCGGGGGGATTTGCAAACTGAATAAAAAAAAATTCAGTCCTGATGATCAGCCTTGTGATAAAATGGAAAAAATAGCCAAATGCAAATTCTGCGCAAAATATACTCCGGAAAAGGAATTCCTTGGCAAATGCATGGAATCCACACTGGCTTATCCCGATATGATTGCCAGTAAATGTGCCGACTTTAAATGGTACAAACAAAATTAATCACGGGGCATATTTTCGACATCCAGGGCTTCTCGGTTCACGATGGCCCCGGTTGCCGCACTTTGATCTTTTTCAAGGGATGTTCATTGGAGTGTGCCTGGTGTTCCAATCCTGAAGGTATCTCCTGTTTTCCTGAACCACTTTACCGGGATTCGAAATGTATCTTCGATGAACTCTGCGTGACTGCCTGTGCGCATTCAGCTATCTCCATATCAAAAAATAAGACTGGCGATAAATTGACCATCAACAGGGATGTTTGTGCGAAATGCAATACCTACGATTGTGCCAAAGCCTGCTGTTCAGGAGCTCTGAACATTTGTGGGAATGAAATATCTGTTGATGACCTCTTTAGCAGGATCACCCGGGATCGCCAATATTGGGGCGAAGGCGGTGGAATTTCCCTCACAGGAGGCGAACCTTTCACCCAACCTGAATTTGCCTTCGAATTTCTGAAACGTTGTTATAACGCGTACATTCATACAGCAGTTGAAACCTGCGGTAATGTGACATGGAAAAATTATGAAAAAGCATTACCATATATCGATTGGATTTTCTTTGATCTGAAAACAATGATTGAATCTCAGTTTCATCATTTCTCTGTTTCAAATGTTTCCCCCCTTCCCCTTATCCTAAGCAACGCCCGTCGCATTGCTAAAGAATTTCCGGGCCGTTTGATTTTCAGGTTACCGGTGATTCCCGGGTTTAATAACGATGATGAAAATATCGATTCGACTGCTCGTTTCATTCAATCGACCGGCCGCAACGAAATCAATATCCTTCCCCTTCATCACCTGGGCAGGGAAAAGTACACCATTCTCGGCAAAAAATACTATACAACCGATTTTAAAATGACGGCGAGTGAGGAGCTTGAGAAAATCGCATTAAGATTTGCATCGCTGGGAATCAAATGCTATACAGGTAGTGAAACCCCTTTTTGATTTTTTGTGTGGAAAATATTGGCGCCAAACAAAATTTCGATAATCTACAGTAAAAAACATTGTATAATTGCAAATAATTTTTCATTTTTGTTGTTTGATTTTCTGTTAACTAACGTTCCATTCACAACCTGCCCATGAAAGAGACTCCCATTAACTGCGAAGTTGTACAACGACATATTCTTGAAAGTAAAATCCGGAACATAGGCAAAGCTTCAATACGTGAAATAAAAAGGTTAATAAACGGCATTGAGAAGGAGACCGGCGAAAAATTTGTAAGGATGGAGATGGGGGTTCCTGGCCTTGCTCCGACGCCAATAGGCGTTCAGGCTGAAATTGATGCACTTCAGCGTGGTGTAGCAGCAATTTATCCCGATATTGAAGGTATCCCGGTGCTCAAAAAAGAGGCTTCACGATTTGTCAAACTCTTTCTTGATGTCGATGTGAATGAGGCAAATTGTATTCCTACGGTAGGAAGCATGCAGGGCGGTTTTGCTGCCTTTCTTACATTCTCGAAGATCGATAAGGTGAAAGACACTACCCTCTTTATTGATCCAGGCTTCCCGGTTCACCACCAGCAGCACAGGGTACTGGGGCTGAACTTCGAATCATTCGATGTATATAATTATCGCGGGGACAAGCTACGCGACAAATTAGAATCCTATTTTTCCAAGGGGAACATTCATTCAGTGCTCTATTCGAATCCCAACAACCCCTCATGGATTTGCTTTACTGAGAAGGAACTTGGTATCATTGGCGAATTAGCTAATAAATACAATGTTATTATAATTGAGGATCTGGCTTATTTCGCCATGGATTTCAGGAAAGATTATTCAAAACCCGGTCAGCCTCCCTACCAGCCAACCGTGGCAAAATATACCGACAATTATGTTTTACTGATCTCGAGTTCAAAGATATTCAGTTATGCAGGTCAGAGGATCGGTTTGATGATAGTCTCGAATAAATTATTTAATACCCAATCAGCCAACCTGTTGTGGTGTTATTCGACAGATATTCTTGGCCGCGCCTTGATATATGGTACAGTATATGCCCTGAGTGCAGGAACCACACACTCTACCCAATATGGACTTGCTGCCATGTTGAAAGCTGTGAATGATGGCACATACGATTTTGTTGAAGTGGTAAAGGAATATGGTGAAAAGGCCTTGATCATGAAAAAGATGTTTGTCGACAATGGATTCGTTATTGTCTACGATAAAGACGAAGATGCACCCATTGCAGACGGATTTTATTTTACCTTCTCTTATCCTGGATTCACTGGCGAAAAACTGCTGGAAGAGATGATATACTATGGTATCAGCGCCATAGCGCTAAGTATAACCGGAAGCGAGCGTATTGAAGGTGTCAGGGCCTGTGTTTCGCTGGTAACGCGCGATCAGTTTCCGATTCTCGATGCCCGTTTGAGAAAGTTTAAGGAACAACACCCTTAGAGTTGAGTTATTAACAACGCCGTTGCAAAATTTCCTTCTATATCCGCTTCGGATATTTATCAAAATTATAACATCCTTATTTTCTGCTTATTATCTAAATTTTCTATTAACATTCTGGCGTTAGCAAAAAACCAGTTGCATGGTCTGAATCTCTGATCGTTGTACCAATCTTTGTACCCGAAAAAAAAGGTATCTCTTCAATGAGAAAATTTTGGCCATTGTTGATGGTTGTTATTTTATTGCTTGGAAGTTCCTATCCACGTGATATTTATGTGGATGAACGTACCAGCACTGAAATCCACTTTACCTTGCAGGATCAGATGTTTCCGAAGCATTGGTACAATGCTAAAATCAATGCTGAAGCCGAACCACTCGCACCAAGCGAACGTCAAAGGTTCATCGCTATCCTTAACCGCTGCTTTGCCAAATACCCTGAGAAAGTGCTCCGCGAAAATCTCGATCGGGTATATGGCCTGAAAAGAATGAAATTCTACGGGGTCGCTTTTGGAGGGACTAACATCCGGAATACGGTATTCATATGCGATGATGAAACAGACTCAAGTTTCACCGATGGATACATCGAAGGAGTATTCCATCACGAATTTTCGAGTTTGCTGAAACGGGCCTTTCCAAAATATCTCGACACCGAAATCTGGGAAGCAGCCAACTCCCCAGCGTTCATTTATGGAAACGGAGGAGTTGATGCCATAATGAATGGCGAGGCATCTATGGAGCTTGATCCTGAATACTATGATAAAGGATTATTAACAAAGTATTCACAGGCATCGGTTGAGGAAGATATCAATGTTTTTGCACAAAATCTTTTTGCCGGTTCACAGGATTTCTGGGAAATCGTGGAAGACAATATCAGGATTCAAAGGAAAGCTTATCTTCTGATTGCCTTTTATCAGAAAATAGACCCCAGGTTTAACGAAGAATATTTCCGTCAGCTCCCCTACAGAGTAGCAAGAAGATAGCTGTCAAACTTAAACCAGTTCTAAATTAGTCAGACCAGGTTAAATTCACAGTCCTCCATGGCTGTCGGTTCAAACTATTTTCCTTATTTTCGCAAATGTTAAAATGTTAACAACATAACCTGAATCATATGGCTAAAATCAAGGGTGATATCGTGATTAATACCGAGCGGTGCAAGGGATGTGAAGTGTGCGTTGCTGCATGTCCGTTCACAGTAATAGCAATGTCTACGGAGGTGAACAGTAAGGGTTATCATTTCGCGATGAAGGTGAACGGCGAATGTACGGGCTGCACCAACTGCGCCCTGGTTTGTCCTGATGGAGTGATCACCGTTTACCGCGCCAAAGTAGCAACTGAATAATTAATAAAAACGATACTCAATGGGTGAACTAAGATTAATGAAGGGCAACGAAGCTGTGGCCGAAGCTGCCATTCGCGCTGGATGCGATGGATATTTCGGATACCCGATCACGCCGCAATCGGAGGTGATGGAATATCTGATGGCCGAAAAGCCATTTGAACGGACTGGGATGGTTGTTCTACAGGCTGAAAGTGAAGTAGCCTCAATCAATATGGTGTACGGTGGCGCCGGAACAGGAAAAATGGTCATGACTTCCTCTTCCAGCCCAGGAATCAGCCTTATGCAGGAAGGCATCAGTTATATGGCTGGGGCCGAGCTCCCCGGACTAATTGTTAATGTGGTGCGTGGGGGTCCCGGGCTGGGAACCATTCAGCCATCGCAGGCCGATTATTTCCAGGCAGTGAAGGGTGGCGGGCATGGCGATTATCGCATGCTGGTGCTTGCGCCTGCCTCGGTACAGGAAATGTGTGATCACGTGAAGCTTGGTTTTGAAAAAGCCTTTGAATATCGCACGCCTGTGATGATCCTATCAGATGGAGCCATTGGACAAATGATGGAAAAAGTGGTACTGTTCGACCATGTGCCTCGCCGTACCGATGATCAGATTATCAAACAATGCCCATGGGCTTCGAACGGACGGCCTGCCAGCCGCGATCATAATATAATCACATCGCTCGATCTCGACCCTGCCGGACAGGAGCGGGTAAACCTGAAACTCCAGGCGAAATATAAGATAATGGAGGAGAATGAAGTAATTTATGAAGAGATCCAATGCGAAGATGCTGAATACCTTTTCGTTGCTTTCGGTCTCTCCGCAAGAATCTGCCAGAAAGCAACTGACCTTGCCCGGGCAAAGGGCATCAAGGTCGGACTTTTCCGTCCTATAACCCTCTTCCCATTCCCTGTAAAAGAGGTTGCAAAAGCAGGCAACCATGTAAAGGGAATACTGGTAGTTGAAATGAATGCAGGACAAATGATCGAAGATGTAAAACTTTCGTTGGGTGGCAAAGTGAAGATCGAACATTATGGCCGTTTCGGCGGCATCATTCCTACCCCGGATGAAGTGGTAAAGGCGCTTGAACAAAAAATTATCGGAGGTTAATTTATGGAAGAACAATTTGCAAAACCCGAAATACATAAGCCTGAAAATATCGTTTATAAAAGAACCGACCTACTGGTTGACAGGCCTTTGAGTTATTGCCCGGGCTGCGGTCATGGCACTGCTCACCGGATGCTTATGGAGGTACTCGAAGAAATGAACATCCAGGAAAAAACCATTGGAATTTCTCCTGTCGGATGTTCAGTTTTGGCCTATGATTTTCTAAATATCGACATGCTGGGTGCGGCTCACGGAAGGGCGCCCGCCCTGGCCACTGCCGTCAAGCGACTCTGGCCCGATCATTTTGTATTTACCTACCAGGGTGATGGTGACCTCGCAGCCATCGGTACAGCCGAGACAATTCACGCATGCAATCGCGGTGAAAATTTCACCATTATCTTTATTAACAATGGAATCTACGGAATGACAGGAGGTCAGATGGCCCCGACAACCCTGCCTGGGATGCGTTCCTCCACCTCTCCTTACGGCCGGGATGTTCCCACAATGGGACATCCATTAAAGATCACTGAACTTATTTCACATCTCCCGGGCGTTTATTATGTAACTCGCCAGGCTGTGCACACTCCCAACCATGTGCGTAAAACAAAAAAAGCCATCCGAAAAGCATTTGAACTTCAAAAGGAGAACAAGGGATTAAGTTTCATTGAGATCGTGTCCAATTGTAATTCGGGCTGGAAAATGTCACCGGTACAATCAAACAAATGGATGGAAGAAAATATGTTTCCATTTTATCAACTGGGAGATATAAAGGTGGATGGAAAATTAATTGAAGTAGCGAAGTAGCGAAATTAATAAGTAGCTAAGCAGCAAAATCGTAAATCGTAAATCGTAAATCGAAATGACTGAAGAAATTATTATTGCAGGTTTTGGTGGACAGGGTGTCCTTTCAATGGGTAAAATCCTTGCCTATTCGGGTGTGATGCAAAATAAAGAAGTTAGCTGGATGCCTTCGTATGGACCTGAAATGCGTGGTGGCACAGCCAATGTAACCGTAATCATAAGTGATGAACGGATCAGCTCTCCTATCCTGAACTCCTACGATACCGCCATTATCCTGAACCAACAATCGATGGATAAGTTCGAAAAGACTGTTAAACCGGGCGGATTGCTTATCTACGATCCAAATGGGATAACCCGCTTCCCGGAGCGTAAAGACATTAACATCTATTCGATTGAAGCAGCCGATGAGGCCGGAAAACGTGGCCTCTCAAAAATCTTTAATATGATAGTTTTGGGAGGATTTCTTAAACTCAAACCCCTTGTGGCGCCAGAATATATTCACAAAGGGCTTGAAAAATCGCTCCCTGCCCGCCACCATGCCCTCATCCCCGAAAATGAAAAAGCCATCGCCATTGGGGCAGAGTTACTGAATGCGGTACAGGTTATATAATCTGCCATTTCCTGATGTCAACGAAAGAAGAATTATTTTCTCTCCTTGAAGAAAAATACAAGCAGTATAATAATCCTGCTTTTATCAAAGATGACCCTGTTTCCATTCCCCATCAATTTACAAAGAAACAGGATATCGAAATAGCAGGTTTCCTGAGTGCAACCATTGCCTGGGGAAACCGTAAATCGATCGTTGCAAATGCCCGCCGATTAATTCAAATGATGGATGGTTCTCCATACGATTTCCTTGTCCAGGCCGAACCCCAAGACTTCAAGCCATTCCTCAGGTTTGTCCATCGTACTTTTAACGGCGATGATTCTCTTTTTTTTCTGACCTCACTGCAGCATATTTATCGTAATTATCAGAGTATGGAATCACTTTTCGATACTCTTAATGAACTTGGTGCAGCGCATGCGATCAGCAGATTCAGGGAAGTATTTCTTTCAACTGAACATCTTAAACGTTCAGAAAAACACATCGCAAATCCTTTGGCAGGATCATCGGCTAAAAGGATCAACATGTTCCTCCGATGGATGGTCAGGTACGATGGGCGCGGAGTAGATTTTGGCATTTGGAAGGCCCTGGATCCTGCTAACCTTATTTGTCCTCTGGATGTTCATGTAGGCCGGGTAGCCCGTAAGTTGGGACTACTAAATCGCAAGCAAAATGACTGGAAAGCCGCCGAAGAATTGACCGCTAATTTACGTAGTTTTGATCCTGCCGATCCGGTGAAATATGATTTTGCACTCTTTGGGCCGGGGGTTTTTGAGAAGAATTGAACTAAAAATATTTGTAATTCGTAAATCGCAAATTCAATATGAGTATTCTCCGGGCTATTATCTGCATCATTTTTCCGCCATTGGCCGTTCTCGACAGGGGATGCGGCGCTATCTTACTCGTACTTATCCTCACGTGTTGCGGCTGGATCCCTGGAGTGATCGCTGCAATTGTCTTTAATATGAGAAGAGATTAAAGGCCATATTATTTCATCCCCTTCAACGTTTCAATCGCTTCATCAACATGTTTTTGAAAATTAAGTTGCGATGAAAACATCATCCTGACATTGCCTTGCTTGTCGATGACAAATGTGACACGCCCTGGTAATACGCCAAGGGATTTACCTACGCCATATTTGTCGGCGACCGTTTTATCCTTATCAGAAAGGAGAATAAACGGCAATTTATGGTTGGCGGCAAAGGCCTGGTGGGAAGCTATGTCGTCTGAACTAATACCTATCACCTCAGCGCCGGCTTCCTTGAAAACCTCATAGTTATCGCGAAAACTGCAGGCCTCCTTGGTACAGCCATAAGATTCATCCTTGGGATAAAAATAAACAACGAGATTCGACTTTCCAAAATAATCACTAAGGTTCACCCTTTTGCCATACTGATCAGGCAATGAAAATTCAGGGGCCTTGCTTCCGATATCAATTTTATTTGTCATGGTATTCGTATTGGAACCAGCTTTTGTGCCGGATTTTTGTGCATTGTCATTGTTACATGAAATTAAAAAATAATTTAGACCAAGTATAAATAAGAATAATCTTTTATATCTTTGCAGCATTATTTAGTCAATAAAACTTTAAAGATAAACAAAATGAAGATATTTTTGATCTTTTTAATAATAATTACTATGACATCTATAACCAATGCACAGACTAATAAATCATTTTATGATTTTAAAGTCATATCTATTGATGGCCAGCCGTTTGACCTTGCAACCTTAAAAGGTAAAAAGGTTCTGGTAGTCAACGTTGCTTCCAAATGCGGTCATACACCGCAATACTCACAGCTTGAAGAACTTTATAAGAAATATGTTTCAAACAATTTCGTGATCATTGGCTTTCCTGCCAATAACTTTATGGGTCAGGAACCAGGAAACAATGAGGAGATAAAGGAATTCTGCACCACCAAATACAATGTTACTTTCCCCATGATGGCCAAGATTTCGGTAAAGGGCAAGGATATCGAACCTCTCTACAGCTGGCTTACATCAAAAGATCAGAATGGGGTGATTGATGCTCCGGTAAAATGGAACTTCCAGAAGTTCATGATAAATGAACAAGGCCAGGTGGTTGGTTTTGCAGCGCCCGGAGATAAACCTTTCGATGAAAAAATAATCAGCTGGATCGAAAAAAAGTAGTTATGAAATACAAGTGCACTATCTGCGGACATGTTTACGACCCTGATAATGGTGATCCCGATTCAGGTTTAGCCCCTGGAACTGCTTTCGAAGATATACCTGAGGATTGGGTTTGCCCGATTTGCGGTGTCGGGAAAACTGATTATGTGAAGATCCGGTAAAGGGATTCCGGATCCACGTGGCGGAGCTTCAGAAATTTCACTTAACTTTGATTCTCCAAAATAATCTGATCCACAATGGAACAAAGTATCAAAGGTACCAGAACCGAAAAAAACCTGCTGAAAGCTTTTGCTGGTGAATCCCAGGCTAAAAATCGTTACACCTATTATTCAAAACAGGCAAAAAAAGAGGGTTTTGAACAGATCGCTGCAATATTCTACGAAACCGCGTTGAATGAAGAGAGCCATGCAAAGACTTTTTTTCGATTCCTCGAAGGAGGCCCTGTTGAAATTACTGCAACCTACTCGGCGGGAATCATTGGCACTACAGCTGAAAACCTGAAAGCAGCAGCAGAAGGTGAACATGAAGAGTGGACCGAACTCTACCAACAATTTGGCAACATTGCATCGGAAGAGGGATTTCCGAAGGTTACAACTGCCTTCAGACTGATTGCAAAAGTTGAAGAACACCATGAAAAGCGATTTCGAAAACTTTTAAACAATTTGGAGAAAAACAGGGTTTTTGAAAAGGATGAAAAAACTTATTGGGTTTGCCGCAAATGCGGATATGTTCATTACGGTTTAAAAGCGTTACAAAACTGCCCGGCCTGCAATCATCCAATTGCCTATTTCGAGGTGTTGCAGGAAAACTATTAAACGAATGACTAATGACAACTGACATTTAAGCTTAAAAGGCATGACAAAAAAACGAAAATTCACCAAAGAGGAGGTTTTAAAGGATTATAAATTGGCTAATGAGAGCCGCCAGGTGAGTTTATTAGGCAGGCGTGAGGTTTTGGGCGGAAGGGCCAATTTTGGACTTTTCGGCGATGGTAAGGAGGTCGCACAAATCGTAAAAGCAAAGTTCTTTCAGAATGGCGACTGGCGTTCAGGTTATTACCGTGATCAAACTTTTATGATGGCTGCCGGTTTATCGAACCTCGATATCTTTTTTGCACAGTTGTACGGAGACACCGATCTGACTCATAACCCCGATAATGGCGGCCGTTTGATGAATTCGCATTTTGCAACACGAAGCCTTGATGCGAAAGGAGAATGGAAGGACCTTACAAAACAAAAAAATTCTTCCGGCGATATTTCACCAACCGCCGGACAGATGCCGCGTTTACTTGGACTTGCACTTGCCTCAAAGGTGTTTCGCAATAGCCCTGAGATGTGGGATGCTGCAAAAAAATTCACCGTCAAGGGAAATGAGGTGGCTTTCGGAATGATCGGCGATGCATCAACTTCGGAGGGTCATTTTTTTGAGACCATCAATGCTGCCGGAGTATTACAGGTACCCATTGCTCTTTCTGTATGGGATGATGGATATGGCATCTCCGTTCCTAAGAAATACCAGACCACTAAAGAGAATATCTCAGAATTGCTCAAGGGTTTTATAGCCGATGAAAAAAATTCCGGTATACGCCTTTACACTGCTCATGGATGGGATTACGCGGCCTTGCTTGACATTTATGAAGAGGGCATTGCAGTCTGCAGAAAGGAACAGGTTCCTGTCATTTTCCATATTACCGAACTAACCCAACCCCAGGGCCATTCTACTTCAGGATCTCATGAACGGTACAAATCTTCTGAACGTCTCGCGTGGGAAAAAGACCATGACTGCATTCCCCGGATGCGGAAATGGATCCTTGATGAAAAAATTGCAACAGCAGATGAACTAAATACAATTGAAAACGATGCAGTAAAAGCTGCCAGAGGTGCACGCGACCGGAGCTGGAAGGCCTTTATTGCCCCTTTCATTGCTGAAAGACAACACCTGGTCAATGTAGTGAAAACCACACACTGCCCCTGCAAAAAACAGGCTAACATCGATAAAATTGTGGCCGACCTGGAGGCCATAGCTGAACCGATTCGTAAAGACATTATTTCATCAGCAAAAAAAATCATGCGTGATGTCTGTACCACTTGCAGCATGAAAAAGCCAATGAAAGCCGATCTCGATGTGTGGATGGCCGAACAACGAAAGCTCAATGTGGCCCGGTACAGTTCCCATCTTTACAGCGAATCTGAACATAGCGCTCTTAAGGTCATTGAGATTCCGCCGGTTTTCAATGATAATTCCCCGGTGGTAACAGGCCGTGAAATACTTAACGCCAATTATGACATTCTCTTTAAAAACAACCCGCTGGCGCTGATTTTCGGCGAAGATGTAGGTAAAATCGGCGGAGTAAACCAAACGCTGGAAGGAATGCAGGCTAAGTACGGTGAAACGCGGGTTTCGGATACCGGCATCCGCGAAGCAACTATAATTGGCCAGGGACTTGGAATGGCTTTGAGAGGTTTACGTCCCATTGCTGAAATTCAGTATTTCGATTACCTTCTTTACGGATTACAAGTGATGAGTGATGACCTCGCCACTACTCAATACCGTACAGTGGGCGGACAAAAGGCCCCGCTGATCATAAGCACCCGCGGACACCGTTTGGTAGGCATCTGGCATTCCGGATCGCCTCTGAGCATGGTGATCAACTCAATCAGGGGAATATATGTGATGGTGCCACGCAATATGACTCAGGCAGCAGGATTTTACAACACTATGATGGCCTCTGATGATGCCGGGCTGGTCATCGAGCCTTTGAATGGCTACCGCCTTAAAGAGCAGATGCCGGCTAACATTGGCAACTACCGCATTCCATTAGGTGTTCCCGAAGTGCTTCACGAAGGTTCAGATATCACAATTGTCACCTATGGATCGTGTGTGAAGATAGCACAGGAAGCTCTTCCCCAGATCACTGATTTCGGAATATCTGTCGAATTGATCGATGTGCAAACCCTCCTCCCGTTCGACATTCATCACGAAATATTGAAATCGTTGAAAAAAACTAATAAAATTCTCTTTTTCGATGAAGATGGCAGCGGCGGCGCTACAGCATTTATGTTGCAAAAAGTTATTGAAGAGCAGGGTGGCTATCGCTTTCTTGATGCCGAGCCACGCACACTGACTGCCAACGACCATCGCCCGGCCTATACCAATGATGGTGATTATTTCTCAAACCCTAATGCCGAAGATGTATTTGAAATGGTTTATGAGATGATGCATGAGTACAACCCGAATAAGTATCCCAGACTCTGGTAATGTCAAATCTTCAAATTACCAAAACCAGTGACGGTTCCGACACTCTGTTTAACCAGGATTTGAATCAGCATTACCATTCCACTTACGGAGCTGTGCGGGAATCACAGCATATCTTTATTGAAAGCGGTTTCTTGCACTCGATTGAAATATTTAATTCCGTTTCCGGGAACAAAACAGACTGCCTTAATATTATTGAGATCGGTTTCGGCACCGGCCTTAATGCCCTCCTGACCCAGGCTGAGGCTGAAAAACATTTTTTAAAAGTGCATTATACAGCCATTGAGGCATTTCCGGTTTGTGAAAGTTACTGGCAAGCCTTGAATTATCCTCAAATGATAGGATCTTTTGATCATTCTAAGGTTTTTACTAAACTTCACCAGGCAAACTGGAACGAAGCCGTTGAGATCTCACCCCATTTCACACTTCATAAGATACTTTGCACACTCGAATCCTATCAAAATACAGAAGATGAATATGATCTGGTATATTTCGATGCATTCGGGCCCGATGTTCAGCCCGAACTCTGGACTGAAGAAGTATTCATCAAGATTTATAAAATTATGGTCAGGGATGGGGTTTTTGTAACCTACTCCGTGAAAGGGACAGTAGTGCGAGCGCTGAGATCTGCCGGATTCACCATCGAAAAACTTCCGGGGCCGCCAGGGAAACGGCATATTTTGAGAGCAATAAAATGAATGATTTAATTATTTTTTGATCTGTTTTGTACCATGGCGATTAACAGTTTCAATATCAGGGTTTATGGATTCCTGATTGATGAAGGGAAGGTTCTGGTAACTGACGAATTCCGGCTGGGAATATTCATTACCAAGTTTCCGGGTGGCGGACTGCATTTTGGTGAAGGTACAATTGAATGCCTCACGCGTGAGTTCATGGAGGAGCTGAATACCACGATCGAAGTTATTTCTCATTTTTACACCACCGATTTTTTCCAACCTACAACCCTTATTCCTTCTGAAATGCAGCTTCTCAATATTTACTACATGGTGAAGGCCGAAAAGCCCTATCGCTTTCGAACCACCGAAAAGATATTGGATATCCCTCGCGTTGATGGCGCACAGTCTTTCAGATGGGTTAAGATTAATGAACTGAAGGAAGAGGATTTCACCTTTCCGATTGATAAGTTTATTGTTGAAAAGCTTGTGAAGAGTGATCCCACTTTCTCCCGGTAATTGGTGGACTGAATTTTTGAAATTTTAATTACCATGATAAAAATCCTTACTGTTTCTACGATCCCAATACTATTTCTCTTTTCATCGTGTCAGCATCCTGCAGGGAACCTGGCGAAAGTGAATGCCAATTTTATCGAAAATGAAGGACTCAAAATTACCCTCCAGGAGTTGGATACCCGGGAGATTCATTCCATTGATTCGGTTATCCTTGATAAAAGCGGGAAGTTTAGTTTCACCCCGCGATTAAATGAAACCGGATTCTGGTTACTCAAAGTCCCTTCCGGAAAAATCCTTGTTATTTTGCTGCATCCGGGCGACCAGGTTGAATTGACGGGTAGCGCCCGCGATTTTCCCGATAATATAATTTTTAAAGGGCCTGAAGAAGCAATGTGGCTGAATGATTTTTTTCATTTTACCCGGTCAAGTGAACGCGAAGTAGATTCCCTCGAGATGATTCTGGCAGGGCGACAGGATAGTTCCGATTATTACCGGCTTGTTCAAAAACTTGATACATCATTCAGCAGGATTTGGGAACGACAAAGGTTGTATGAAATGGCATTCATCAACAAACATCCTGAATCGCTGGCTTCTTTAATTGTACTTAATTATGCATTCGGATTAAGCACGGTACTAAGTCTTGAAGAGGATTTTGAATACTTCAGTAAGGTGGACTCGGCGCTTATGAAAAATTATCCCGATAATAAACATGTGAAGTTCCACCATCAGCGGGTTCTGGAATACAAACGCAAAACCTCTGGCATTAAATAAAATTTTATGTAAATTGCCCAAAAATTCACAGATGCGCCAAAAGATCTATTTTGCCTCTGATTTTCATCTTGGGATACCTGATTATCAAAGCAGTCTGGAGCGTGAAAAAAAGCTGGTGGCCTGGCTTGAGATGGCAAGTACTGATGCCGCCGAAATTTTTCTGATGGGCGATTTGTTCGATTTCTGGTTTGAATACAAAACGGCCATCCCCCGTGGATATGCACGATTGCTGGGGAAATTGGCTGAAGTTACCGATGCTGGTATTCCCGTTCATCTGTTCCGCGGAAATCATGACATGTGGGCTTTTGATTACCTGACAAATGAGCTGAACATACAACTTCACCGTGAACCGGAATTCAGGGAATTCAATGGTAAGCGTTTTTACCTGGCCCATGGCGATGGATTGGGCCCGGGCGATAACGGATACAAATTCATAAAAAAAATATTTTCAAACCCTGTAAACCAGTGGTTATTCCGCCTGCTCCATCCTGATATAGGTATAAAAATGGCCCTGTTCTGGTCGCGTAAAAGTCGCAATGCAGCGATTGAAAAGGAAAAAAAGGAGGAATATCTAACACTCAAACTTATCGAGAACCGCCTCACGGTTCATTCGCACGAACTTCTAAAACAAAATCCCGATCTGGACTACCTTATTTACGGACATTATCACTATCCTCTCGACACGCCGCTGACCGGCACCGCCCGACAGTTGGTACTCGGTGATTGGATCACTCATTTCACCTACGCTGTTTTTGATGGGGAGAAGCTGGAATTACTAAAATATTAGTCAATAAAAAAGGTGGCCCCAAAAATTGAAACCACCGTTTTTCAATAACCATTTTTGATTATTCCGGATGAATTGCTTCTACCGGGCAAACATCAGCACATGCTCCACAATCGGTGCAAACCTCGGGATTGATCTTATAGATATCACCTTCAGCAATAGCTTCCACAGGGCACTCATCGATGCAAGTCCCGCAAGCGGTGCAATCATCATTAATTATATAAGCCATGACTTATTGAATTTGTGTCCCGCGACTGGCAGGACGAGTTTATAATTTTCAACGCAAAGATAAAACATTTATTGAAAATGGAAATTATTGAATGAATGAATTCTTGAATTTTTGCCTTTTGACTTAATTCAGTACCTTTGCAGCCCTAAACTCTATAAAGCTATGGTTAAGAAAAAAAGACCTGTTATTGAACGGGAAAGCGTAGTTGTAAAGTTCGTTGGTGACTCAGGCGACGGCATGCAACTCACCGGCAGTATGTTTTCGGATGTAGCTGCACTTGTAGGCAATGACCTGGCTACATTCCCCGATTTTCCAGCTGAAATCCGCGCCCCGCAAAACACCGTGGCTGGCGTATCCGGATTCCAGGTACATATGGGCAGCTCAAAAATTTTCACCACCGGCGATATGGTTGATGTACTGATTGCCATGAATCCTGCCTCTCTGAAGGCAAATTTGAAATGGGCCAAAATCGGGGCAACAATTCTAACTGATACCGATTCATTTGATACAAAATCAATTGAAAAGGCAGGTTACAAAATGGATCCCTTAACCGACAATTCGCTTGAACGCTATAATATGGTAAAAGCGCCAATAACCACACTTACCAAAGAGAGTCTGAAAGATAAGGGCACCGATACCAAAACCGCCGAACGCAGCAAAAATATGTTTGCATTAGGCATGCTTTATTATATTTTCAACCGCGACCTGAAGCCGTCATTCAAATATTTTGAACAAAAATTCAAGAAAAAGCCCGAAATCGTCGAGATCAACAAGATCGTTCTCCAGTCGGGATACAATTACGCAGAGACCATCGAAGCTCTTGAATCGGTGATACAGGTTTCAGCAGCCAACATGGAAAAGGGCCGTTACCGTAACATCACGGGTAATGTTGCCACAGCCTGGGGTTTACTGGCTGCCTCTGAAAAGTCAGGCCGTCCCTTATTCCTTGGATCCTACCCCATCACACCGGCAACGGAAATTCTGATGGAGCTTGCTAAACACAAATCGTTGGGCGCAAAGGTTTTTCAGGCCGAAGATGAAATTGCAGGAATCTGTTCAGCCATTGGCGCTTCCTTCGCGGGTTCGCTGGCTTGCACTACCACTTCGGGTCCCGGACTGTCATTGAAAAGTGAAGCAATAGGCCTCGCCGTTATTACAGAACTACCACTGGTTATAGTGAATGTACAACGTGGCGGCCCTTCCACGGGTTTGCCAACCAAATCGGAGCAGAGCGATTTATACCAGGCCTTATTCGGACGTAATGGCGAATGCCCGGTGATTGTCGTTGCCGCCTCAACCTCTGAAAATTGCTTTTATTATGCATACATGACCGCGAAGTTGTCGATGGAACATATGACTCCCGCCATTCTTCTTACCGATGGATATCTTGGCTTTGGTTCAGCCCTGTTCCGCATTCCGAAGATGGCCGACATGCCTGACATCAACCCACCAATCGCTCAGCCCAATGATCCCGATTTCAAACCATACCGGCGTAATCCTGAAACCATGGTACGCCAGTGGGCAATCCCGGGAACTGAAGGGTTGCGACATCGGGTAGGCGGTCTTGAAAAAGAGAATATTGTGGGTACGGTTTCAACCGATCCGATGAACCATCAGATCATGACTGATCTCCGTGCAAAAAAAGTGGATAAAGTTGCCGGCTTTATTCCCGATCAGCAAATTGATGGAGAAACCGAAGGCGAACTGCTTGTGGTTAGCTGGGGTGGCACATATGGTGCAGTCCATTCAGCTGTAAGCCAGATGCAAAAGGAGGGAAAAAATATCAGCCATGCCCATTTTCATTACATCATGCCTCTTCCGAAAAATACTGGTGAGGCGCTGAAAGGTTTTAGAAAAATTGTGGTTTGTGAACTCAATAGCGGACAATTTGTCAACTATCTGCGCATGAAGTTTCCCATGCCAAATATCTATCAGTTCAACAAAGTACAGGGATTGCCATTTATGATCAACGAGTTAACGGATAAGTTTAACCAACTTTTGGAGGAGAAATAAGATGGATTTCGTAAATATGACTGTTGAACGTACAAATGTTCAACTTAGCAAAGCAGATTTTGAAAGCGATCAGATGGTAAAATGGTGCCCTGGATGCGGTGGCCATGCCATCCTAAGCGCCGTTGAACGCGTATTTCCTAAGATCGGTTACCGCAAGGAGAATTTCTGTCTTGTATCCGGAATCGGCTGCTCTTCAAGGTTTCCCTATTATGTTAACACTTACGGTATTCATGGCATCCATGGGAGAGCTGCAGCAATATCAACCGGTGTGAAAATTGCAAATCCCCGCCTGAGCGTGTGGACAGTTACCGGCGATGGCGATTCACTTGCCATTGGAGGGAACCATTTCATCCATGTGATCCGCCGAAATGTCGACATCAACATACTACTCTTTAATAATCAGATTTACGGCTTGACCAAAGGACAATTTTCTCCGACTACGCCTATGGGTAAAGTCACAAAGACCTCTCCAATGGGGACTATTGAACATCCATTCAACATCGGAGAACTTGTGATGGGAGCCCAGGGAACCTTCTTTGCCCGTGTTCCCGACAACAACATCGGCCTGATGACCGAATGCATGTTCGAGGCTGCAAAACATGATGGAACATCTGTGACAGAGATCATGGAGAACTGCATTATTTTCGCCGACAAAGCACATGCCAGCGTCACCGGAAAAGAGGTGAAAGATGAAACAATGCTAATCCTCAAAAATGGTATGCCGATGGTTTTTGGAAAGGACTTGACCAAAGGACTTATCCTGAAAGACACTATGCTTGAAGTGGTGGAAATCGGAAAAAACGGGATTACTATCGAGGATATCCTCGTTCATGATCAATACAGCCAGGATCCCGGAATTCAGCTAATGCTGGCTAAACTTGCCCCGCCGCATTTCCCTATGGTATTCGGGGTTATCCGGTCGGCCATGTATCCCACTTATGATGATCTTGTGGAAGAGCAGATCAAATATGCCAAGGAGACTTCAAAGATCAAGAATGTGGACGATTTGTTGAATTCGGGAGATACCTGGGTAATTTAAGAACTCCACTTCACAAAGATTATTTTTCTTTCCGGCATGCTTAAGAAGTTTAACAACTTTATATTAAAAACCGCACTTGTCGAAAAGAGCCAGCATATCCTGCTCTCCGTTAGCGGAGGTATTGATTCAATGGTAATGACAGCCTTGTTTCACCAGGCAAAACTCTCTTTTGGAATAGCTCATTGCAACTTTGGTCTCCGCGGTATTGAGAGCGATGAAGATGAACGGTTTGTTATCGCAATGGCAGGAAAGTACAAGGTACCCTGCTTCATAAAGAATTTCAACACAAGCGATTATGCTCACAAAAAAGGCATCTCCATTCAGATGGCAGCACGGGAGCTAAGGTATAATTGGTTTGAAATAATCCGCGAACAGGAAAAATTTGATCTCATTGCAACCGCCCACCATCTCGATGATCAGGTAGAGACTTTTCTGATCAACCTCATACGCGGAACAGGGATTGCAGGCTTGCATGGGATCCCGATAAAAAACGGCAATATCATCAGGCCAATGATGTTCGCTTTTCGTAAGGAAGTTGAGAAGTATGCCTCAGAGCGCCAAATCCTTTACCGTGAAGATCGTTCAAATAGCGAAATTAAGTATCTGCGAAACAAGATCAGGCATGAAGTGATTCCGCTTTTATGCAGTATCAATCCGGAGTTCAAATATGGATTAACAGAAAGTATTGCCCGGATCAGCGGGTTTGAGCAAATCGGCAACCATGCTATGGAAGACTGGTGCAGGAAAGCTATGACAACCGATGGTAAAGATAAATTCATTGATATTAATAATCTCTTAAAAGCTACACCTGTTGAATCCTTCGCATGGGCATTATTGTCGCCATTTGGTTTCAATGAAACACAGGTTTCAAATCTCCTTGGCTGCCTTGAAAAAGAGAATAGAAAGATATTCTGCTCTTCAACACACAGGCTTGTAAAAGACCGCGAAAGATTGGTCATCAATGCTATTGAACCAAAAACTAAGGAAAGGTCTGTAATAATCAACCATTTTTCACATAGGAAAAGCATAAAAATCCCGATCCCACTTGTTTTTACCAGGGTTATTAAAACGGGAAAATATGAAATTCCGGCAAGCGGAATGATCGCCACACTTGATTTTGGAAAATTAACATTTCCACTATCAGTGAGAAGATGGCGTCCGGGTGATGCCTTTTTCCCATTTGGCATGAAAAATAAGAAGAAGTTGAGTGACTTTTTCATTGATCAGAAATTTTCGCTGAAGCAGAAAGAACAAACCTGGCTTCTTTATTCAGGAAACAACATTGCATGGATCATCGGACACCGGATTGATAACAGGTACAGGGTAACATCAGCGACTCAGGAGATGATGTGCATAGTAACGGAAACACCTGACCCGATTATCGCGGCGTTTTAGGGTGGTACCGGAATTTTCTTTAAATTTGCTTTCCCAAATCATTTATGAATGAAAAATATTCTGATCGGATTGATGGCTTTTGTCTTATTGCCATTGTACTCCTTTTCACAAATACTTGATCCTGTCAAATGGAGCTTCAAGGTGGAACAGTTAAAACCCGATGAGGCTACCCTGATGTTAATTGCCAGGGCAGATAAAGGGTGGCATGTATATTCTCAGGATATTCCCAAGGGCGGTCCTATTCCTACATCATTTACTTTTACAAAAAGTTCCCATTATGAACTTGTCGGGAAGGTTCAGGAACCCAATCCGATTGTTGAAAATGATCCCAACTTCAACATGATCCTGAAATTTTTTGCCGACAAAATAATATTCAAACAAAATATCAAGGTTTTAAGCCAGAAAGATTTTAAAGTCAAGGGCGTTGTGAATTTTATGTGTTGCGATGACAAGCAATGTTTACCCCCCAATGATATAGAATTTGAATTCATCTTGAAGGGTAACCCAAATGCAGTTGCCCCAATTGCCGCGGTTTCGGGACCAGGGGCCCAAACCGCGGCAACAGATTCAATGAAAAATGCGGCATTGGCAACGGCTAAAGCCGATTCCGACACAAAAAAAATTGAACAGACCAAACTTGGAGAAACGGATGCAGATAAAGCAGCCGATCAATCGCTATTATGGTTCTTTATAATCTCTTTTCTGGCCGGCCTGGCCGCCATCGTGACTCCCTGCGTTTTCCCGATGATACCGATGACGGTGACCTTCTTCATGCACGACAGCAATAGCAAAAGGAAGGCACGGTTCGAAGCCATCGTTTATGGATTGTCAATCATTATAATCTACACCGTGATCGGTACCATTGTGGCTATCACCCTGGGCCCCAATTTTGCAAATTTCCTGAGCACCCATTGGGTGCCAAATGTCTTCTTCTTTCTGATTTTCATGGTTTTTGCTGCATCCTTCCTGGGGATGTTCGAAATTACACTCCCCGGCTGGCTGGTCAATAAAGCAGATAAGCAGGCTGATAAAGGTGGTTACAGCGGCGCCTTTTTCATGGCCTTTACATTGGTACTGGTTTCGTTCTCCTGCACCGGCCCCATTGTAGGAGCCCTCTTGGTTAAATCGGCCGGAGGAGCTATACTGATGCCAATAATCGGAATGCTTGGGTTTTCAATAGCATTCGCACTTCCATTCGGACTTTTCGCATTTTTTCCATCCTGGCTCGCCGGGTTACCCAAATCAGGCGGATGGCTGAATTCCGTTAAGGTAGTGCTTGGATTTCTTGAATTGGCCCTGGGTTTAAAGTTCCTCAGTATCGCCGACCAAACCTACCATTGGCATATTCTGGACCGCGAAGTCTACCTTGCCTTCTGGATCGTTATCTTCTTCCTGATGGGTTTATATCTCCTGGGAAAATTGAAATTCAATCATGATTCTGACCTGCCCTTCATCAGCGTGCCGCGAATCACGCTTGCCATAATAGTTTTCACCTTTGTGGTCTATATGATCCCGGGGATGTGGGGAGCCCCGCTCAAGGCATTATCCGGATATCTTCCCCCTGCAACCTACCAGGATTTCGACCTTAATGCTATTGTTAAAAATGAGATAAAGGCGCTCAATACCAACGGCGGCAGCTCACAGCCGGAGAATTCACTCTGCAATAAACCCAAATATGCCAGTTTTCTGAGGCTTCCTCATGGTCTCGAAGGATATTTCGATTACCAGCAGGCTCTGGAATGTGCAAAAAAATTAAATAAACCCATTTTTATCGATTTCACGGGTCACGGGTGTGTAAATTGCCGGCAAATGGAGGCCAATGTTTGGTCTGATCCAAAAGTGTTGAAACGCCTTCGTGAAAATTTTATCGTTACTGCGCTCTATGTCGATGATAAAACCGACCTCCCTGAAAATGAATGGATCACATCGAAATATGACAAAAAGGTAAAAAAGACTATCGGGAAAAAATTTGCGGATCTTCAAATCACCCGTTTCAGTGTTAATTCGCAACCCTACTACGTTCTGCTTGATACAGCTGGTAATTTACTTACTAAACCAAGTGCCTATAACCTCGATATTGATCTCTTTGTAAAATTCCTGGATACTGGAATAGAAAATTTTAGGAAGCAGCAGAAAAATTAATTTTTAAGATTACTATTTCGCTATTTCCCTTCTCTCCACATTTCTGTATAATATTTGTAGAAATAAGGGATTGTCTCAATTCCCCTGTAGAAATTATCAAGGGGAAAATTCTCATTCGGGGAGTGACATGCATCAGATTCAAGACCAAATCCCAATAAAATTGTCTTAACACCAAGAATTTCCTCAAATTGTGGGATTATCGGGATGCTTCCACCGCTGCGGACAGGAATTGGTTTTTTATCAAATGTGGCTTCAATTGCTTTACTTGCAGCATTGTAACCAATAGTATCAATTGGCGACACATAGGCTTGTCCACCATGTAACGCCTGCACATTTACCTTCACTGTTTTTGGTGAAATCGAAGTAAAATATTTTTCAAAAAGCGATCCGATTTTAACCCAATCCTGATTGGGGACAAGGCGCATGGAAATTTTAGCATATGCTTTGGAGGGCAGCACTGTTTTTGTTCCTTCAATAGTATATCCGCCCCAGATTCCATTTACATCCAGTGTCGGACGAATCCCCGTTCGTTCCTTGGTCGAAAAGCCCGCTTCTCCATAAAGTTCATCTAACCCGAGATTTTTCTTATACCTCTCTTCATCAAACGGAGCCTTGGCCATTTCATCTCGTTCCTCACGGGAAATATTAACAACATCATCGTAAAACCCGGGAATCGTGATACGGCCATTGTCATCGGTAAGTGAAGCAATCAATTTCGTTAAAACGTTGATAGGATTGGCTACAGCGCCTCCGAAAATTCCTGAATGCAGATCAATTTTGGGGCCGGTAAGCTCAACCTGCATATATGCCAATCCACGTAACCCAACTGTAATAGAAGGGCTCTGAACCCCTATCATGCTGGTATCTGAAACAAGGATGATATCTGATTTCAACATCTCTTTATTTTCCCTGCAGAAAGGGGCGATATTCCTGGAACCTATCTCCTCCTCACCTTCAATCATGAATTTCACATTGCACGGAAGGGTATTGGTGCGAACCATAAGTTCAAAAGCTTTAGCATGCATAAAGGACTGCCCTTTATCATCATCAGCTCCACGGGCAAAAATCTTTCCATCACGAACTTCGGGTTTGAATGGATTTGATTCCCACAATTCAACTGGATCAACGGGCATTACATCATAATGTCCGTATACAAGAACGGTTGGCAATAAAGGATCAACAATCTTTTCGCCATAAACTATCGGGTTCCCATTAGTAGAAAATATTTCGCTTTTATCACACCCTGCTTCGCGTAGCGATTTCCGCCAGTATTCGGCAGCTCGAAGCATATCATCTTTATGTTCTGCCATTGAACTTATCGAAGGGATACGGATCAAACCGAATAATTCCTGTAAAAAACGATCTTTGTGTAAGTCAATGTAGTCTTTGATATGTTCCATTAGATAAATTTTTTGCGGTGCAAATATAGCGTTTTGGCCGGAGAATTCAATTATCACTATATTTGATCCTGAAATGATATTCATCCGGCATGGATAAATTCGATTACCTGAATCAACCTGACAACTCCGTTATCGATGGGTTGTATGAGCAATTTAAGCACGATCCTGCATCGGTCGATGAAAGCTGGCAAAAGTTTTTCGAGGGGTTTGAATTCTGCCAGGCCAATTTCAAGGCGGAACAAGGCCAGTCATATGTCGTGCCAAACGAATTTAAGGTTATCAACCTGATCAATGGATATCGTTCGCGAGGTCATCTTTTTACTAAGACAAATCCTGTCAGGGCCCGCCGTAAGTACTCCCCGACTTTGGATATTGAAAACTTCGGACTTGCGAATGATGAGTTAAAGAAAACATTTCAGGCCGGGAAAGAGCTTGGCCTGGGCAATGCAAAACTTGCCGACATTATTGCCCATCTGCAAACTACCTATTGCCAGTCGATCGGTGTTGAATATCATTATATACGTAGTCCGGAAATAGTGGAATGGTTCAGTAAAAAAATGGAGCCCGGTCGAAACAAACCCCATTTCACTCTTGAGGAAAAAAAAATTATACTCAGAAAACTGGCGGATGGCGTGCTTTTCGAAAAATTCATTCATAAAAGGTTCCCGGGGCAGAAAAGCTTTTCACTTGAAGGAGTTGAATCGCTGATTCCTGCATTGGAAGCAGTTATTCAAAAGGGAGCAGACCTTGGCATTGATGAATTCGTGCTCGGAATGGCTCACCGTGGCCGTTTGAATGTGCTCGTTAATATTATGCAAAAGCCATTCACGCAAATTTTTTCAGAATTTGAAGGGAAAGAATATGAAGATGATGATCTGCTCGGCGATGTAAAATATCATCTTGGTTATTCCAATGATCTTATAACACGAAATGGCAAAAAGGTGCACCTGACTCTGGCTCCAAACCCATCGCACCTTGAAACGGTTGACCCGATTGTTGAGGGTATTTCCAGGGCCAAAATTGACGATAGATTTGACGGCGACAACTGCAAGGTAGCGCCTGTACTGATTCACGGTGATGCCTCCATCTCGGGTCAGGGGATTATTTATGAACTGGTTCAGATGGCCGGCCTCGAAGGATACAAAACAGGAGGAACGATCCACCTGGTTGTCAACAACCAGATAGGATTCACAACAAATTACCTCGATGGCCGCTCCAGTATTTACTGCACTGATGTAGCTAAAACCATCCAGTCGCCAGTTTTTCATGTCAATGCCGATGATGTTGAAGCAGTGGTTTATACAGTACAGCTTGCAATGGAATTCCGTGCGAAATTCCAGAAAGATATCTTCATTGATTTGCTGGGATACCGCAAATATGGTCATAACGAAAGTGATGAACCTCGTTTTACACAACCCATTCTTTATAAAATTATTGAACAACATCCCGATCCCCTCGAAATATACCTGAAAAAACTGGATGATGAAAACCTATTGGCCTCCCTGAATATGCAGCAGATAAAAGCAGAAATCAACGCAATTCTTGACCAGGGATACGAAGCGGCAAAATTTATCATCAAAGGAGATATTGCATCTTTCTTGGGAGATAAATGGGAAGGATTTCGAAAAGCTGTCCCTGCTGATTTTGAAACTTCGCCGGCAACCGCCATTTCTGTTGCTGATTTGATGGAAATCGGACACAAATTAACTGCGCTGCCCGAAGGAAAAACATTTTTCAGGAAGATCATCAAAATGCAAGACGACCGTAAAACCATGCTTCAGACTGGCAAACTCGATTGGGCAATGGGAGAATTGCTTGCTTATGGTTCGTTGTTGAAAGAAGGTCATCCGGTCCGTTTGAGCGGGCAGGATTGTCAGCGAGGAACCTTTAGTCACCGACATGCTGTGCTGACTGTTGAAGATTCAGAGGAAAAATTTATCCCTCTTAAGCATATCTCTCCAACACAAGGAAAATTAAGTATTTACAATTCGCTTCTCTCGGAATACGGGGTTCTTGGCTTTGAATATGGGTATGCATTTGCCACACCTTACGGATTGACAATATGGGAGGCACAATTTGGTGATTTCAATAATGGTGCACAGATCGTTATCGATCAATATATCAGCAGCGCTGAAGATAAATGGAAAGTCATGAACGGCTTGGTATTGCTGCTTCCACATGGTTATGAAGGCCAGGGACCTGAACATTCATCTGCCAGGGTTGAACGTTTCCTCTCCCTTTGCGGGCACCACAACTTACAGATTGTGAACTGTACCACCCCGGCCAGTTTCTTCCATGTGTTGCGACGCCAGCTATACTGGCCATTCCGCAAACCTCTTGTGATATTTACCCCCAAGAGCCTGCTGCGACATCCTCGTTGTATTTCTTCCATTGAAGAATTTACAATCGGGATGTTTCATGAAGTTTTAGATGATGTATCTGCCGATCCGGAAAAAATCCGTAGAGTGGTTTTCTGCAGTGGCAAAGTATATTGGGATATCACTGAAGAAAAAGAGAGGCAGCAAAAGGAGGATGTGGCGGTCATAAGGCTTGAACAACTCTACCCACTTCCGATGAAACAACTCAACGCAATAATCGCAAAATACACTAAAACGTTACATTGGGAATGGGTGCAGGAAGAACCGGTAAATATGGGGGCGTGGAAATATATTTCTATCAATTTCAACACTGTTCAATTGCATCATGTCGCACGACCTGCCAGCGGGAGTCCTGCAACAGGCTCCTCACGGCTGCATAAAATCCAGCAAAAAATGATCGTAGAAAAAGCGTTGGGAAAATGCGCCTGCGAACATGCCAATGGATCATGCCGGTTGCATTGCGTGGAACACGAAAACCAAATTATTTGATAAATAGTGATTATCGCTTATTAACACAATCATTAGAATATGGCAATTGAAATAAAAATTCCCAGTCCGGGTGAATCAATTACCCAGGTACAACTGGCCAAATGGCTGGTAGCTGATGGCGAAGTAGTCGAGAAGGACCAGGAAATTGTTGAAATCGATTCCGACAAAGCCTCGTTCCCTTTGACCAGTCCCGAAGATGGCAGGCTAAAGATCATTGCCCGGGAGGGCGAGACCATTGCAGTTGGGGCAATTATCGCAACCATTGAGGCAAATAATGGACAAACTAACCAATCGAAAATTCAGGAACCAGTCACCTCCCCGGTTCACCCATCGCCCAATCCACATGACCACCTTCATGCCTCTCCGCTTGCCCGTAAGATTCTGGAAGAGAAAAATGTGAACGCCCTGGATATCACAAATGCCTTTCCCGGGAAAAAGATCACCCGCAGGGATATCGAATCTTTTATAAATCGCAAAAAAGCGGGGCCTTCACCCATAGCCTATACCGGAACAAGGGATGCAGACCGCAAAAATATGACTACCCTTCGGTTGAAACTCGCGGAACGACTCGTTTCAGTGAAAAATCAAACGGCCATGTTAACCACCTTCAATGAGATAAACATGCAGGCCGCGTTGAAAATAAAGGAAAAATACAGTGAGTCCTTTAAAGAACGCTTTGGTGTTGGCATCGGACTTATGTCAATTTTTACAAAAGCAGTTACTATTGCCCTTAAGGAATTTCCACAAGTTAACTCGATGATCGATGGCGCAGAATTGGTCACACCACGGTATGTGGACATTGGCATCGCGGTAAGCGCCCCAAAAGGACTTGTGGTTCCGGTGTTGCGCAATACAGAGATTATGAGCATTGCCGAAATTGAATTGAAGATCAAAGAGCTCGCAACAAAGGCACGAGATAATAAAATATCTATCGATGATATGAAGGGCGGCACTTTTACCATCACAAATGGTGGAGTTTTTGGATCCATGATGTCGACTCCCATTCTGAACCCGCCGCAAAGTGCAATCCTCGGAATGCATAAAATCCAGGAACGGCCTATTGCCCTCAACGGACAGGTAGTGATTGCCCCGATGATGTACGTAGCTCTTTCATATGATCATCGTGTTATCGATGGGCGAGAATCGGTAAGTTTCCTGGTTAAAGTTAAGGAGCTGATTGAAGACCCGGTAAAAATGCTGACAGAAGGTCTTGATCCCATTAGATTGCTACTTGATCTGTAAAAAAGAGCTATGAGAAAACATGTTGATTTCCTGGTAATCGGATCGGGTATTGCCGGCCTCACTTTCGCCATCAAAGTAGCAAAGCATGGAAAAGTATGCATTGTCACTAAGTCAAGGATGGATGACACCGCTACCAGTTGGGCGCAGGGAGGCATTGCAGCAGTTATGTACACACCCGATTCGTTTGAAAAACACATCCAGGATACTATTATTGCCGGAGATGGACTGTGTGATGAAAATGTCGTAAGGTTCACCATCAGTGAATCGACTGAACGGATAAGGGAACTGGTAAAATGGGGCATAAAATTCGATAAAACCACATCGGGGAGGTACGACCTGGCAAAAGAGGGAGGACACTCAGAATTCAGGGTACTGCATCACAAAGACACTACGGGGCGGGAAATAGAAAACAAGCTGCTCGAACAGGCAATGAAACACCCGAACATTGAGTTACTTGAAAATCATTTCACAATCGATATTATCACCCAGCACCACCTCGGTGTAGAGGTAAACAGCCGTACCGAAGGGATCACATGCTTTGGAGCTTTTGTAATGAATCCCAGAACACAATTAGTCAATACCATTTTGTCTAAAATTACGCTAATTGCTACTGGTGGCGCAGGAAATGTTTACAACAACTCTACTAACCCGCTTATTTCCACCGGCGATGGCATTGCTATGGTTTACCGTGCCAAGGGAGCCGTGGAAAACATGGAATTCATCCAGTTTCATCCGACTGCACTTTACAATTCAGAAGAAAAACCTGCCTTCCTGATTACAGAAGCCATGCGAGGTTTTGGCGCCATGCTGAAAACCCGCGATGGAAAAGAGTTCATGCATAAATATGATGCAAGACTTTCACTGGCGCCCCGGGATATTGTGGCCCGTGCTATCGATAATGAATTAAAAATAAGTGGTGATGATTACCTTTATCTCGATTGCCGCCACCTTAATAAAAACGAATTGATCAACCACTTCCCTACTATCTATGCAAAATGTCTTTCCATCGGCATCGATATCAGCAAAGATATGATCCCGGTGGTTCCCGCGGCCCATTACACCTGTGGCGGAATTAAAGTGGATGAATTCGGACGCAGTTCCATAACCAACCTCTTTTCATCAGGCGAATGCGCCTCAACCGGTTTGCATGGCGCCAACCGGCTTGCTTCGAATTCATTGCTCGAATCACTTGTTTTTTCGCACCGGGCCAGTGTTGAAGCTATCAGCAAGTTTATGAACATTAACCTGTGCCATGAAGTTCCGGATTGGAATGCTGAGGGTATGGTTCTGAATGAAGAGATGGTGCTTATTACCCAATCTCAAAAAGAGCTCCAGGCTATCATGAGCAGTTATGTGGGCATCGTTCGTTCTAACCTAAGGTTGCAGCGGGCATACGACCGTCTCGAACTGTTATACCGCGAATCAGAAGATTTATACAGCAAGTCTATTCTGACACCAAAACTTTGCGAACTGCGCAATCTGATAAATATAGGGTACCTGATTATCAAGGCCGCAAGCCGTCGGCATGAAAGCAGGGGGTTACACTATTCACTTGATTATCCAAGGACCTCCCCAAAAAGTAAATCGAATACATAATGGCTTTAATCAAATCAGTAAAAGGAATTGTGCCGAAAATGGGCAAAAACTGTTTCCTGGCCGATAATGCGACCCTTACAGGAGATGTTGTTATGGGTGATGGCTGCAGCGTATGGTTCAATGCAGTGGTGCGTGGTGATGTAAATTCCATCCGGATCGGCAACAATGTAAATATACAGGATGGGGCAATCATACACGGCACCTATCAGAAGTTTTCAGTGAATATCGGGAATAATGTATCCATAGCCCACAATGCCATCATTCATGGCTGCACAATCCACGATAATGTGCTCATCGGCATGGGCGCCATTATAATGGATGGCGCTGTGATAAACAGCAACTCAATCGTGGGCGCAGGTGCCCTGGTTACAGAGGGTATAATTGTTGAATCGGGTTCAGTTTGGGCTGGCCTGCCTGCACGAAAGGTGAAAAACATTGATAAATCGTTGCTTGAGGGCAAGGTTAAACGGATTTCGCGGAATTACAATATGTACGCTGCATGGTACGATCAGAAATGAAAAACACCTATATTTGACTATTAAAATTTTACGCCTTAATTGAATGTGCCATCAATTGTAAAAAAAACCAGAATACTAATTGACTTACCAATGCGTCCGGAAATTACTGCTGCCAACGATTATCATACGCCTGAAGATACCCCGCATATCCTTTTGGACAGGTTGACTTTCAACTCGCGTTTTATTTTCACCGGTCTTTTCCTAAAAACTGTTTTTAAATCGCGAAGCCTTGCCCGTAATGGGAAGTACGCCACCCGGCAATGGGTCGATACCTCTCATGATATTTTTACCGATGTGGAACGTTGCGGTGGACGGATTCATATTACAGGAATGGATAATGCCCGGAACAGTATAGGATCTGTGCTTTTTTTAAGCAACCACATGAGCACCCTTGAAACAATGATCCTTCCAGGTATTATTCAGCCATTAAAAAATATCACTTTTGTGGTGAAGAATGAATTAGTGAACCACTGGGCATTCAAAGATGTCATGCGGTCACGCGATCCAATAGTTCTTAGCCGCTCAAATCCACGTGAAGATTTCAGGATCGTAATGGAGCAGGGAGTTGAAAAATTGAAAAAAAATATTTCAATCGTCATCTTCCCACAAAGTACAAGAAGGGTAGAGTTTCGTCCTTCCGAATTCAATTCCCTGGGCACAAAACTGGCTGCAAAAGCCGGAGTTCAGGTGATTCCTGTTGCTGTCAAAACCGATTTCTGGGGATTCGGAAAATCATCGAAATATCTCGGGCCAATCGATCGGAATAAACCAGTTCACATTGCTTTTGGTAAGCCAATGACCGTATATGGTTCAGGCAAAGAAGAACTGCTGAAAACAGTTGAATTTATTACAGGCTGCCTCGAATCCTGGAAAATAGCATAACCATATCAAACAAACTCCATGAAATCATGGCAAAACAACCCGGTTATTTATGAAATAAACACCTGGGTCTGGCTTAGGGAGATGAGTATTAATTTGCATTTTCCAATCACCCTGGCAAATGTACCAGATGAAACCTGGGATGAATTTGCTCATCTGAAAATTGATGCTCTGTGGCTCATGGGGGTTTGGGAGCGAAGCCCGCGAGGGATAGCCATTTCAAATATGAATTCCGGTAACCTCGGCGATTTCAGGAGGGCCTTGCCCGATTTTAGTCTGGCCGATAATGTAGGATCTCCTTATTGCGTTAAACGTTATGTTGTTGATGAAATGGTTGGTGGCAATGAAGGTCTGCAGATGGCACGTAGCCAGCTTGCCAGGCGTGGGATAAAACTCATTCTCGATTTTGTTCCGAATCACCTGGCCCACGATCATCCCTGGGTTACAGAATTTCCCGATTATTTCATCCAGGGAAACAAGGAGGATTTGCGCGATGATCCGATCACATTTGTGCAGATCGGAGGAACCATTTTTGCCTGTGGAAAGGACCCCTACTATCCTGCCTGGCAAGATGTCCTGCAAGTCAATGCGTTCCACCCGGGATTACGTGAAACTGTGATCGAAACCGCCGTTCAAATTGCCAGTCAATGTGATGGAATTCGCTGCGACATGGCAATGCTGGTCATGAACGAAATTTTCAACCGCACCTGGGGTAAGCGCGCCGGACCACAACCTGAATATGAATATTGGGAAGAACTGATCCCTGCGGTAAAGCGAACCAACCCCGACTTTATTTTCATTGCCGAAGCCTATTGGGATATGGAATGGACACTTCAACAACAGGGATTCGACTATTGTTACGACAAAAGGCTTTACGACAGGTTGGAACATGAATGCGCACAAAATATCCGGCTCCATTTGATGGCAGATACCGGTTACCAGTCCAAAATGATCCGTTTTATCGAAAACCATGATGAGCCAAGGCAAATGGTTGCCTTTCCGAAAGGAAAAAACAGGGCAGCTGCCGTGATTTCATCTACCCTGCCCGGTGCAAAACTCTACCACGAGGGTCAATTTGAAGGCCGTAAGGTAAAATTGCCGGTATTTCTCAGGCGGCGCCCAAACGAACCGGTAGATCAGGGTTTGTCAGACTTCAGCAATCGTTTACTCAACGTTATTCACCATCCGCTGTTCAAAGAGGGATTCTGGCAGCTTTGTGATTGCGTTGGATGGCCCGATAATGAAAGTTATCAAAATATTCTGTCGTGGACCTGGTGGGATGGCGATGACCGATTCCTGATTGCAGTTAATTATTCCTTACAACCGGCACAGGGACGGATCAGACTGCCTGGTTGTGAACTGGGTGGTAAAAACTGGCGGCTCAACGACTCATTGTCCGAAATCACCTTCGAACGAAACGGGGATGAAATGCATAATGAGGGATTATACGTGGCTCTTGAACCATGGCAATACCATTTCTTGCATTTTTTCATGATGTAACCCACCCGGTTACAGGGTCATATAAATAAAAAAGCCGGCACTTTTTACAATACCGGCCCTCTTTTTTAAAATGCCTTTTACTGAATACCAAGCTTTTTCTTTACCAAAGCCATAACATCATCCGCCTGGTCTTTGTAAATCACAACATCTTCAATCGCATTTAAGATGAAGGTGAATTTATTTTCCTTGGCAACCTCCTTGATAGCATTCTTTGCCTTTTCAATAAATGGAGCAACCAGTTCCTGTTGCTTGGCCTGCAGATCTTGCTGAGCCTTTTGCTGAAATGCGTCAATGCGGCCTTGAAGATCCGATAACTCTTTCTCCTTCGTTTGTTTAATCAGATCCGACATGCTCGACGATTGTGATTGATAATCAAGATACTTGTTTTCAAATTCTGCCTTCATAGCATCCATCTGGTCTGTAAGTGTCTTTTGATAAGTTTGAAGTTTAATCTTTACCGAGTCAATTCCCGGCATTGCAGCCAGAAGTGTATTAAAATCAATGTACCCGATCTTGACTGGATTTTGCGCATGCGATGCGAATGAACAGGCTGTTATCAACGCAACGATAGCGAAATACTTTGCTAATTTTTTCATTTTCAATGATTATATGGTTTATACTACAATTTGTGATGCAAAATTAAGACTTTTTTTTTATTTTTTAATTTCCCTTGATCCACCTCCACTACCGGATTTCCCGGTTCCGGAAGCAGGTGTTGAGGTGGGACTTCCGCTTTTTTCCTTACCTTTCCTGTTATTGAGATTCGCTCCAAGATTATCGAGCACATCATCACTGATATCATATTTTGGGTTTGCATACATCATCGTTAAACTGCCTCCCTTATCAAAAACCACGGCATAATTACTATTATTGGAAATCTCCTGGATCGCATTGTAAATTTTCTCCTGAATTGGTTTCACAAGCTCCTGGCGCTTTTTAAACAAATCACCATCCTTTCCAAAACGAGTCCGCTGAAGGTTCTTGGCATCTTTCTCCTTGTCAATAATTTCCTGCTCCTTTTTCTTTTTCATATCCTCAGGAAGAAGAATCGCCTGGGCCTGATAGTCTTTGTACATTTTATCAATATCAGCAAATTTTGCCTCAATCTCTTTCTGCCACTGATTCGATAGCTCATCAAGTTGTGCCTGGGCCTCTGCAAATTCAGGAATGTTGTCAAGGATATATTGTGTATCCACATAGGCAAATTTTTGCGCAGTCAGCATGGATACAGAAAAAATAATCGCCAATATTGTTAAAATCAGCTTTTTCATATTTTTTTAATTTTTATCTGTTGTTGTGATATTATACAATTTTATTGTTTCGCTGCCGTATATTTATTTTAATCAATCGATGAATTTATCGAGAAATGGAACTGTCCGCCAGCAGCTCCCGGTACCCCCGGAACCGGATCAAGCCCATATCCCCAGTCAAGCCCTAACAATCCGAACATAGGTAAAAATACCCTTACTCCCACACCAACAGACCGGTACACATTAAACGGGTTGAAATCATTCCAGCGTAACCAGTCATTACCTGCTTCCACAAATCCAAGTCCGAAAATTGTAGCGCTCGGGTTGAGTGATATGGGGTAGCGTAATTCAAAAGTATAACGGGTATAAACAGTTCCACCAATGGTGTTTGGATAATTCGGGGTAAGCGAATTATTCGCATACCCGCGCATACCGATGAGTTCACGGCCATCCATGTTGTTATAACCCGATAAACCATCGCCCCCAAGGTAAAACCGCTCAAAAGGTGTTTCACCAAGACTGCTGTTGTAAGCCCCAAGTAATCCGAACTGTACGCGCGGAGTCAAGACCAGTTTGTCAATTATATTGATATACCAGGAACCTTTGAATTTGATTTTATAATACTCGACCCACTTGTATCGCTCGCTCGGATCCATGTGAGCGTAATCAACATTTCCACGAAATAACGAATAAGGAGGCGTTACTTCGAGGTTTATAGAAATTTCCGACCCGTTCCTCGCAAAAATCGGAGCATCCACCGAATTGCGAGATAGTGTAATGCCGTAACTGAAGGCATTATAAACCCCATTACCTCCGCCAAATGTGAATATTGAAGAATAATTATAGGTATTATAACGGTTATAATTAAGGCTTTGCATGAGAGAAAAATAATCATCAGGCCACCGAAGCTGAGTTCCCAAACCTACCGATATTCCATCGATCTTAAAATAGGCAAAATTGGCGTCATTGTTGGCCAATCCGTTAGTATACCTCGAGTGATAATAAGATAAGCTTAAGGCAAGAGGCCTGCGACCACCCAGCCAGGGTTCAGTGAAAGAGAAACTGTAACTGAAATATCCTTTCCCGTAAGTTTGAAACCTCAAACTTAATTTCTGTCCATCACCAGCAGGAATCGGCTTCCAAGCCTTAAAATTAGTGATGTTCCGTAATGAAAAATTATTAAATGACAACCCCAGTGTACCCACGATTCTTCCATAACCCCAACCTCCCGAAAGTTCTATCTGGTCGGCCGAGGTTTCAGTAACATCATATCCGATATCAACTGTTCCATCCTCAGGGTTTGGATTTACATTGGGAGTGAGTTTTTCAGCATCAAAATATTTTAATTGTGCAAGCTGGCGTTGTGAACGGATTAGTCGGTCACGGCTGAAAAGTTGACCCGGTCGGGTTTGAACTTCACGCAAAGCGACATGATCATTGGTTTTCGTATTTCCCTTAATGGAAACTTTGTTAACCGTGGCCTGTTTTCCTTCATGCATTCGTATTTCGATGTCGATCGAATCGTTCTGGACCCTGGTTTCCACGGGCACAACATCAAAAAACAGGTAACCATCATCCATATATAACGACCTGATGTCGGCGCTGTTCGGATTGTAAGTAAGCGCCTCATCGAGCGACTCCCGGTCATACACATCGCCCTTATTAACCCTCAGGATCCTGTTAAGAAAATTTGCCGTATATTTCGTGTTCCCAATCCATGTGATGTTCCGCAAATAATATTTCGCACCCTCTTCAATCCAGAGGTCAATGTTGATAGTATTGTCATCGTTTTTCGAAATTGAATCCCTGATGATGCGTGCATCACGGTATCCCAATTTGTTGTACTTTGAAATAAGCAACTGTTTATCAGCCTGATAATCTTCATCAATAAATTTCGAAGATTTAAAAATCCGGATCCGGATATTATCGGATGCATGGTCGCCAAGTACATTACCGATTTCAACAAAATCAATGGTCACGGCCTCCTTCGCGGTATTATAAACCATCTTGTCCAGGTCGTTCATCGGATTAAAAACGCTTTTCTCTTTGGTTTTTTTAAATGAAGCCTTGATCACATCCGCTCCGATATTCTTATTACCGTGAATATTGATCGTGTAAACCTTTACCTTTTCATTCTTGTCTATGTTGATATATAATGTCACCTCATTGGCTGCAGCGCTGTCTTTCTGAGGAACTACCTCAACTTCACAATTTAAAAATCCTTTGGCGTTGTAAAATTTCCGGATAATGTTTTTTGTTTTTATGATCATGTTGTCGGTCACATAATCACCTTTAATCAAACGGATCTTCTGCCTGATATCATCAGCATCAGCTTTTTTGATCCCATTGAACTGAAATTTCGATAACCGCGGGCGTTCCTTGAGGTAAAAATTCAGAAAAATCTGGTTATCAACAACCGAACTAACCGAAACTTTGATATCTTCAAATAAACCCTGCTCCCATAATTTACGAACAGCCAGCGAAATTTTATCTCCGGGAATCTTAACCTTATCGCCAATTGTCAACCCTGAAAGCATAATCAACACGTTCCCATCAAGGTATTTCACACCACTCACCGTCATTCCTCCAATGTAAAATTCTTTAGGGTTACTGTAATCATACATAATTTCTTCACCCAAACTTACCTGGGCAGACAAAGGTTGTATGAAAAGAAGGAAAAAGAGTATTATCAGCAGGTTACAAAGTCTCATCAGTGTTTATTTACGTAATTTTCCTTCAATTTCATTAATTTGTTCACTTGTGAGGCCAAATCTGCGCTCCCTTTGCTGGAAATCGAGAACGGCTTTAAAAAAATCTTCCTTTCCGAAATCAGGCCAAAGGGTATTGGTGAAATAGAGTTCGGAATAGGCAATTTGCCATAGCAAAAAGTTGCTGATACGATATTCACCACTTGTTCGTATCAATAATTCAGGATCAGGAATGCCTGAGGTAGTCATATGGGAAATATATGTTGTAATATCAATCTTTTCGGGATCTAATTCATTTGAAGCTACTTTTCGGGCCATCGACCGGGCCGCCTCAACCAACTCCCAGCGCGAACTATAACTCAACGCGAGTATAAGGGTCAATCCGGTATTCCCTGAAGTCTCATCAATCGATTTCATCAATTCGCGGTAGCTTTTGGCCGGCAAACTCTTCAAATCACCAATCGCGCTTAACCGTATGTTGTTTTTCATCAAAGTTTTCATCTCCCCGTGAAGCGAATTGACAAGTATCCGCATGAGGGCGTCAATTTCATATTTGGGCCTTTTCCAGTTTTCAGTGGAAAATGCGTACATCGTGAGGTAACGGATTCCAATTTCAGCCGCGGCTTCAACAGTGTTTCTCACGGCATCAACACCCTTTTCGTGACCAAGAGTACGAACAAAACCCCGCCTCTTTGCCCAACGGCCATTTCCATCCATGATCACAGCCACGTGAACCGGCAATTTCTTTATATCAATCTTGTCTTTGAGTTCCATGTTATTAATCGACAACTTAACGGGTCCATTCCTTCCCGGCAGAATGAATTTGATAATAACCTTTTGTGCTCCAGGGCATATTGAATTTATAAGTCATCGACACACCGAAAAATGAAAACCAATCTTTGGTGTTGGGATCGCC
>JBAXKG010000027.1:0-34270 GCA_037137455.1 Bacteroidota bacterium
AGGCCGATGCTTCCCGCTAAATCTTCCTGTGACAACCCTTTCATTTTACGAAGTTCGGCTATTCTCTGTCCAATTTGCCTTTGAGACAATTTCAGGTCCATCTTCTATTACATTTTACTGAATAAGGGACCAAAGATAACAAATGTTTTAATATAAAACAATACATTGTATGTAAATTAAACATCTTTAAAAAATCATCTGTATCTCAGAAAAGATTTTCAACATGGGATGATGCACTTAACCGGTAAATCAATCCGGTGATTATAAAAATTTACCCCGCGGGTATTTATCTGGTGAAGCTCAATATCCGTAACACGTCCGGCATCGCCACATCCAGGAACATCCCAGGGAAAAGGCCGATCCAGAAAATCATGATGACCAGGGGGATTAGGGTGGCCATTTCGAGCCATGTCAGATCCCGGATATTTTCAGTGAGTTCATTTGATTTCCCTAACATGGTGCGCTGATACATCCACAGCATGTAAACGGCACTAAAAATAATAGTTAATCCGGCTACTGCAGCAAATATGGTTGAATATTCAAACAGCCCGAGAAGAAGGAGAAATTCGCCGACAAAACTGTTGGTGAGCGGCAGCGCTACACTTGCCAGTAAGACGACCATGAAAAAGATCGCGAGCCTGGGCGCTTTCAGTGCAATGCCGCCCAGGTCGCTGATGTTACGCGTTTTTGTGCGTTGTTCTATAAGGTCGATAGCGATGAAAAGTCCCACTATGTTGATCCCGTGCGACACCATTTGAATCACAGCGCCCTGCATGGCAAAGGCAGTAAGAGAAAACAGGCCTGCCGCGATCAACCCGACATGGGCAATTGAAGAGTAAGCAACCAGCCGTTTCATGTCATTCTGCCGGATGGCTATAAGTGAGGCATAGATGATCCCGGTTATGGCAAGGATCATTACAACCCCTCCCCACTGTTGCAAAGCATCATGGCAGATGGGGATCATCCACCTGATCATCCCGTAAATGCCCATTTTAAGCATGATCCCAGCCAGCAGCATACTTCCGGGGGCAGGTGCGGCTGTGTAGGTGTCGGGTTGCCAGGTGTGAAAAGGGAAGATTGGTATCTTTACTGCAAAGGCCAGAAAGAATGCCAGGAAAATCCAAGTTTGTTCGACGGGGGTTAGCTTCACCGCATAGAGCCACTGAAAATCAAATGAGTGCGGTAAGGGTGTTTTGAAATACAGGAATATCAGGGCGACCAGCATGAACAAACTTCCCACGAAGGTGTAAATGAAGAATTTGAAGGTGATCCGTATGCGGTCATCGCCTCCCCACACGGCACAGATAAAATAGGCCGGAATGAGCGCCAGCTCCCAGAAAATATAAAAAATCAATGCGTCAAACGAGGTGAATACCCCGATAAGCGCCATCTCCATTAACAGGATAAGGCTGTAGAAGGCCGAGGGACGGTTGTATGAGTGGTTAAAGGAGGCCAGAATAATGGCGGGCAGGAGAAAAGTGGTAAGCATGACCAGCAACAGGCTGATGCCATCCATCCCAAACTTCAGGCTTACGCCCAGGGCGGCAAGCCAATCGGTTGTAAACAGCAGGTTGCAGTGACAGGAGGTTTTATACTGGATAAAGGCAGCCACGGCAATCCCGAATTCGATCAGCGACCCAGCCAAAGCGAATTGCCGGATGGCTTTTTCCTCTTTCAGCATAAGGATGAACAACGAAAGCGCCAGGGGCAACAATATGAGCAGAATCGTCAGCATGGGTCAGGTCAGAATATTAAAGAAGAGGATCAATATGATCCCCAAAATCATGATAAACATATAGAAACCTACATTGCCGGTTTGAACATAGCGTAACGTGCTGCCGGTCCACACCACAAGTTGGCCAACTCCGTTAACCATGCGGTCGATGAGGCGAAGTTCGACAACCTGGTGAAGGAAGCGCGACATCCAAAGTGATGGTTTCACAAACATGAAATCGTAAAGTTCATCGATATAAAACTTTTTATAAACAAGTTGAACGAGGAATGACCGCCGGGAATCATCAGCAAGAAGTCCCTTCTCCTGCTTTACATAACAACGCCAGGCCCAGAAGATCATTGCGAGACAACCAGCGAAAGTCGTGGCCATGAGTATCCATTCGGTAGCATGTGAAATTGGAACCGGTTGTCCGGAAATTGCCACTGCATCAGCAAATACCGGGGCCAGGAAGCCTGAAAGCCAGCTGCTGCCTCCGAATATCGCCGGGATGTTGATTAACCCGCCAATAGCCGCCAGGATTGCGAGCAAGATCAGCGGGATGGTCATCACCGCAGGGGATTCATGGAGATGGCTCTTTTGTTCCACGGTTCCCCTGAAATTTTTGAAAAATGTCAGATAGAGAAGGCGGAACATATAAAAGGAAGTCATCATAGCGCCGATGGCAAGGACGAACCAGACAACATGACCAAACTCAAAGGCATTTGCCAGGATCTCATCTTTGGAAAAGAATCCCGAGAGTGGTGGAATTCCGGCGATGGCAAGGGTTGCAATCAGAAATGTCCACCAGGTAATGGGCATTGTTTTGCGTAAGCCTCCCATCTTTCTGATATCCTGCTCCCCACCAAGGGCATGGATTATACTTCCGGCAGCCAGGAAGAGCAGAGCCTTAAAAATTGCGTGGGTAGTAAGGTGGAACATAGCCCCGGTGAAGGCGCCAACACTGAGTCCTGCAAACATATATCCGAGTTGACTGATCGTCGAGTAGGCCAATATTTTCTTGATGTCGTTTTGGAAAATGGCGATGGATGCGGCAAACAGTGCAGTGACCAGGGAGCCAATTCCGATGATCTCCATGGTCGCGGGCGACAAAATGTAAAGGATATTGGAACGGGCGATCATGTAAACCCCTGCTGTTACCATCGTTGCCGCATGGATAAGGGCCGAAACCGGCGTGGGGCCAGCCATGGCATCGGGCAGCCAGGTATAAAGCGGGATTTGGGCGCTCTTTCCGACTGCCCCGATAAAAAGAAGCAGTGTGATGATCATCAGGGTGGGGTCACCCGTTTCCATGGATCTTGCTTGTGCAAAGATTTCCTGGAAGTTCAGACTATGAAAAGTGGTAAAAAGCAGGAACATCCCAAGCAGGAAACCCAGATCACCAATGCGGTTCATGATAAAGGCCTTTTTTGCGGCATTGTTATTCTCATGGTTTTTAAACCAGAATCCGATGAGCAGATAGGAACAGAGACCCACTCCTTCCCAGCCAATGAACATGACAGGATAATTGGCGCTCATGACCAGAATTAGCATGAAAAATACAAAGAGGTTCATGTAAGCAAAAAACCGGTTGTATCCCGGATCCGTTTTCATATAACCCACTGAATAGAGATGAATGAGAAATCCGACCCCTGTAACTATCAGCAGCATCAGAACCGAAAGGGGGTCGATGAGAAAGGAGAAGGGAATGTCGAGCGGGCCTATGTGAATCCAGGAAAATAATTGTTGAATTGTTGAATTGTTGAATTGTTGAATATTAAAGAAAATGAGCAATGAGAAAATGAATGAAATCAGGATCGTACCTGGGCCAAGAAATGAAGTGATCTTTTGGGGAATTGAACGGAAGCCTAATCCAAGGATCAGAAACCCTAAAAGTGGCAAGACTGGAATTAGTATTATGATAATATCCATTTTATCGTATCACCATTTTAATTTATTCAGAACATTGATATCAATCGAATGTGTAGTCCGGTAAATAAGCACTACGATGGCCAGCCCGATCGCCACTTCAGCGGCAGCCACCACCATAATGAAAAACACAAAAATTTGTCCGGCGGGGTCGTTCATATAGGCTGAAAAAGCTGCCAGGAGGAGATTGATAGAATTGATCATAAGCTCAATTGACATTAGTATCACCAGTGCATTGCGTTTGATCAAAACGCCAAAAACCCCGATACTGAACAACACTGAGCAGAAGATGAGGTAGTAGTGGATTGGTATGGTGGCGAGTGTTTGCATTAACTTTTTTTTTGAATATCGAATATTGATTTTATATCTGTTCCTTCTTCCCAAGCAAAACCGCTCCAACCATAGCTGTCAGGAAAAGAACCGATGACAGCTCAAAAGGCAAAAGGTAATCGTGATATAAAATTTTGCCCAGGTTCTTGACTAAACCGATTTGCGTTGTCATAGGATCCTGGGCCGACTGAATGTCATATCCGCGGAAAACCCCGATGAGTGTGAGCATCAGCATTCCACCGGCAATTAAAGCCATCACCTTCACCCATAACGGTTTTGGTGAACGTTCTTCTTTATTAAGGTTCAGCAGCATCACGGTAAAGAGAAACAGCACCATAATTGCCCCGGCATAGACTATCACATGAACCACGGCCAGGAACTGGGCATTAAGCAGCACATAATGGCCGGCAATGGCGAAAAAAGTCATTGTCAGGAATAATACCGAATGGATTGGTTTTTTCGAAGCAAGTACCATCACGGCCGAAAACAAGGCCATGACGCTGAGAAGGTGGAATATGTATTGTGTAAACATATTATCTGTTATGATTAAACTTCATATTCTTCTTAAATTCCAGGACTTCAGGTGTTTGCCTCTTTGAAACATCAATCCGTCTCGCCTGATCCCGTGGTTCGAGAAGTTCATCCTTGCCATAGATGAATTTGTTGCGTTGATATTCTGAATAGACCATCTTCTTTGTCAGGAAGATGGCCTCTTTCGGACAGGCCTCTTCACAGTCGCCACAGAAAATGCAACGAAGCATGTTTATTTCATATACAGCGGCATATTTCTCTTCGCGGTAGAGGAGTTCCTCTCCCGGTTTGCGTTCGGCCGCAAACATTGTGATAGCTTCAGCCGGGCATGCAACGGCACAAAGCCCGCAGGCAGTGCAGCGTTCACGTCCTTCAGAATCCCTTTTTAAAACATGCCTTCCGCGGTATACATCCGAAAATTCACGTTTTACCTCGGGATATTGAATTGTCGTTTTTCTGCGGAACAGGTGCCCAAAAGTAATACGCATACCGCCAAGGATTGCCGGAATATAGATCCGCTCCCAGAAGTTCATCTGTTTATCAGAAACAATTTTGGATCTATTGGTCAGGTTTTGCATTTAGAATTTCTTTATTGGTTTAACAATATTACAACACCTGTAATCACCACATTCAAAATAGCAAGCGGAATCAAAGACTTCCAGCCCAATCGCATCAGTTGGTCGTAGCGGAACCGCGGGAGTGTCCAGCGAATCCACATATATATAAAACCAAAAAATGTGATTTTAGTAAACAGTACCATGAAGCTTACAAAGGCGAATATGTTGGGGGAAAGTCCCAGTTTGTCCAATCCGGGAAAATGATAACCACCAAGAAAAAGTGTGGCCATCACGGCTCCGGATATAAACATATTGATGTATTCGGCAAACAGGTAAAAGCCAAGCTTCATGCTGCTGTATTCTGTATGGTAGCCGCCCACAAGTTCTGTTTCACATTCGGGCAGGTCGAAAGGAGCACGGTTGGTTTCGGCAAACGCACAAATCAGAAAGATCAGAAATCCCAGAGGCTGATAAAATATATTCCAGTTGAAACCCTGCTGCTGTGCCACTATGTCGCGCATGCTGAGCGAACCGGTCATCATCACGATGGTAATGATTGATAAGCTCATAGCCAGTTCGTAGCTGATCATTTGTGAGGAAGCCCTTACGGCGCCAAGCAATGCATACTTGTTGTTTGACGCCCATCCTCCGATCATGATGCCATAAACTCCGATGGAGACGATGGCGAAGATATAAAGGATCCCTATGTTTATATCGGCAACCTGTAATGCATAAGACTGGCCATTGATAACCAGATCGGGACCCCATGGTATTACAGCGCTGGTAAGCAGCGCGATGAACATGGTGAGGGAAGGACCGAGGATGTATAAGAATTTATCGGCTGAATTTGGCATGAACTCCTCCTTGAAAAAAAGCTTGATCCCATCGGCCAAAGGTTGCAGCAATCCCCAGGGACCTGCACGGTTGGGGCCATGGCGGTCCTGGAACCAGCCGGCCACTTTGCGTTCTATGAGGGTAGAATACATCGCCACAACCAAACTGAGGACCAGGATAAAGCTGGCGAGGAGAATTTTGTATATTATTTGTTCTGCCATTTGATCTATTCAGGTGATTCCATTTTTCCCTCAATCGGGTTGATCACCGATTGCTTCTTCATCCGTTCATAGTGATTGGCTGAAATGACCGATTGGCGCTTGATGTGCCGCGGACCTTCGATAACCCAATCGTTTATTTCCTTCTTTTCAAAACGGCATTCATTACATATGAACTCCTCCAGTTCACCAAACTGGTCTTTGCGCCCGGTAATGCGGTATATCTCATTTCCGAACATCCATGCTGTCACCTTGCCCGAACAAGCATGGCATTCGCGGTGAGCATTCATCGGTTTCAGAAACCAAACGCGGCTTTTAAACCGGAAGGTCATATCGGTGAGCGCACCTACCGGACAAACATCGATAACATTTCCTGAAAAATTATTTGTGATGGTATTTTGAATAAATGTACCTATTTCTGAAACATCACCACGGTACAGAACACCATGCAGCCTTTTATCTGTGAGCTGATCGGCTACATAAACGCAGCGGTAACACAAGATACACCGGTTCATGTGCAATTTGATCTTATCCCCTATGTCGGTCATTGGAAATTCACGGCGCTCTTCTTCTGTGGCAGTCTCCTCAAGGCCGTAGCCAAAACTCAGATCCTGGAGGTCACATTCTCCGGCCTGATCACAAACAGGGCAATCGAGCGGATGGTTGAGCAGCAGGAATTCAACGATCCCTTTTCTGGCATCGATGACTTCTGGCGATGTAAGATTTTGAACAACCATGCCATCCTGCACAGGGGTGCTGCAAGAAGCAACAAGTTTAGGCATCGGGCGCGGATCCTTGGCTGAACAATGGGAGACTTTCACCAGGCATGTACGGCATTTACCACCGGTGCCTTTCAGCTTCGAATAGTAACACATCGCCGGTGGAACAATCTTTCCACCGATCTTACGCGCTGCCTGAAGGATCGTGGTGCCATCCTCAACCTCGACCGTTATATTATCTATCGTAACTTTTATCATTGATTTACCAGTACTTTATTCCTGTTCCCATTTCCGGTATCATTGCCCCGGTTTCGAATTTCAGGGCTCCGTGATGTAAGTTCTTCACTACTTCGGGATGTTCCACATGATATTCAAATTCCCTACGGAAATGCCTGATGGCGCTGGCAACAGGCCAGGCAGCAGCATCCCCTAAGGGGCAAATTGTGTTACCTTCAATATTTTTAGCCACGCGAACCAACAGATCGATATCCGACATCCTTCCCTTTCCGTGTTCAATACGGTACAAAACCTTCTCCATCCAACCGGTTCCTTCGCGGCATGGCGAGCATTGTCCGCAAGATTCGTGTCGGTAAAAACGAGTCAGATTCCAGGTGTTGCGTACGATGCAGGCGTCCTCATCAAAAACGATGAAACCACCCGATCCGAGCATGGTTCCGCTTTCAAAATCACCATCGGCAAGCGACTCATAAGTCAGCAAACGCTGCTCTCCCCTGGCTGTATTTAAAATCAAATCGGCCGGAAGAATGGGAACCGAAGAGCCGCCGGGGATTACAGCTTTTAAATATTTATCGCCGGCAATGCCTCCGCAGTATTCAGAAGAATATATAAAATCCTCGACCGGAAGGCCTAATTCAATTTCGTACACCCCCGGATTATTGATATTTCCGCAGGCTGAAATCAGTTTTGTGCCAGTGCTTTTGCCCTTGCCTCTTTTCGAATATGCTTCGCCGCCCATGCTGATAATTGGTCCGACTGCGGCCAGGGTCTCTGCATTATTAACAACAGTCGGGCAACCATACAACCCTTTAAATGCCGGGAATGGCGGTTTGATTCGCGGATTTCCGCGTTTTCCTTCCAGCGATTCGAGCAGCGCTGTCTCCTCGCCACAAATATAGGCGCCGGCGCCAGGATGAACCCAAATATTCAGAGAAAAGTCGGTTCCAAAGATGTGTTCGCCCAGGAAACCATGTTGATGGGCCTCTTTAATGGCATTCTCGAGAATTCCGACAAGATATTTGAACTCCCCGCGGATATAAATGTAACAATTTCTTACCCCCAGCGCGTAACCGGAGATGATGAGCCCTTCGATAAGCAGGTGAGGCAAATTATCCATCAGGTAGCGGTCCTTGAAGGTGCCCGGTTCGCTTTCATCTGCATTGCAAACGAGATAGCGGGGCTTGTCAGACTTCCGGTCGAGGAAACTCCATTTTAAACCTGTCGGGAAACCTGCTCCTCCCCTTCCCCTGAGACCAGAACGCGTGACTTCAGCGCCAACCTGGGCCGGCGTCATATCCCGCAAAGCCTTCTCAACGGATAAATAACCCCCGTTGGCACGGTAAACATCGAATCCCCGGATGCCCGGGATGTCAATATTCGCTAGCAGAATTTTTCCACCCATGTCGTATCGCGCGGTTTATCATTATATGCAAATTCCCTCAGTTCATTAATCAATTGATCAACCTTGGCAGGGGTCAGTTTCTCATAAAACTCAGTGTTTACCTGCATCACCGGCCCGGTACCACAAGATCCCAGGCATTCCACCTCCTTTAGTGTAAACAGCCCATCGGGTGTGGTTTCGCCCAACTTTATTTCCAGGATATCCTGAAGGTGGGTCAGTATCTGCTCGCCTCCCGAAATAGAACAGGGTCCTGTCCGGCAGACTTCTATCACATATTTGCCCATTTTATCAAGATAAAACATCGAATAAAATGTGGCTACTTCATAAACCTCAATCGGCTGAATACCTAATAGTGAAGAAACATAATCCATTATATCTACCGAAAGATAACCACCCAATTCCTCCTGAGCAATATGCAAAACAGGTAACAACGCTGATTTTTGTTGTCCTTCCGGATAACGGTCGATCAGTTCATGCACCTTTTTAAGCACATCAGGTCTGAAAACGACCGGTTTGCCTTCTTTGGTGAATTGAGGGTGATTTATAATGTGGCCATGCTCCATCTTGCAAATAATTTCAAAACTTCATGCATCTAATTCTCCTGCTATAACGTTCATACTGCTCATGGTCAGGATGGCATCCGAAAGCACACCTCCACGGATCATCTCCGGGTAGGCCTGGTAATAGATGAATCCCGGCCTGCGGAAATGCAGCCTGAATGGGGTTCTTCCTCCATCGCTTACCAGGTAAAAGCCTAACTCGCCATTGGCGCCTTCAACAGAATTATATACCTCTCCGGCAGGCACCTCGATCTCACCCATGACGATTTTGAAATGCCAGATGAGCGCTTCCATTTTTGAGTAAACCTCCTCTTTTGGTGGGAGATAAAAATCCGGAACATCAACATGAAAATTGCCTTCCGGCAAGTTATCCAGGGCATTACGCACAAGTTTAAGGCTTTGCCATATCTCTTCCTGCCTCACACAAAAGCGATCGTACGTATCCCCCTGAGTTCCAACGGGAATGACAAATTCGAAATCACCGTAGCTTGAATAAGGGTTCATCACCCTCACATCATAATCGACACCGGCTGCCCGAAGGTTTGGGCCGGTAAATCCATAGTTCAATGCCCTTTCGCCGCTGATAGGCCCAACGCCAATGGTACGATCCATGAAGATACGGTTGCGCATCAGCAACTTTTCAAATTCGTGCAATACCTTTGGCAGGTGATCTAAAAACTCCCTGATCTTTTTTACTGCCTTAATTGAAAGATCCCGTTCAAACCCACCGATACGGCCCATGTTGGTAGTCAGCCGGGCTCCGGATACCTCTTCATATATCTCATATACTTTTTCACGCTCCTGGAAAACATATATAAAACCAGTGAGTGCGCCGCTGTCAACGCCAATTACGCTGTTACAGATAAGGTGGTCGGTGATGCGTGCCAGCTCCATCAGGATGATTCGCATATAATCGACCCTTCTGGTTGTTTCCACCCTAAGAAGCTTTTCAACAGTCATGTGCCAGCCGATGTTGTTAATCGGAGATGAACAATAGTTCAGGCGGTCGGTGAGCGGCGTAATCTGATAATAGGGGCGGCGTTCGGCGATTTTTTCAAAGGCACGATGGATGTACCCGATGGTTTGTTCGGCATCCACAATCTGTTCGCCGTCAAGCGTGAGTACGTTCTGGAAAATCCCATGTGTGGCCGGATGGGTGGGGCCCAGATTAAGTGTGGTGTAATTATTTAAAGCGTCGTCCATTAAATATTAAAATGTGATGTAGCGAAAAAATTTTATCTTCCAAAATAGCGGTCATCTTTATCTTCCCGTGTCGGATCCTCAAGTGGATATTCCTTACGCATCGGAAAAAAATCCATATATTCTACGTTTAAAATACGTTTCAGATTGGGATGCCCTTCAAAGACAATTCCATAAAAATCGTAGGTTTCACGTTCCATCCAGTTGGCCGATGAAAACAAATCAGTTATTGTTTTAACATTCGGATGATTCACTGTTACAAAAGTTCTGATGCGTATGCGTTTGTTTTCGGCAAGATTATGCATGTGATATACCACTCCTAAAGGCAAACCGCGGTCGGGGTAATGAATGCCGCACAGATCAGTCAAAAAAGCGAATTTCATGTTTTCATTATTCTTCAAAAAATGGATCACTTCATGTATAACCGGACTGGCAACAGTAAATGACAGAATATCCGAATCCACGTCCATTTTCAGGATATCCCCGCCAAAAGCGTTATATAACTTATCAATGATAAATGAATTCTCCAATATATTTCTCTATTTCAATATTCCATAACCCGAAAGCAGCTCTTTATACTCCGCGGAGTAACGATGCCGAAGCGATTCATTCCCCACCAATTCCTGAATCTTCATAAAACCATCAATTATTTGTTCAGGCCGGGGTGGACAACCCGGCACGTAAACATCAACAGGCACAACGCGATCGATGCCCTGAAGCACACTGTAAGTGTCGAAAATTCCCCCGCTCGAAGCACAAGCGCCAACGGCCAGCACCCAGCGCGGTTCGGCCATTTGTATGTATACCTGCTGTATTACCGGGGCCATCTTTTTGGCAATCGTTCCCATCACCATCAAAAGGTCGGCCTGACGCGGACTGAAGCTCAGCCTTTCAGCGCCGAAACGCCCCAGGTCATAGTGTGCACCCATAGTTGCCATAAATTCAATACCACAACAGGATGTGGCAAAAGGCAATGGCCAGATAGAGTTCTTCCTCGCCAGTCCTACCACTTTATCGAAGGAAGTGGCGAAAAAACCCGGAGCGCTGTATCCGTCGGGCGGATCTGCTTTAGTATAAATTTGCGGTTTCTTTTGCATTTCAAATGCTCAAGTCAATTTTGAATGTTGAGTTGAATATCCCAAACTTTTTTAATCTTCCCAGTTCAAAGCACCTTTCTTAATAATGTACCAAAATCCAAAAAGCAGAAAGCCAAGAAAAAGCAGCATTTCCCAAAATCCATCCCAGCCGAACTCCTTGAAATTGATCGCCCAGGGATAGAAGAAGATGATCTCCACATCGAAGAGGACAAAAAGGATCGCGATCAGAAAGTATTTTACCGAAAATGGAAATCGCGCATTTCCTTTGACCTCGATGCCACATTCAAAATTCTGATCCTTTCGCACTGTGTGAAATTTCTTACGTTTACCACCGATGTAATGCGTTGCAAGCATTGTGACTGCTACAAAACCGAAGGCTACAAATGATTGCACCAACACCGGGATATAGTCAGACGGAATGAAACTTCTTTCCATTATTTAGAATTATTCTTTACAAAGTTAAATAATATTTTTAAACATCGCTAAAATCTTCACACATAAAAAATGGAGAATTCCTAACTTCGCCGCATGAATGCTATGCCCCTGGTCATTGTTGCTATTGCGATTTTTGCACTTGCTTATCGGTTTTATTTTAGCTTTATCTCGGCGAAAGTGCTTGCCCTCGACTCAAGCCGGCCAACGCCATCCACGCTTTTATACGACAACCGCGATTATGTGCCAATGAAAAAATGGGTGGTTTTTGGCCACCATTTTGCCGCTATCGCTGGCGCCGGTCCGCTGGTAGGACCTGTTTTAGCTTGCCAGTTCGGATACTTCCCCGGTTTTGTCTGGATGATTGTCGGTGCCGTCATGGCCGGATCGGTTCACGATATGGTGATCCTGACAGCCTCGGTTCGTCACAATGGAAAATCATTGGCCGCCATTGCACGGGCCGAAATCGGCAAGGCCTCAAGCGGAATAACTGCTTCCGTGGCTACCTTCGTTATTATTATTATTGCTATTGCCGGTCTGGGGCTGGTGGTAGTTAACGCACTTGCCGAATCAAGCTGGGGAACCTTTACAATCGCGGCTACTATTCCAATTGCAATCCTGATGGGACTCTGGATGTTCAAATTCAGAAAACATAAAACCGCGGAAGCAACCCTGATAGGGGTCATTTTACTTACCCTTGCAGTGATTTTTGGAAAATATATTCCATCTTCCCCCATAGCCTCCTGGTTTGATTTTACACCGAAAACGCTCACCCTGTTACTTGCCGGATATGGCTTCTTTGCTTCGGTACTGCCGGTATGGCTGCTGCTTTCACCTCGCGATTACCTCAGCTCTATAATGAAACTGGGGGTTATTGCAATGCTGGCTATAGGCATTATAATTGTTGCGCCCGACATGAAAATGCCGGCATTTACCTCATTCATCCGTGGTGGCGGGCCCATCATCCATGGAACCCTTTTCCCTTACCTGTTTATCACTATTGCCTGTGGCGCTATCTCAGGGTTTCATGCCCTCATAAGTTCAGGAACAACGCCCAAAATGATTATGACCGAGGGGCATATCAGGCCAGTTGCGGTGGGGGCAATGCTTTCTGAAGGACTGGTGAGCATCATGGCGCTCATAGCTGCATCAAGCCTTTTTCCTATGGATTATTTCCTTATCAATGTCCCTGCCGATAAACTGGCCCAATTCCTGCCAGAGTTAAAAGCAATGGGCTTTACTACTTCCGACCTGCCCAACCTTGAATCACAGGTTGGCGAATCGATCAGAGGCCGCACGGGCGGGGCGGTTTCCCTTGCTGTAGGCATGGCACAAATTTTCTCATCCATACCCGGTCTGAAATCGCTAATGTCTTACTGGTACCATTTTGCCATCATGTTCGAGGCTCTGTTCATCCTTACCACTATCGATGCCGGAACCCGCGTGGCCCGTTTCATACTCCAGGATCTGATGGGAAAATTTTATAAGCCCTTTGCAAAAACCGACTGGCTTCCCGGAAACCTTATTGCAAGCGCCATCGTGGTTTTTTTCTGGGGTTATTTCATCTACACGGGAAGTGTTTCGACTATCTGGCCTATGTTTGGTTCGGCTAACCAGTTGCTTGCAACCATTGCCCTCACCATAGGCACATCATACCTCATCAACCAGGGTAAAATCCGTTATGCCTGGGTAACTCTTGCACCACTGACTTTTGTTGGAATCACCACCTTTGTGGCTGGCATCCTGAACATCACCGGAATTTATATACCACAGATGAGTTCCGACAAAATGTATCTTCAGGGATCCATAAACCTCGCCTTGACATTGGTCATAATGCTTTCGGTCATTATCATCCTTAAAGATGCCATCCCGGGATGGGTGAGGGCATGGAAAAATCACAGGAGACTCTGTCCTAACAATTCCTCCAGATAATGCCGGTTTATCCCAAACAATTCTTTTATTGCCCGGATATTTTTCTGATTCTTTATCTTTCCGGGAAGATTTCCCGAAATTTTCCGGCCTACGATCATAACATTTTTCGGCGTATGATCTGTCGATATGAATTCGAAAACTTTGGTTTTGTAACCATGGTATTCAAGCAACAGTGCGCGGATGCCATCGGTTATGATCTCGGCCTGCCGCTCCTCAAGGATGCCATGTTTTGTAATAGATTTTAATTGATTGGTCACATGGAATTCTTTTCTGATCTGTTTGTGACAACAGGGCGCGCAAACTATCAGCGATGCACCTGCAGAGATTCCCCTGAAAATAGCGTCATCCGTTGACGTATCGCAGGCATGTAATGCAATTAAAATATCGATTCTTTCAAGCGCTGCATCCTGGATTGTTCCGTTGATAAATGTCAAATTTGCAAATCCGGTCTTTTTGGCAACATCATTCGACAATTTCACGAGGTCATCCCTCGATTCCACTCCCGTCATCACGGGCGTTTTCCCCAGAATGTTGGTCAGATAATCGTAGAGGGCAAATGTCAAGTACCCTTTCCCGGAGCCCATGTCGGCAACATGGAATCCATCAGACAATGTGAGTTCCCTTATAAATGGCGAAATCAGTTCAACGTACCGGTTTATCTGTAAATACTTGTCATTCATGTCAATGCGCACATCAAAGTTTGCATTCAATATTCCCAGTTCCCTCAGATAAATATTATTCTCAGTGGTAATTAGGCGCTCCTTTTTATGGTCATGGCTAAAATCAGCAACCGGCTTCATAATCGTCTGGTTTGATCTGATCTTCACCTTACCATGGTCAGTGATGAACAACCGGAGTGTTTCATTGGCCGAGAAAAGATCAGCATTGAAAAAATCAGCCTCCAATGATTTTTCTATCATCGCCATTGCCTCCTCAAAATCAAAATTCTTAGTGATATCCTTGGTTTTATACCTGTATACGAAATTAAGTCTGATCCCCTTTTTAATCTCTATGATGGAAATGATGATGTTTTTCAGATCAGAGGAATGATCGCGCTGGTGGCTGATGACCAGTTTAATAAGCTCCTTGTTATGGATAAACGATTTAAGTTTATCGAAGAATTTGGTCATTTGTATGTTTTCCATAGGGTCGTTTTCAAAAAGCCATATCCAATTTCACAATATTTTTCTTCTTTTAAACCACAAGAAGATGACGAGGCTGATCATCGACATCACCAGTAATATCAATGGATAGCCTACTTTCCACCGAAGTTCGGGCATAAACTCAAAATTCATTCCATATATCCCGGCAAGGAAGGTGAGTGGCATAAAAAATACCGAAAAGATGGTCAGAAGTTTCATAACATCATTGGTTTTCAGCGACACGATCGAAAGGTATATAGTTGACAGGTTGGTCGAATCCTCATGCGTTTCATCGAGGCTCAGCGAGAGTTTCTGAATAAGATCCTTTACGTCCTGCAGGGCGCTGGCATCCTTTTCGTTAGTTGTATGCTGCATGATGACATCTTTCGAAAGACTTATAATCCGCCGGTTTAGCCGGCAGGTGTTCTTCAAATAGTATAGTTGTTCAAGTGTAATCCTGGTTTGCCTGCCAACAAAAACCTGCTTTTCCATCATATCGATTTCATCGGAAAGGCTGAGTGCGTTTGCCTCATAGGACTTGACCGTATAATAGCAAATTTTGGTCACGATTTCAGAAGGATCACTGATGATCCCCGTATCCAGGTACTTTGCCCTGATTTCTCCGACAATGGCCGCATGAAACCTGTGTATTGTAAGGATGACCTTGTCATTATAAAAAATGGCGATCTTGTGACTCATCTCCTGAATGGAGGATGGAAATTTTTTAGCCTTGTCATCATGAACTCTCAGAATGATAAAGGTAAAATCCTTCATCGTTTCCTTTTTGGGAAGATGGGCGGGCTCCAGGCAATCGGCCAGCGAATAATATTCAAGATTGTATTGTTTCGAATACTCTTTGAGTTCTGCCTGAGTAGGATCAGTAATGTCGATCCATGTGACATGATCGCTGCTCCAGGTAGTTATGTTGACGGGTTTGTTCATTTTTAATGGTTTAGATAATTTGAATTCAGGACATCTTATGATTCTTCGTATTTTGTAAGCCAGGATTGAATATATGCGGCAATTAATTTATGGATAAGCCGGTTGAATCAACGGTCCTTTACGATTAATTAAGACTTGCAGATCTTTCCCCTGGCATCTGCCATTTTGATACATTCAGCAACAAGTTCAGGGCTTATTTCAGAGGGCTCATGCCAGATAGTTTCTTGTGGTGAACAGGCAGCAACAGATACCCTTTCAAGATCTTCATCGGAGGGATTAATTACTCCAATCTGTGCCAGAGTGACTGGCAAACCTACCGATTCACAAAATGCATACACTTCGTTTATTAGCGAATCCGGTCTTTTTGCCAGAAACAGTCCGGCGAGCACACCGAAAGCAACCTTTTCGCCATGATAAAAAGAATGGGTTTGCGACAGCTGAGTCAACCCGTTATGTATGGAGTGTGCACTGGCCAGGCCGGCACTTTCAAATCCAAGTCCGCTCATCAGTGTATTTGCCTCAATAACCTTTTCCAGTTCCGGGGTGACCAATTTTGAACGGCAACTTTCAACAGCCGGAACTCCAAATTCAAGTATTGTATCATAGCACAATCTTGCCAGTTTAAGCGCTGAAAGGGTACAGCGGCCTTCAGCTTCATTAGGCGATCCCGAATTGTAACAGGCATCTGCTTCAAACCAGGTCGACAACGCATCGCCCATCCCGGCAATAAGAAGCCGTACAGGCGCTTTTGCAATAATCTCTGAATCAAGCAATACCAGATTCGGATTTTGCTTCAGGTGAATAACATGATCAAAAGAACCCGTTTCGGTATATACCACGCTGATCGCGCTGCAGGGTGCATCATTAGAGGCAATGGTTGGCACGATTATCGTTTTCGCATTCAGTTCATTCGCCACTGCTTTAACCGTATCGATCACCTTACCCCCGCCAAGAGCTACCACAACATCACATCTGCCGGTTTTGGCGACTTCTGTAATCCGGTTGATCTCTTTACCGGTACACTCGCCACCGAATGCCTCAACCAGGAATTCCAGCCCAGCCATATTTTTCAAATGAGGAATGATTTCCCTGCTGGCTGTCCCACCTGCTATTATCATAGCCCTTGTTCCAAGTTTGCCTATCCATTCCGGTAATACTTTTATTGCTCCCCGACCCTGAATATAGCGGGCTGGAAAAATGGCTGACTGGAATAAAAAAGGTTTCATAGTATGTTTTTACGTATGAAGATGGATAAGCGTGACCTCAGCCGGACAGTTGAACCTGACCGGCATACCGCTGACTCCTGCTCCCGGGGATGTGTAGCCGGTCATTTTGCCGATGTTCCACATGCCGTGGTTGTACTGTTTGCCTTCAAACTGGTGACTGATCAGTGGCACGCCTTTTTTCAGACAGATCTGGCCGCCGTGGGTATGTCCGCATAAATAGAGATCGTACCTGTTCTCCGACGCAGCCCCGGCCAGTTCAGGGGTATGAACCATTGCTATTTTAAAATCGTAACCCTTTGTTTCCAGGCAAAGCAAGGCGGGTTCAGTAAAGAAATTGAATGGATCATCGGTTCCGGTAATCAACATCTTATGACCATCCTTTATGATCTCAACAGATTCGTTGATCAGCAGTTCCATGCCCGATTCCTTCTCATACTGAGCCATCAGATAAGTGTCATGGTTTCCAAGTACAGCGAAAGTGCCATAGGGAGCCTGAATGTATTTCGACAAAATCTTAACCGGCATCAGAATCTGACTAAAACTTCCGGAAATATCACGACGGTAATCGCCTGTCAATAGACATACATCGAACCGGAGATCTTTTATTTTGTCAATGATCAGGGAGGCAAACCCGTGGATGCTGTCGATATGAAGATCGGATAGATGAAGTATTCTGAATCCCTCGAAGGCTGCCGGAAGGTTGGGGAATTTCAGGGATAATTCATTCACTCTGATTGTTTTCGCATTACCATAACCTTTGTTATAGTACCCGGTTATTTTAAGCAGAATAGCAAAGATTTTAAGCAGTCGGAGAAAAAGGTCCCAGTGGCTCTTGCTTTTTTTTCCGCTTCTTTTCCGCGTAAAACCTACGTTTTCCAAAACCGACCGGGTAGCTGCCCAGATAATCCGCTTATCTTTCCTGATTTCAGGAGGATCGAGAAACCGATACATATCTATCTGAATAAATCACTAAGGTACAAAATGTAAGGATGCCGATTCAATTCGGGAATTATGGCAATTAGTTGATAAGAACTACTTTGGTTAGTACTCCGTAATGGTCGGAAACATTTCCAACCACCTCATTTGTGAAGATGATCTGTGAATCAGACACTTTATAGCTGGCATTTTTTTTCAGGAAAATATAATCGATCCTGCCGGGGAAATCACCACCGATTGTATAATATTTACTTTGGGCCGGCTTCTGGTTTGCATCCGTGTAAATTTCCCGGAAAGTATCGAAATAGTCGCCCGTCCTCATCATAGTATTGTAACCTTCACTCCAGGGAAAATCATCTGTCGGGTTTCCGTTAAAATCACCGCAAACAAAAGAGACCACTCCCTGGGAAAGAGATTCTTTTTCTATAACCATTGATTTGATTTTATTGATCTGATTGTTTTGTTCTTCATCAGATAAGGAAGTCCGCCAGTGCGTATGTGCAGAGAAAACATTAAATAAGCCGCCAGGCGACTGACAGGCGGCATATATCACCTTTCTTGACGTGATATTGCCGGTTCCCGTATACGAAGAAACATACCTGTCTTCAGAATGAATTACAGGATGCTTTGATAATACAGCAACTCCTTCTTCCCAAATATTCCATCCATAATGCGACCAGTTCCAGACAAAATTATAATTGGCATTATACTTTTTCTTAATTCTTTCTGAAATAAGCAGCGCCATATTATCTTCACGGATTATTCCTTCAATGATCGCTGCATAACTGTTTTGTGCACATTCCTGGAAAGCGATAAAATCAATATCCATTTTACCAATAACATCTGTTATCATGTTGAATTTCTCATTTTGCTGCTCCTCCTGGTAGGTGTGCAAATTAATGGTGAGTACGAGGTATTCATTGGCCGAGGTCTTGAACATGCCTGGTTTTATTCCTTCCAAAGAAGTCTCCTTAAAATCCGGTGAAACTGCAATAACCAAAGAAGCGCTGTCGCCATAATTATCGCGTGCAGTTATGATTATATTATAAGGGGCCGGATTTATATAGGTATGGCTTAATTCGAAATTAGCAAAATCATTTCCATTTAACTCAATAGTTTTTTTATCGCCCCAGTTTATTACAACGCCGGTGATTGTTCCATCAGGGTCAGAAATATTGCCTTCTATTGTGACTTTCAGGCCATCCAAAAAATGGGTGATTTTCAAATCCGGCTTTTGATTTATTATTTCCGAATCCTTTTTACATCCCGTCAACAGTAATATCATGAATAACAATGTACAGATACAAATATTTATGCTGATTAACCTGATATTTCCCATTTGTTTCTTATTTGAAGAAAGCAACATTTATTCTGATGTTTAACCGGTTTATATCAATTTGCCTTGAACAATTTACATCTCAAAGGTACCTTATCCGCCGGGATTAACCGGGAAAACCCCATATTATTTATTTTGGTAATTTTGCACGCTATAATCTATTCAATTATAACACTAAATGAAACTATCACTGTTTCCCGGAAAAGCTCTGATAATTGTTTCTCAGCTGCTAATCAACCTCGCTCTGTGTTTTGTGTTATCTTCAAGGGTTTATTCCCAGGAGGTACTTCAATGGCGTGGTGCCGACCGCACCGGTTTTTATCAAGAGTCGAATCTTTTAAAAAGCTGGCCGATGGCAGGCCCGTTGCTATTATGGGAATTTGATGGCATCGGCAATGGCTATGGCTCGCCGGTAATCACATCAAACAACATTTATGTAAACGGGGAGATTGACACGGTAAGCTACCTGTTTGCTCTCGACCGTTTGGGTAAATTCCTTTGGAAGACTCCCATCGGAAAGGAATGGACGCTGAATTACCCCGGAACACGCAACACCCCAACAATCGTAAATGACCTTATTTATGTTACTGCCGGACTTGGAACTGTTGCATGCATTGATGCAAAAACCGGGAAAAAGCAGTGGTCGGTCGACATGGTAACCGATTTTCACGCCCCGATGACCCGTTTCGGATTCTCAGAATCTCTGGTGGTGACCGGGAATGATGTTTTTTGCTGCCCTGGAGGCGTTGATACCAACGTTGTTGCCCTTGACCGGTTTACCGGAAAGATCAGATGGATCTGCAAAGGGCTGGGACAGATGACCTCCTATTGCTCCCCGGCAATTATAAGGTTGCCCGAACGCGATATCCTCATCACCTTTTCCAAAAGCGCCCTGCTCGGCATCGACACCAAAGATGGTTCTCTTTTGTGGTCGCACAAACAGGATGGCGAAGGCGATGTGCATGTAAACACTCCGCTCTTTGAGAATGGTTATATTTATTACATAACCGGCGATGGAAACGGATCGGTGAAACTAAAACTATCTGCCGATGGAAAAGAGATTACCGAAGTATGGAGAAATCCGGCCTGCGACAATACCATGGGTTGCTTCATCAAATTGAACGACTATATTTATACTGCAAGCTATGGGAGAAGATATTGGTATTCAATTGATGCCAACACCGGAAAGATAGCCGATTCGCTGAAGTTCGACAAAGGAGTGACCATTTATGCCGATGGCATGTTATATTGCTATAATGAAAAGGGAGAGTTGGGGATCTTCAAACCCAATGGGCCGAAGATGGAACCCGTTAGTTCGTTCAAAGTCACACGGGGAACCAAGGCACATTATGCCCATCCGGTCATCTGCCAGGGGATCCTCTACGTGAGGCATGGGAAGTCGTTGCTGGCATATGATGTGAAGGAAAAATAGCATGATGGCGAAACAATAAAACAGGGATATATGAAAACAAACCTTTTATTTTTTGGTTTTTTATTGTTTATTGCTTCCGGTTTGATGGCGCAGGAGCTTGCCCTGGAGCAGATACTTGACAAATATTATAAGGCCGGCAATTTTGATAAACTTCAGCATGTGAAAACGATCATCATGACCGGTACTCTGGTTCAACAAGATCTGATGCCGGTAAAAATCGTCCGCGTGCGCCCCGATAAATACATGATGGAGTTCGATGTGGCTGATTTGACAGCATACCAGGTATATGACGGCGTTGTTGCATGGATGACAACTCCCTGGACCGGTAATCCCTCACCGCAAGTAATGCCGGCCGAAAGGGCCACCGACCTAAAAAACAGGGCCGACTTTGACGGTGTTCTATACAATTGGAAAGAAAAGGGGCATAACCTTGAACTGGCCGGAACAGATACCCTGAATGGCCTTACAGTTTATAAAATTAAGGTAACCCGCAAAGATGGCGGTATTGAATATCATTTCATCGACCACTCGGGTTTCATGCTTCAGAAGCGGCTCTCATACCGGAAGACGGGAGGAAAGGAAGTGACGGTTGAAAATTACTACAAGGATTACCGCAAGGTGGATGAAATACCGTTTGCTTTTGCTATTGAAACCAATAATGCGGGACGTGTAAACGAAATTCAGATTGAATCGGTTGATCTGAACAAGCCGGTTGACTTGAAGATATTCACGATGCCTGAAAAAAGCAAGTGACCTGATTTTTAGACCTTTAATTGTTGATTTCAAACTAACGAAATTAAAATGTCAAAACTCGCCCACATAACATACATTTTTGTATTGTCGGTTATTGTTATAGCAGCTTTTGCGACAATCACCTATATTGGGTTCTCCTATTACCCAACCAATATTGAAGAACGATTTTTTCATCCGGATCATTTAAAACTAAAGCCCAGCGGGGATTGGGGCCATGGATTTGGTATTTTCGGATCGTTGCTGATGATCATTGGCGTTTCATTTTACATGGCACGGAAACGGTTTAGGGTATTTCTCCGGATCGGCATCCTGAAACACTGGCTCGAATTTCATATCTTCCTCTGTTCATTGGGACCAATCCTGATACTTTTCCACACCTCTTTTAAATTTGGAGGTCTGGTTGCTATCAGTTTCTGGAGCATGGTAGCGGTTTTTCTGAGCGGTATCATAGGCAGATTTATATATATTCAAATCCCCAGGACAATAGAAGGCCGGGAATTGAGTTTAAATGAAGTAAGGGAAATGAAGAGCAACATCGGTGAAAATATTCAAAAATTGGTTACCCTTGATGATGAAAGTTACAGGATTATCGTTGATTCAACCAAAAAGAAGGTCGAACTTTATCATAAGAATTTCTTTGTTCGCTATATCAAAAAGTATCGCGACGACATGAATACACTTCGCAACGTAAAAGCAGTTCTCTATAGAAACAAATTTCCCAAAATTCAACAAAAACCAATTCTTGATCTTGTGAGAAGTGACATTTCACTTAACAGAAGAATTGATAGTCTGGTGACCATGCAGAATCTTTTCAAATACTGGCATGTTGCTCATTTGCCGTTTGCATTGGTAATGCTGATCATTATGATTATTCATGTTGTTGTTACAATTACTTTTGGTTACCACTGGATTTTTTAACTATGGGATTACTTGTCGAAAAAATTGCAGCTTACGGAGTGGCGATAATTTTCTGTGTGATTATTGTCATCATCTACCTGCGCAAACAAAAGCGGGAATCAAAACAGGTTGAAGAAAAAATTGCCAGGGCAAAACTTGAGGGACTGTACGAACCTGTATCACTTCATCCCGTTATCGATGAAGGCAGTTGTATTAAGACGGGCGCTTGCATTACCGCCTGCCCTGAGCATGATATTCTTGGAATCAGAAATGGCAAGGCAACCACCATCAATGCATCGCATTGTATCGGACATGGAGCCTGTTTTCACGCCTGCCCGACACAGGCTATCTCTCTATGTATCGGCACAGAAAAAAGAGGCGTTGAATTGCCTCATGTGAACCAAAACTTTGAGACCAATGTGCCAGGCATTTTTATCGCTGGTGAACTGGGAGGAATGGGTTTGATAAAGAATGCCGTAGAACAGGGAAGACAAGCGGTTGACAATATTGTAAAAACACTTAATAAAAATCATCTGGCTGCATACGACCTGATTATTATCGGGGCAGGCCCTGCAGGAATTTCTGCATCGCTCAATGCAAAAAAACATCATCTGAAATTTCTGACACTGGAACAAGACACCATGGGGGGAACCGTATACACTTTCCCAAGGTCAAAAATTGTTATGACCTCGCCCATGGATGTTCCTCTTCACGGCAAAGTGAAGTTGTCGGAAACAAGCAAAAAAGAATTGCTTGAATTCTGGACGAGTGTATTGCATAAAAATACCATTGTAATCAGACAATGCACGAAAGTGGAAGCAATAGTTCCTGAAGATGATCATTTCAGAGTAGAAACCCTCACCGGGGAAAAATTCACTGCCTGCACAGTATTGCTTTCCATCGGACGAAGGGGAACTCCCAGAAAACTTGGTGTTCCGGGAGAAACAATGGAGAAAGTGGCATACCGGCTTCTGGAGCCTGAAGATATCAGCGGAAAAGATATCATGGTTGTTGGCGGAGGTGACTCGGCAATTGAATCAGCCCTGCTTCTGGCCGATCAAAATAAGGTGACCCTCACTTACAGGAGTGAAACATTCAGCCGCCTTAAACCAAAGAACAGCACAAAGATAAATGCAGCCATTGCCGCCGGAACCATCAATGTTATGTTTAATACAAACCCTGTCAGAATTGAAAAAGATTTTATCGCTGTTACTTCAGGCACTGATCAAAAAGAGCTGCAAATAAAAAATGATCTGATATATATCTTTGCCGGCGGCGAGCTTCCCATCCAATTTTTGCAGAAAGTAGGAATACAAATTACAAAGAAATTTGGCGAAGCTGTTTTAAAACATAAATGATAAAAAAAATGATCACAGATAATCGTGGATGAAATTCATAAAGAATGTAGATGTAGGGAATTTTTTCTGCGGGAAATGACCGAACGATAGAAAAATTGCTGATGTATTATAGAATGAAACCTGTTTTAATTATTTTTTTTCTGGTCATTATGACTGGTTTTCATTCATTTGCCCAGATTTCGCCAGGAGAGTTGGCTAAAGTACACAGCCATCTGGAGGGGTTATCTAATTGCACAAAATGTCATATCCTGGGAAAACAGGTTTCCAATCAAAAATGCCTCGACTGCCACACCGAATTGAAAGCGCGGATTGCAGTTCAAAAAGGTTATCATTCCTCATCCGAGACCAGGGGCAAAGAGTGTGTCAGCTGCCATAGCGATCACCATGGACTAAATTTTCAAATCGTTCGTTTTGATAAATCGAAGTTTAACCATGACCTGACCGGATTCAAATTATCAGGGGCACATAGCAACAAACTTTGTGTTGCATGCCATAAACCTGAACATATATCCGATCAAAAAATTAAAAAGAAAAAGTTTACTTATCTTGGATTGAATCCTGCATGCCTTACCTGCCATAAAGATTACCATCAGCAAACATTATCGGCCAACTGCTCAGATTGTCATGATTTTGAGGCTTTTAAACCAGCAAAAAAATTCAATCACGCGAATGCTAAATTTCAATTAACCGGTAAGCATCTGGTGGTGACCTGTATCGAATGCCATAAAACGGGAACTAAAAACGGACAAAAATTCCAGGAATTTAAAGGCATTAAGTTTGAAAACTGCACCGCCTGTCACCTAGACGTTCATAATAATAAATTTGGACAAAATTGCACTCAATGCCATGGCGAAGAGTCATTCACCCTTATAAAAAACGATCAGAACTTCGATCACAATAAAACTGATTTTAAACTGGCAGGAAAACATCAGAGGGTTGATTGTAAAAAATGTCATAAGATAAAACTCACAACTCCATTAAAGTTCAGCCGCTGCACTGATTGCCATACCGATTATCATAAAAATCAATTCACCATTCAGGGTCTATCGCCCGACTGCTCACAATGTCATACTGTTAATGGATTCAACGAATTTTCATATACACTCGAACAACATAATAAAAGCGCTTTCCCATTAAAGGGGGCGCACCTCGCAACACCATGTTTTGCGTGTCATAAAAAAAAGACTGCTCAATCAGATACAACCTGGAACTTCAGGGAGATCGGAAAACGATGCATCGATTGTCATAAAAATATTCATCAGACTTTTATCAGCGAGAAGTATTACCCGGAGGCAAGCTGCGAAAGTTGCCACAATGAGGAAAGCTGGAACATAATAAATTTTGATCATAAAACTACCAACTTCGGGCTTGAAGGAGCGCATGCAAAGAAAACCTGCAGGGATTGTCATTTCAAAAAAGATGATTTAGGGGTTGTCCGGCAGCAATTCGCAGATTTGCCGACTACCTGTGCAACCTGCCATGAAGATGTTCATGTGATGCAGTTTGAAAAAAATGGCGTTACCGATTGCATTCGTTGCCATGATCTACTGTCATTCAAACCAGTAACAAAATTTGATCATAGTAAAACACTATTTCCATTAGATGGGAAACACAAAGATGTAGCATGCAGTAAATGTCATAAACAAACACAGAATAAAGGAAAGACTTATGTGGTTTACAAAATAAAAGACTTCAAATGCGAAAATTGTCATTAATAATTCTGTCATTTATCCTTACTGTAAGTCTGTTTTCACAATCGTCACCTCATGGAGCCGGATTTAAGGTTAAATGCGCGGATTGCCACAATACCACGGGGTGGAAAGTTGATCTGAAAACCTTGTCATTCAATCATAATAACACGAAATTTCCACTCATTGGACAACATCAATCCGTGAATTGCAAAAGGTGTCACACTTCACTGGAATTTTCAAAAGCAGGCAAAGAGTGTATTTCATGTCACACAGATATTCATAATCAAACTGTAGGTAATGACTGTTCAAGGTGTCATACACCTGTTTCATGGGTTGTAAATAATATTACAGAGATTCATCAGCGAAGCCGTTTTCCCCTGGTTGGCCCCCATGTCACAGCCGATTGTTTCGATTGCCATACTAATGCTTCCGCTTCATTGCTTCTTTTTGGCCCGCTTGGCGTTGAATGTAATGATTGCCATCAGAAAGATTACGCGGCCACCACCAAACCGAATCATAAGACTGGCGGATACTCAACCAACTGCCCGCAATGCCATAATATGAGCGCATTTTCCTGGTCTGGCGCAGGCATTAATCATAATTTCTTCCCTCTTACCGGCGGCCATGCTATCAATAATTGCCAGGATTGTCATAAAACACCTGATTATTCAAGTACCTCTCCGATATGTTTTTCGTGCCATCAATCAAATTTCAACGCTACTACAAATCCAAGTCACACACTGCTTAATTTTTCCACAAATTGCACAGATTGCCATACGACCGACCCGGGATGGAAACCCGCCGAATACAGGGAACATGATGCAAAGTCATTCCCCATATATTCGGGTAAGCATAATGGAGAATGGAGCACCTGCAGTGATTGCCACACTAATCCAGCCAGCTATGCACAATTTACCTGCATCGATTGCCATGAACACAGCCAATCCGAAATGGATAATAAACATAATGAGACTCAGGGATACGTTTATAGCAGTCCTGCATGTCTGGGATGCCATCCTACGGGTTCGTCAGAAGAATCATTTAATCACAGTACATCTGCTTTTCCTTTAACGGGGGCACATGCTACAACCGAGTGTATTAAATGCCACACGAATGGTTATCACGGAACCTCAACAATATGTTACAACTGCCACTCAGAGCAGTTCAATAAAACAACAAATCCAAATCATGCCGCAATAAATATTTCAACGGAATGTCAAACCTGTCACACTACTCTTCCGGGGTGGATACCGGCTACTTTCCCGACCCACGATAGTTATTTTAAATTGGCTGGAGCTCATGTTCCCATCGCCAACGATTGTGCTACCTGCCATAAGGGGAACTATAATAATACCCCAAACTTATGTTTTGGTTGCCATGCCGATAAGTATAACCAGTCAACGAATCCAAACCATATCACCTCCAATTTCCCGACTGTCTGTGAAACATGCCATTCACAAACCGCTTGGATTCCGTCAAACTTTAACCATAACAATACCTACCCGCTTACTGGCGCCCATGAAACCATTGCAAACAATTGCGTTTCATGCCATCAGGGCAGCTATGTCAATACTCCCAATACATGTGCCGGATGTCATCTGCCGAATTATAACACAACGACAAATCCTAATCATGCCGCGATAAACATACCAACAAATTGTGTTACTTGTCATACCACAAATCCGAACTGGATTCCGGCTACTTTCGCAATCCACAACAATTATTACGTTCTGGCCGGTGCGCATGTTACAATTGCCAACAATTGCATCGATTGCCATAAAGGCAATTATAATATAACCCCAAATACTTGCGTTGGCTGTCATTTAACCAATTACAACCAAACAACCAATCCACCTCATGCCGCATCGCAGTTTCCGACTATTTGTACAAATTGCCATACGCAAAACGCATGGGTACCCGCCAACTGGGATCACGACAACTTGTATTTCCCGATTTATTCAGGAAAACATAAAGGGGAATGGAATGCCTGTACCGATTGTCATCCGAATTCTGGAAATTACGCGGTGTTTACTTGTACCACATCATGCCATCCTCAATCAACGATGAATAGCGAACATCAGGGCGTGAGTGGGTACACATACAATAGCGCTGCATGTTTAAGCTGTCACCCAAAAGGAAATGGTGATAAAATGATGTATAAAAACAGTAGAAATGATTAATAAAATCACCTTGAAATACTTAATACCTGTCCTTGGACTATTTTTTACCGGGCCAGTCCTTATGAGTCAAAATTATTATGCAACCATTGAGGGGAAAGTATCCTATGTAACCACCCAATATGTATATGTTAAATTTCAGTCGACTGAAAATATTTCAAAGGGAGATACCCTCTATTCCTATCAGGCGGGTGTGCTTGCCCCCGTATTGGTAGTTGGGGATATTTCATCGATTTCCTGTGCCTGCATTCCAATTTCGACACAAAAATTATCTATTGCCGATCTGATTGTTTCCGGAAGAAAAGCAATAAAGCCTGTGATTGCCGGGGATAAAGATGAAAAGCCGGGATTACCCGCTGAAGTTAAAAGTCGGGATTCTGTTGTAGCAAAACCGGTACAACCTAAAAAACGAAAGCAACTGATCAGCGGGAATTTTACGGTTGCATCATATTTAAATTTTTCAAATATCACTTCTAATTCTCAAAGGATGAGATATTCCTTTTCATTGAATGCGAAAAACATTGGCAACTCAAAACTTTCTGCAGAGGCATATATTAATTTTGTACATAAAATCGGTGAATGGAGCGAAGTAAGGGACGATATATTCAACGGGTTAAAAATATACAGCCTGGCCCTGAACTATGAATTCAACAAGCACCATAAAATATGGCTTGGCCGGAAAATTAATCCGCGAATTTCTAATGCCGGCCCCGTTGACGGGCTTCAATACGAATTAAAATTCAATTCCTTCACCTTCGGGGTAATTGCAGGCACACGGCCCGATTACAAAAATTACAGCTTTAATCCCAACCTTTTTCAGTTTGGCGGCTATCTTGGACATGACTTAACAACAAAAAAAGGCAACATGCAAACAACGATTGCATTTATCGAACAAATGAATAATGGTTTTACTGATCGACGATTTGCCTATTTTCAACACTCCAATGCACTGCTGACAAATTTATATTTTTTTGGATCCGTTGAAGTCGGACTGTATAAAAAAGTCATGAATCCTGTTGATACAATCCAAAAAGACACTACTTACACAAAAGACAATTCTCCTACCCTTTCCAACTTATATTTATCATTGAGATACAGACCGATCAGGCAGTTATCGCTTAGCATTTCATACAGTGCACTGAACAATATTATTTATTACGAAACCTATCCCAAAAACATTCTGGAGAAAATGATCGAAGTGGCAACTGTACAGGGCTATATGTTTCAGGCAAACGGTCAGCCTGTTAAAAACCTGTCAATTGGTTTAAATATCGGTTACCGTGACAGCAAACTAGATCCAAAACCCTCGAAAAACCTTTATGGTTACGTTACTTATAGCAATGTGCCGGGGATAAATGTTTCAGCTACTATTTCAGCTACCTTATTGGAAACAAGTTATATTTCGGGCAGGATATACAGCCTTGGAATTTCCCGCGATCTTGTTCCCGGAAAATTATCCGGCGGGTTGGAATATAAGTATGTTAGTTACAAATTTCTGAGCGGCGAATCGAAACAGATTCAAAACATGGCCGACCTGAACCTTATATGGCGAATTATCAAAAAACTTTCCTGCTCCCTTTATCTCGAAGGCACTTTTGAAAAGAATTCGATTTTTAACCGGGTATATATTAATATTACCCAAAGGTTTTAACGGTCATATCAACAACCTCCCTGTCGTTTATATAATTTGTGAAAACAATGACAAGCCCCATGACCGATGACAACTCCGTTTCATGATAAATAATTATCTTTGCGCCATGAAAAATAATTAAAAAAGACACTGTATGAATAGAAACAAAATAATTTTTATCGTCGTTTTACTGCTTCTGGGTATCCTTTTCATTGTGACAACATGTTACAGGAGTGGGGAAAAAAGCAATGCAGCCATCTTACCTCCCGGCACCCATGGGGTCAGTGTTATTGAGGTCATTCAAACATCCAATTATACATACCTTCAGGTTGAAGAAAATAACAAAAAATTCTGGATAGCCATTGTCAGGGCTGACGCCAAACCTGGCGACTCGGTTTACTATACCAACGACTCAGAAATGAAAGATTTTCTAAGCAAAGAACTTGGGCGCACATTTCCTTCTATATATTTTGTACAGGATCCCAGCAACAAACTGAAAACTGCCGAAGCAGAAGCCACGCAGCTTATGACACCCAAGAAGGTGGAAATTGTCAGATGGTCTGATATTTCAGTTGAAACACCAAAAGGTGGAATTTCTATAGCAGAACTTTATAAGAATAAAGATAAGTACGCTGAAAAAACAGTGATCATCAGGGGGAAAATAGTAAGATATAACCATGCCGTTATGAATAAAAACTGGGTGCATATTCAGGATGGCACCGATTTTTCCGATAAATTCGATCTGACGGTTACAACCATGGACAGCCTTACTGTTGGAAAAATTGTCACCTTCAGGGGAATCATACGGTTGGATAAGGATTTCGGCTCAGGCTATAAATATGATGTCATCATGGAGGAGGCCAAGGCCAGCGATATCAAACCAGCGGAATAAATTTATTATTGATTATTGTCTCGCGATATGCCTGATCATCCCCCTGAATATTAATCCATGAAACGGGAGTAATGCCAACCAGTAAACCCTTCCCCGGATTCCTTTCGGACGGAAAGTGGCTGTTTGTTTAAGGACATTATCAGAGTCAATATTAAACTCAAGCCATGCTTCACCCGGAAGTTTCATTTCGGCATAAAGCAATAATCTTTTTCCCTTTTTATCAGCATAAATAACCCTCCAGAAATCAAGGGCATCACCGGCAGCAATCTCTACCGGTTTGGTTCTTCCCCTGCAAATGCCGACCTTTCCGACCAGTTTATCCATAAACCCCCTGATGTTCCAAAGCAAGTCGGCATAATACCATCCGTTTACACCCCCGACAGACCAGATTCTTTCCACTGCTTTTCCGGCATCCGATACATTGCGTTTCCTGGTGTCTTTGTAACATCCGTACACCGGCGCTTCTATATATTTCGACGATCCTTTTTCCATGGCATCACTGGTAATGGCCTCTTTCCAACTCGACAATACCAGATGCTGTTCAATTCTGTCAAAGGCCAGTTCAATGGCTTTATTATAGGGGACCGGCACAATACCAAGCATTTTCTCCAGGTCATTGTCTTTGCATACCACTTCCACCTTCATGCTGTTCACAAGATGGTTGGCGAGTGAATAAGAAACTGAGGTAATAAAATTCAACCAGTATGATGAAAGCCGGGGGGTCATAACCGGCACCACGCCTACCCATCGTCTGAGCCCGCGAATTCCAGCGAAACGCAAGAGCATTTCACGGTAGGTCAACACTTCGGGGCCGCCGATATCATAGCTATGGTTAAAGGTATCCTGCTTCAAAATGACACCAAAGAGGAACTGTACCACGTTTCGGATTGAGATAGGTTGACATCGTGTGTTGAGCCATCTGGGGGCTATCATTACAGGCATTTTTTCGACCAGGTCACGGATAATTTCAAACGAGGCGCTACCCGATCCAAGGATGATCCCTGCTTTCAGGGTGGTCAGGGAATATACTTCGGAGGAAAGAATATCTTCTACGTTTTTCCGGGAAGAAAGGTGTTTGGAAAGTTTTTTTTCATTAACGATCCCGCTCAGATAAATGACCTGTTTTACCTGTGTCTGTTCCATTCTCATTTTAAAATTTCCGGCAGATATGGCCTCCATTTCAACAAAACTTCCCTTGTCAGTCGCCATGGAATGAATCAGGTAAAAAGCGACATCAATATCTTCCGGAATTCTGTCCAGCTCCCCCGAAAATAAAAAATCAACTTCAACAACACTCAAATTATCGCTTTTGAAACGGCTAAAATCAAAACGTTTTATGTCGCGAACACAACATACCACTTCATGCCCGTTTTCAAGTAAAACCGGCAACAAACGTTTGGCAATATAACCTGTAGCTCCTGTAAGGAGTATTTTCATGCTGGTTCGTTTAAGATGATACCCCACAAAGATATATATCTTTTTACATATGGCATCATGTCAATATTGTGACGCCATTAAGAGTTGAGCCTTATCCCTAAAATTCAATTTTGTAGCTTATCAGCGGCAGGATCCCGATTGAGATTGACTTCTCAACCGATTGGTTAAAATCATTGTAAATATACCCTGTCGGAGGCTTCTGGTTTAACAGGTTTTTAATCTGAAGAGCCCAAATGCCAGAGAATTTTTTATGGTTGGTACGATAGGTCAGAGTGAAATCGAGATAACAAAAGGCGGGAAGCCTTGGAAAATAAGCCTGTGAGTCATCCAGTACCTCACGATGTTGTAGTTTTGATTCGTCAAGGTCGATGGGAACATAATATTCCCCACCGGTCACTGAAACTTTCAGGTTCACCCCCAGGATGTTTTTCTTCCGGATGGTCCACTCCTTCCCGCCAAGGAGATTAACTACGAAATTTGAGTTGAAGCGTGTATTCCGCTCAATCCCATCTCCTGCTTTGTATTTCGAATCAAACAAAGAAACTGTGACCAGATAATAGTATTGACGGGTAAGAAACTTCTCGAGAGTAATGTCAATCCCTGCATTGCGTCCGGTGCCGTTGTTCACAAGGGTATCATTATAATAGCCCCCGTTGCTGTTTATAAGTGAATAGTAGCTGCCTGGCATGACCGGAATATTATACAGGTATTGATAATATCCCTCAACTTTTAGCCTTAGATCGTGGAGGATAAGAAAATCGTAGCCAAGAACAAAATGATGTGCCCGGCTGAAATCTAGAGCCTTATTAGGCTGGACAGAAATTTCGGGGCTGAGCTGAATTTCGGCAAGATAAACACCTACATCTTCCGACTGTGAATGTTTGCCATAGCCCAGGCTTAAGGCATGTTTCGGAGCAAACTGCCATCGAACGGCCAGCCGGGGCTCAATGGAATAATGTTGGTTCAGCAGGAAATACTGAAAATATAGCCCGGCATTGACTGAAAAATTATTGGTTATATCAAACTTTGATTCGCTGAAAGCGTTCAGCAGGTCGCTGTTTCCGTTTCCCTGGTTAACCTGTGAAAAAATGCCCGAAAAGGGATTTACCGTTTTGATATTGCTGTTATAATAGAGCCTGACAAACCCGATACCACTGCGGTTTGTGTGCTTTCGTCCGAATTTGTGATTAAGCAATGTACTGATTGTAAAACGATAGTTGTCCTGAATTATATCATCTTGCGGCTGAAGTTGGTAAGAAGGCGAAAGAAAGGCGTTTTCGGCCCGGATATAATTATAGGTACATGAAAGGAATGAGCGGAGATAGGTTCGCCTGGAAAGATTGACCTGGTGCACCAATGCCAGGGCTGCCATCCTGTTGTTCAGCGATGATTTTGAGCGGTCTTCCAGGGTATTCCATTGCGTGGAATCTTCAACCGGGATGGATTGTATAAAGGAGGTACCACCAATTCCGACAATTGAGAAGGTTCCCGCTTTTTTGGTCGGAAGATTAATTTTAAAAGAAATATCCTGGAAAGAGGGGATCCTGTTTTTCATACCCGGGTCGATATACTGCAGAAATGCCAATATGGAATACCGGTAATTAAAAAGAAAGGATGCTGGTTTATCACGTATAAATGGACCTTCGGCTGAGACATCCAGTCCCTGTAACCCAAGCTGAACAGCGAATTCGTACTTTGAGTTGTTGCCATTGCGAAAACGCATATCAAACACCCCCGAAAGGGCATTGCCGTATTCAGCAGGAAATGCTGCCGTGTAAAAATCAGAATTGCCCAGCACCTGGCTGCTGAACATGGTAAATCCGCCACCGGAAGTTCCCACATAAGCAAAATGGTTAGGGTTGGGTATATCCATCCCATCGACCCTCCACAACAAACCCTTTGGTGAATTCCCACGGATGATGATCTCATTTGAGCTGACTTCGGGATTACCAGCAACGCCGGCAAAATTGGAGACTGCACGCATGGGATCATCGACCGATCCGGCATAACGGCGGCTCTCCTCAACGGAAAAGGAACGGGCGCTGACAATCGCCATGACATTGACCGGCCGGTCCTTATCAACAGTAGCTTTGACCTCTACCTCTTTTGACTGAATTATATCCTCTTCAAGTTCAAAGGCAAGTATTGTCTCCTTTCCGGAACTTACAAGTATTTCAGGCCTCATCACCGGTTTATAACCTATATAACTTACCTGTATTGATTTGCGGCCTACCGGCACCTTCTCAAGCCTGAAGTTTCCATTTGTATCGCTTGTTGCACCAATAAGTGGTTGGGAGTTCACAACAATTATATTGGCCCCGGGAAGCCCCAGCCTTGTATCTGCATCGATTACTCTTCCGCGGACCGTTTGCGTGATCGTCTGCGAATAAAGGGAGACTGCAAACAGGATGAAGTATATAATGACCCAGAATGGTTTCATAAAATCTGTGACGCGCGACGCATGACAAGAAAAAATCGTAACGCGTAATTTCGTTTCTGTAAAATTACAAATCTTTGGGGTGCCCGAATGGAGAAGAAACGATCAGTCTGAAATGAGCAAGGTTGGTGATAATATTGAAAAGATGAGTTCGTCAACAAATTGCCCATTCTTGAAAAGCGACTTTTCAAAACGGGCTTCCAGCTTCATTCCGGCCTTTTCGAGAACTCGTTGAGATGCCAGGTTTGATGCATAAGGTCGGGCAAAAATACGGTTGATATCAAAAGCGCTGAAA
>JBAXKG010000028.1:0-34078 GCA_037137455.1 Bacteroidota bacterium
TGAACAGGATGAAAATGACGGATGACCGATGACCGATGACGGATGACGGATGACCGATGACGGATGACGGATGACCAATGACAGATGACCAATGACAAATGACCAATGAGACACAAAATTCTGGCAGGAATCATAGTCCTCCTTGCAATGACATCTTTCGTTCCGCCGTCTTTCCAGATTGCTCTATTGAAATATTCAGGAGGCGGCGACTGGTATGCCAACCCGACCTCTCTGCCGAATCTGGTTAAGTTCGCCAATCATAATCTATCCACCAACATAAATGAGGATATTGCAACTGTGGAAGCTGGCAGCGCCGGGATTATGAATTATCCGTTTATCCATATGACCGGGCACGGAAATATTGTTTTTTCGGATCAGGAATTGCAAAACCTGCGTAAATATCTTATCGCCGGAGGCTTCCTTCATATTGATGACAACTATGGGATGGATAAATTCATTCGTCCCCAGTTAAAAAAAATTTTTCCGGAACTTGAATTACTTGAACTCCCTTTTAAACACCCGATTTACCACCAGAAATACGATTTTCCAAATGGGCTTCCCAAGATTCATGAACATGATAATAAAGCTCCACAAGGGTTCGGGCTCATCTATGAAGGCCGGTTGGTTGTTTTCTATTCCTATGAATGCGATTTGGGCGATGGATGGGAAGATCGGGTCATTCACGGCGACTCCGAATCAACACGGCTTAAGGCTCTTCAGATGGGAGCAAACATTCTTCAGTATGTATTCACTGCGAAATAATGAATTGATCAATCTTTTCCTAACTTTGAGCACTATTTCCAATTCTGTATGGGAAAACTCTACGACAAACTCGCTGAAGACGTTCGTTTTGTTGAAGGACTGAAAGCCTGCCTCAATTGTGGAACCTGCACTGCCATCTGCCCTGCCGCAGAATTCTATAATTATCAGCCCCGCCAGATTGTCGATATCCTTCAAACCCGTGATGATGAGCAAATCGAAGCCCTCCTGAAGAGCGAAACCATTTGGTATTGTGGCGAATGCATGTCATGTGTAACCCGTTGTCCCCGTGGAAATGCGCCGGGACTGCTGATCACTGTGTTGCGCTCGGTTTCGCAGGAAATGGGCTATTTTGTCGAGTCGGAAAAGGGGCGGCAACAATTGGTCATTAAACGTACCGTAGGCCATTGGATATTAAAATATGGCTATTGTCTTTTCCCTTCAGAAATTTTACCTGAGATGCATCCCGAACAGGGTCCGATATGGGAATGGGAACATGAGAATATGGAAGAAGTGATGCACCGGCTGGGGGCCAATTATCAAAAAACCGGACCTGGCATCTTACGTAAAATTCCACAGGAGGACCTCGATGAATTACAGCGGATCTTTGATGAAACGGGCGCCACAGAACGTTACCGGAAAATCGAAGAGTTCTCGCGCATTAAAGCTGATGAAATCGGAATGAGCCTGAATGATGGATTGGATAATGAATATGCCCGTCATATATACACTACCAACAACAACACACACACGAGGGATTAATGAAAATCGAAGGAAAACGTAGTATCTGGAAGGAGTATCAGAAGGAGATCGCCGCTGACCGGTATTTCTATGTAAGGAGCTGTGTAAGGCAGAACTTTTTTCCGGGGTCGGAAAAAACATTCCTTCGCATTATGAAGGACGAACTTCATAAAGATATTTTTGAAAATGCCGCCCACACGACATGCTCAGGCATCGGTTATCACAGCGATATAGTTCCTTTTGAGACGGCGATGACCATGGTGGCCCGGCAGTTTGCGATCATGACCGAATCGGGTTATGAAAATTTTACGACCTCCTGCATTACCTCGTTCGGACTATATTCCGAGATTCTTGAAACCTGGAGCCATTTCCCTGAAGTCGAAGCCCGCGTAAGGCAGCATCTGATCAAAGCTACAGGCCGTACATTCAATAAACCGGCCAACCTTTCACATGCAAGCGACGTGATTTTTAAATTCAGAAACGAGATAGCTGCAAAAAGCAAATACCGGTTGGTTAACAGGCTTACCGGAAATCCGTTGCAAGTGGTTGAGCATATCGGGTGCCATTATTCCAGGATGTTTCCCGGCAAAGGGATCGGAGGCGCCGAATACCCTTATGTTCTGGTGGGTATGATCGAAGAATGGGGCGGTGAAGTGATCGATTACCCTGAGCGACGGCATTGTTGCGGGTTCGGATTCAGGCAGTACCTTGTGCGGGCCAACCGGGGCTACTCAATAGCCTGTACTAAAAAGAAATTTGAATCCATGGCGCCATACAAACCCGATTTTATTCTCACCAACTGTCCGGGGTGCCCCATGTTTCTCGATCGATGGCAATATGCCATCAGCGAAATGGAAGGCATTACTTATGGCGAAAACGGACATGGGATTCCGGTGTTAACCTATGAAGAACTGGCAGGAATGATCTTAGGCTACGACCCGTGGGATATAGGATTACAGGTTCACCAGGTTCCGGTTGAACCACTCCTTGACAAAATCGGTATTCCTTATGACACACAAAGAAAATTCCAGACTATTGAAGGTAAAATAATGGGAAAACCCAAAGCGCCTTCGTACCTTAAATTTTATCAGCATGAATAACAAGGTGATTGTTATCGGAGGCGGTATTGCAGGTTTGACGACCGCCGGTGCACTTTCAAACCTTGGCATTGAAGTGATAGTGCTTGAGAAAGATGCCCTGACAGGCGGCCATGTTAAAAACTGGGACCGGCTTTTTCCCAGCCACCGTCCGGGGAAACAGGTGATGGATTTTATAGGTAATAACCTTGCCCCAGAAATCGATATAAGATGTGGCGCTAAAGTGAATTCAATTGACCATAACGGTGATGGATTCACGGTTCACATTGAAAACAGTGAACCTGTTCAAGCGAAAAGCCTCGTTCTGGCAACCGGGTACGAACTTTTCGATGCCCACAAAAAAGAGGAATACGGGTATGGCATTTACGACAACGTCATTACTTCAGCCGAACTGGAAGCCATTTTTAAAGAGGGCAAAAAAATAACCACCCCCGGGGGCAAAACACCTCAACGAATTGGCATCATCCATTGTGTTGGCTCCCGCGATGAAAAGGTGGGAAACCTATACTGTTCAAAAGTTTGCTGTGTTACCGGGGTCAAGCAGGCCATCGAAATCAGGGAGATGCTGCCCGGATGTGAGGTGTTTTCATTTTACATGGACCTTAGGATGTATGACCGCAATTTCGAGGAGCTCTATTATGAAGCCCAGCAGAAATGGGGAGTCAACTTTATCAGGGGCCGGCTCTCAGAATGTGCCGAAAATCCTGACCATTCGCTTGTTTTGAAAACTGAAGACACCTTAACCGGGAGGCCGTTGAAAATAACTGTCGACATGATAGTTCTGTTGGTTGGGTTTATGCCCCGGCCTGAAACGCGGGAAATTGCCAAAATGCTGGGATTGGAATCAGGCCCGGATGGTTTTTTATTGTCTTCTGATGAACATGTCAAAGATAACAGTACAAGCATTCCTGGCGTGTTTCTTGCCGGCGCTGTCAAAGGCCCGGCCTGCATTGTGAATACGATTGCTGATGCGAGGGCAACAGCTTTTCAGGTGAAGGAGTTTGTAGATGGTGAATGATTGAATGATTGATTGAATGAATGAATGAATGATTGATTGATTGAATGATTGATTGATTGATAGATTGATTGAATGATTGAATGATTGATTGAATGAATGAATGAATGATTGATTGATCAATTAAGTTGTGAATGGTGAATATGAATAGTCATTTGTCATTTGTCATTTGTTATTGTAAAAATTTGAATTTGCGAATTTACTGAGCTCCGTAGGAGCTCCATATTGGTAGCCCGCGGGAATTCAATGTTATTTTCCGCTCCGTAGGTGCGGAATGTTGAAAAAAGATTATGGCTATAAACTTCGGATATACGGTTTTACATGATGAATCGATCGACTTCGATCGGAACGACAAACGCATTGCCGAATACCTGAAGGTACATGAACCATCATTAAATCTTTGCATTGGCTGCGGAAGCTGCTCGGCAACATGTTCGACCGGTCACTTTGTTGATTTCAACATCAGGCGGGTTCACACCTTCATAAGGCGTGGCGAAACAAAAGATATCAAGAAGGAAATCCAAAAGTGTATGTTTTGCGGTAAATGTCAGTTAGTATGTCCCCGTGGGGTGAACCTCCGAAATGTTATTTTAACTATTAACCGGGCAATTGAACAAATAGGATGATCAATTTTAATCTTTTTGTACTTCCATTTTTCCTAGGGCTGATTTATGTGTTGATTGTCACAGGTCAAAGCTGGTACCGATGGATCAAAGCGCTACCTGCAATCGACAAGGTGAAATTCATTAGCGGGATCCGCCATCCGCGGCAGGTTTTATCAGCGCTTAAAGAGGTATTTCTTGAAGTGCTCATTCACCGGCGCATGTGGAAACGCAATCCGATGCTTGGATACATGCACATGAGCTTCGCTCTGGGTTGGTTCCTCCTGATTATCCTTGGAAATATTGAAAGTCGCTTTTACAGCGGAACCCACCTTAATGCACCCTATTACCCAATTTTTTTAAAATTCTTTATTCACGACAAACTGGTCATCTTTTTCGAGGTCTATTCTGTTCCTGGATTTTTCCGCTTCCTGATGGACTTTCTGCTGCTTTTTGTATTAAGCGGATTGGTACTTGCTATAATTAAACGGCAAAAGTCAAAGTGGTTTGGGATGAAACGAACAACTGAATTCCAACTCACCGACATTGTTTCATTAACTTGCCTATGGCTGATATTCCCAATGAGGCTGTTGGCAGAAAGTTATACTGCCGGTTATTATGGCAGTGGTGGTGGGTTTCTCACACAAACCCTGGGCAATATTTTGGTAAGAATATTACCAGTACCTTCCGGTTTTTTCGCTTATTCGTTGTGGTGGATATATTCTCTCACGCTGGGTATTTTTTTTATCACCCTCCCCTATTCAAGGTACTGGCATATCCCTACCGAAATTCTGTTGATATTTTTTCGTCATTTTGGAATTCAACCAAAGAAATGGCACTCCGGTTTCTCAGATGTCGAAGTTCAGGCATGCTCACGATGCGGAGTCTGCATCGACGTTTGCCAGCTTAACGATGCCGGCATCAACGATTCCCAGGCAGTCTATTTTATTCGGGATGTCCGTGACAAGTATGTCCCTGAAAAAATTTCCAGGAAATGTCTTTTATGCGGCCGTTGTCGGGAGGCATGCCCTGTTGGAATCAACTCAGATTCACTACGCCTTATAAAACGAAGGGAATTGGTTTCGGGACAAGCTGCCGATTATAGCTGGCTCGATCCGGACTCATACGAAACCTCCTTTCAGAGTGTACCTTCTAAACAGTGCGAGGTCATATATTTTTCCGGATGCATGTCGCATCTTACCCCGTCAATTATCCGTGCAATGAAGGGAATCATGGAACAGGCAGGCATTTCCTATTTTCATCTTGACGAAGACCGAAGTGTTTGTTGCGGCCGCCCACTTATGATCGCCGGAAAAGACCGTCAGGCGCATGATCTGATTGAATTCAATAAAAAACTTATTCGACATACGAAGGCAAAAATACTTGTCACCTCCTGCCCGATCTGTTATCGCGTTTTCAAGGAGGAGTACAATTTACCTATCCGGATACAGCACCATACACAATTCATTCTGGATCTGGTAAAAACAGGAAAAATTCCGCTTCAGGGCAAATTTAAAAAGGTGGCTTATCATGATCCGTGCGACCTTGGAAGAGGATCCGGAGTTTACGAAGCTCCCCGGGAGCTTATTGGTAAAGTTGCGGATCTTGTACCAGTAGAACAGGAGGCAAAAAATGCTATGTGTTGCGGTGGTAGCCTGGCGCTTTTTGAGGCCTCACAACAACAGCGTAATGCCATGACTGCCGCGGCTTTGGATATCCTTATCGAAGGCGGGCCCGATACAATAGTCACGGCATGTCCTATGTGCAAGAAAACATTTGAAAAGCAATCACCGGTTGAAGTAAAGGATATTGCTGAATTGATTTATAAGGCGTTGCCTAAACCTGCTTACTACTCCGTTTCCGATCAATCTCATCAAGCAAAATCTTACGCAGACGAATTGATTTAGGGGTAACCTCCACGTATTCATCGCCTTTGATGTACTCCATTGCCTCTTCAAGCGAAAATTTAGTGGCCGGGTAGATTACTGCTTTATCATCGGAACCTGATGCGCGAACATTGGAGAGTTTTTTGGTCTTGTTCACATTGATTACAATATCGTCACTGCGGGTACTTTCACCAATCACCTGACCATTATAAACATCTTCAAATGGTTCGATAAAAAACTTGCCCCGGTCTTGCAGTTTATCAATGGCATAGGTAATAGCCAAACCGGTATACATAGAGATAAGCGAGCCATTATTCCGCCCCGGCAAATCACCCTTCCATGGTTGGTATGATTTAAAGCGATGTGCCATCACCGCTTCACCTTCTGTTGCCGTCAGTACCGGGTTTCGCAAACCAATCAGTCCGCGTGCAGGAATTTCAAACTCGAGAATAACCCGGTCACGCTTATGTTCCATATGGGTCATGTCGCCTCTCCGACGACTTACAAGCTCGATTACTTTTCCGGCAAAGGGTTCAGGCACCTGTACTTTCAGCAATTCAACCGGTTCGCACTTCTGACCGTCAATTTCTTTGGTTAAAATCTGGGGTTGCCCTAATTGAAACTCATACCCTTCACGACGCATGGTCTCCACCAGAATTGCCAGGTGAAGGATACCACGGCCAAACACCTGGAAACGATCGGGCGAATCCATCTCTTCAACCTTTAGCGCCAGATTCTTTTCTGTTTCTTTGAATAGCCGTTCACGGATATGGCGGGAGGTGACAAAAGTGCCTTCCTTGCCTGCAAATGGAGAGTTGTTAATGGTAAAAAGCATGCTCATTGTGGGTTCATCAACACTTATTGGCGACATCCCCTCAGGATTCTCAAAATCGGCAATTGTATCGCCAATATCGAAATTTTCAGGACCAAGAATGGCGCAGATTTCACCCGCGAACACTTCAAATTTAACTTTCTCTTTACTGAGCCCTTCGAAAAGGTATAACTCCTTGATAACTGATTTCACAACCGACCTGTCGTTTTTAACCAGAGAGATCGGCATGCCTGCCTTTACCGAACCACGTGAAATCCGACCGACTGCAATTCTTCCGACATAAGATGAATAATCAAGCGAACTGATCTGCATCTGCAGTGTTCCGGGCAATTGCTGGGGAGCAGGAATGTGTTCAATAATCTGATCGAGCAGGTAACTGACATCTGAAGTTTCATTGCGCCAATCGTCCGACATCCAGCCATGCTTCGAAGAACCATAAACTGTCGGGAAATTGAGCTGGTCCTCGCTGGCATCAAGGCTAAACATCAGGTCAAACATTGCTTCATGAACCTCATCAGGAGAGCAGTTGGGCTTGTCGACCTTATTTATGACCACGATAGGTTTCTTGCCAAGTTCCAGCGCTTTTTGCAAAACGAATCTGGTTTGCGGCATGGGGCCTTCGAAAGCATCAACCAGGATCAGCACACCATCGGCCATATTAAGTACGCGTTCGACCTCACCACCAAAGTCGCTATGGCCAGGTGTATCGATAATATTGATTTTAATTCCCTTATATCTGACTGACACATTTTTTGACAATATGGTGATCCCACGCTCTCTCTCCAGATCGTTTGAATCGAGGATGAGCTCCCCCATCTCCTGATTATCGCGAAACAATCGAACCTGATGTAAAATCCGGTCAACGAGGGTTGTTTTGCCATGGTCAACGTGGGCGATTATAGCGATATTTCTGATTTCCTGCATGTTAATATGTTGAATTGGCTGTTTGAAATAGTTTGCAAAGGTACTGCAAAAAACAAAGCCACAAACAAATCAATATTTACAAATGTCACTTGTCATTCTCTGGTGTATCTTTACCCCATGAAAATTAACATCATCGGCGCAGGCGTAGCAGGTTTATCAGCCGGGTGCTACCTGCAAATGAATGGTTTTGAAACGGAAATTTTCGAACGTCATTCTACATTCGGAGGCCTCTGTACAAGCTGGCAGCGGAACGGCTACACTTTTGAAAGCGGACTGCAATGGCTGCTCGGCTCCAGCAAAAGCAATCCTTTTTATGAACTTTGGTCGGAACTGATTGACATGGATTCCATTCACTTTGTACATCATGAAGTGCGGATGGAGATCGAGGTTAAAGACAACAAAGATATATTTGGCGATAAGGTATTTCACATGTATACTAACCTGAACAGGCTGGAGCAATATATGCTTTCTATCGCCCCTGAAGATGAAAAACATGTGAAAAAGTTGATCCGGACTATGCGCCGCATACAGTCGTACGAAATTCCACCAATGATAAAGGTAGTTCCTGAATTGCTTCCCTGGTATAAAAAAATTCGCTTTATCAAATATCTTCCTTTGCTTCTCTTTTTGAATCAGATAAAACGGGAAACCAATTTCAGCTTTGCAAAAAGACTTAAGAATCCATTTTTGAAAGAGGCTTTCATGTTGCTTTTCGATGGCGATGAAATGCCATTGATAGTATTGACAATGCCTTTAGCCTTCAGCGACCTGAAAGGAACTGGTTACCCGACAGGCGGATCCAATGCTTTCGTTGGAAATCTTGAACGAAGATATCTGGAAGCCGGAGGAAAAATCAGATATAGAACTGAAGTCGATAAAATCATCACTGAAGGGAACATGGCGAAAGGCGTGGCTCTTAAAACAGGCGAATCAGTATTTTCGGATATTACAATTTCTGCCGCTGATTGGCAATTTTCGGTTTTTCAGGCCCTTGGAGGAAAATTTGTAAACAATACAATCATGAAACTGTATAACCAGGAGAAGCTGAAGATTTATTACTCGGTTTTCATGGTATCGTTGGGCGTTGCTGCAACTTTTCCCGGTAAGCATCATTTCATGCGGTTTCCTTTGGATCAGGATCTGGTGTCGCCTGATGGTACTTGTTATTCACGCATGGAAGTTCATATCAATAATTACGATCCGACTTTAGCGCCTGCCGGAAAAACGGTGATTTCGATCTCATTCTATTCCCGTTATGCCGATTATTGGATCAACCTCAGGAATTCAGATAAAGCGGGCTACATAAAACAAAAACAGCGCTTTGCTGATTTGGTTATTGAAATCCTTAATGCCAGGATTGGCGGCCTGAAGGAAAAAATCGAAGTGGTTGATATCGCAACGCCTGCAACTTTTCATCGTTATACCAACAACTGGAAGGGAAGTGTACAGGGATGGCTACCAGGAAAAAACATTATCGCTCGATCACCGGTAAAAAATAATTTGCCGGGGTTAAAAAACTTTTATTTTATTGGCCATTGGACAATTCCCGGCGGAGGATTACCTGTAGCTATTAAATCGGCCCGGGATGTTTCACAAATAATTTGCAACAGCTGTAACTTACCTTTCAAGGCTGACCTTTGAGATCCTTGATCTGCTCCTCGAGCACCGTCAACCTTGCTGCTGCATCCTCTTTTTTCTTACGTTCTGATTCGACTACACTCACCGGAGCATTTTTTACAAAGCTCTCATTGCTCAACTTCTGCATTACCTTCGCCAGGAAACCGTTTGTATAAACCAGCTCTTCCTCAAGCTTTTTTATCTCCACATCCACATCAATTATTCCTGTCAACGGGATGAAAAATTCGGTCGACCCTACCACAAACGAGATGGAATCGGGAATCTTTTCCTCAATATAGTCTAATTCACTGATGTTACAAAGCTTGGCAACAAGGCTGTCGAAGGTTGTATCGGGCACTTCACTGTTATTTTTCCTGATATACAATCGTATTGATTCCTTTTGAGGAATATTTTTATCTTTTCTAGTGTTGCGAACCGCCATGATCACATCTTCGGCAAAAGAGAATTTATCAATAATGTTCTGATCAAAACTGCCGGCTACAGGCTGACTGCTCAACATGATGGATTCACCTTCTCCTCTTTCTTCCAGCGTATGCCAAATCTCTTCAGTTATAAAAGGCATGAATGGATGCAGCACTTTCAGAAGTTTTTCAAAAAACGAGACTACCGATTCATAGGTAGGGCGGTCAATTGGCTTCTGAAAGGCAGGCTTGATCATCTCAAGAAACCAGGAACAAAAGTCATCCCAAACCAGTTTATAGGTTGCCATAAGCGCCTCCGACAAACGGTAATCATCGTAAAGCGAGTTGATATTTTTCAATGATGCATTAAAAGTTGAATTGAACCATTCGATTGAAACATTGTTCACTTCCGGTTGAGCAATATTAACATCCACTGGCCATCCTTTAACAAGCCGTAAAGCATTCCAAATCTTATTGCAGAAATTACGGCCTTGCTCAATCAGTGCATCATCGTATAACAAATCGTTCCCGGCAGGAGAACACAATAACATGCCAAGACGAACAGCATCAGCGCCATTCACCCTTATCAGGTCAAGTGGTTCAGGCGAATTGCCGAGCGATTTTGACATTTTACGCCCCTGTTTGTCCCTCACTATACCGGTAAAATAGACATTTTTAAAGGGAATTGCTTTCCGGTATTCCCAACCTGCCATGATCATCCTGGCCACCCAGAAAAAGATAATTTCAGGAGCAGTGATCAAATCATTTGTAGGATAATAATATTTGATATCAGGATTGCCGGGGTTTCGAATGCCGTCAAATACCGAGATAGGCCAAAGCCAGCTCGAAAACCAGGTATCAAGAACATCTTCGTCTTGCTTCAGATCATCTAAAGTGATTTTCGATTTTAGATTTTCGATTTTCGATTGGGCAAGGATCAGGGCTTCTTCCTTAGATTTTGCAACCACAAAGCTGCCATCAGGAAGGTAATATGCCGGTATACGCTGTCCCCACCAGAGTTGGCGCGAAATACACCAATCAGTTACGTTTGTCATCCAGTGGCGGTACATATTCTTATACTTGGCCGGATGAAAAAGGATCGTATCATCTTCAACCAGGTCAAGCGCCGGCTTTGCCAAACCAGATATTTTCAAAAACCATTGCACCGAGATGCGAGGTTCAATTACTTCATCGGTGCGTTCAGAATAACCAACTTTATTTGTGTAGTCTTCAATCTTAACAATATGTCCGGCATTTTTCAGCTCTTCTGTGATTTTTCGCCTCACAACAAAACGATCTTCACCAACGAAAAGCCGGGCAGCCTCGCTCATTGTGCCATTCGGGTTGAAAGTATCAATAACTTCGAGCTTGTGCTTAAGTCCTAAATTGTAGTCGTTGATATCATGGGCCGGCGTCACCTTAAGCGCTCCGGTTCCGAATTCACGGTCGATATACTCATCAAAAATTACGGGGACAGAGCGATTGACAAGTGGTACGATGATCCTTTCTCCGCGCAGGCGCTGATATCTCTCATCATGGGGATGAACGCAAATGGCAGTATCACCAAGAATCGTTTCAGGGCGGGTAGTTGCAATGGTAACCCAGTCGTCAAGTTTGCCTTCAACCCTGTATCGCACGTAATACAACTTCGAATTGACCTCCTTATAGTTCACCTCCTCATTAGAAACTGCAGTTAGCGCCTTCGAATCCCAGTTGACCATACGGACGCCACGGTAAATAAGGCCCTTATTATAAAGATCGATAAAAACCTCAATAACAGATTCATACATGGCTTCATCCATTGTGAAACAGGTGCGCTCCCAGTCGCAGGAGGCGCCCAGCTTTTTCAATTGATCAAGAATGATCCCTCCATGTTTGGCTTTCCATTCCCAGGCATGTTCCAGAAATTGCTCCCTTGTAAGGCTGGCCTTGTCAATGCCCTGATCTCTGAGTTTAGAAACCACTTTGGCTTCAGTAGCTATTGATGCATGGTCGGTTCCGGGCACCCAGCAGGCATTTTTACCCATCATACGGGCCCTTCGGACAAGGATATCCTGGATGGTATTGTTCAGCATATGTCCCATATGCAGCACTCCTGTTACATTCGGAGGAGGGATCACAATACAGTAAGGTTCGCGGTTATCGGGAACAGAATGGAAGAACCCTTTTTTCGTCCAGTAATCATACCATTTATCTTCGACCCTTGAAGGATCGTACTTGGAGGCAATTTCAATCATCAATACAGCTGCTTTAAGGAGCGGCAAAAGTAGTGAAAAAACTAAAATAATTTATTGCGCTTTACCAGATAAGGTAACAGTACTTGTTCGAAGCCTGCATTTATATCGGCTTCAACCATATCAATATGGTATTGCCCGCAACGAAGGAGCAGATCATTTTTGAATTTTGCCACAGCCTGAACATATTTTTCCCTGAGCTGTGCAGGATGAACGCGCAGTTGTTCACCACTTTCAATATCAATAAACTTATAGGGACGATCGTCAAAATCAAAATCCAGCTCCTTGGCTTTATCAACCACATGAAAAATAATCACCTCATGTTTGTTGTGCTTTAAATGTTGCAGCGCTGAAAATAATTCATCAGGTTGCGATGACCGTTCGAACATATCGCTGAAAATGATCACAAGCGATCGTTTATGAATCCGTTCAGCAAGTTCATGAATTGTCTTAGCTACGGAGGTTCCCTTGAAATGGTCAACCGATCGTGGTATCATCAATTTCTCAAGTTCAGAAAAAAGGTATCGGTGATGAACCTGATTTGATTTGGTTTGGGTATGCAGTTCAACCTCTTCCGAAAAAACACTGATCCCGGCGGCATCACGCTGTTTCCGGAAAAGATAGATCAAGGCAGCGGCTAAATAAACAGAAAAAATAATTTTATTGGGATGGTCTATATCTGGTTTTGCCAAAACAGGATAATACATCGATGATGAGTTATCAATCATTACCTGACACCGCAGATTAGTTTCCTCTTCGTAACGTTTTGTATATAACCGGTCAGTGCGGCCAAACAACTTCCAGTCAATCGACCTGATCGATTCCCCTGCATTGTACAGCCTGTGTTCGGCAAATTCTACACTGAATCCATGAAACGGACTTTTATGCAAGCCGGTAATAAATCCCTCTACCACCTGACGAGCTAAAAACTCCAGGGAAGAGAATTTATTAAATATACTTCTCAATGAGGGCTTTGTAAGAGGCTTTTGGTTCTGCACCAATTTTTTTGTCAACAACCTGTCCCCCTTTAATGAATAGTACCGTAGGAATATTACGCACTTTGTAAAGCGCCGTGGTTGCAGGATTATCGTCTACATTAAGTTCTCCTGCAACAATCCGGCCTTCGTATTCGGCAGCAAGTTCATGAATAATCGGAGATACCATACGGCAAGGGCCACACCATTCAGCAGAAAGGTCAACCACCGCAAGTTTATCGCTCTTTATTACTTTTTCTTCGAAATTGGCATCATTTAATATTTCAAACATATTGAATTTTATTAAAGGTGAATCTTATTTGGAGCTGCAAAATTATAAAAAACCATCTATAATTCACTATTCCTTAGTTTCATTATTCCACATCAATCATTCAATCACTCTCCAAAAACTCTTACCTGAATCTCCGGTAAATCAATCAGTGACCTGATCATTTCCTTTGGGTTCACCCTGTATTTTCTGGATGACATATCGATGGTTATGTTTTCGTCCGGATCACTGACCCTGATACGCAAATGGCATTTACCCTTATGCTGTTTGGCAATATTATGTAATCTGGAAATATTATCGACCCCAAGTTCGTGGATCATTAGAGTCAACGACATAACTTTTGAAAATTTTTCCATCACATCCGACAACAAAAAAATCTGGTTAACCCTTATTACTAACTGATCGGGGTTTTCAAACCGCGATTCAATACGCGCTTTTATAAACACATACTGTCCCTCATCAATGAAATGTTTGAATTTGAGGTACTCCTCCGAAAAGACTGTGAGTGAAATAAAATTATAATAATCTTCTACTACAAACGACCCATATGGTTTACCTGTCTTTCCAACTTTATGGTTCGCTTCAATTATTATTCCGGCAAATGTGATTTCTTTGCCCTTCAGGAGTTTAAGGTCCTGCTTCAATTCTTCAATCGTGACATTACAAAATTGGTTTAACTCGAACTGATAATCGTCCAATGGATGCCCACTCATATAAAAACCAGTCACATCCTTTTCAAATTTCAGTTGTTCCAGTTTTGACCAGGGCCGGCATTCAGGCAATGCCATTTCTTTCAACTGGATATCTTCTGTTTCGCCAAACAATGATTGCTGCATGGAATCCTTCCGTGAATGATAATCGGTTGCATGCCGGATTATCTTCTCAAGAAAAATCAGATCATCACTGTTTTCCTGAAAAAAATACTGGGCACGGTGGGTATTTTCAAAACAATCAAAGGCGCCGGCTTTGGCAAGTGATTCCATACATCGTTTATTTACCGCATGGGAATTGATCCGGCGGGTAAGGTCGAAAATACTGGTGTAGGGCCCGTTTTCAATCCGTTCCTGAACAATACTTCTGACTGCTGCTTCTCCGACATTTTTGATTCCGGCCATTCCGAACCTGATCTCTCCCTTTTTGTTTGATACGAAGGCGGTGGAACTTTCATTAACATCGGGGCCAAGTACCGGGATAAGCATTCGTTTACATTCATCAAGAAACAGTGTAATATCTTTTAAATCGTTAAGGTTACGGCTCAAAACTGCTGCCATGAACTCCGGGGGAAAATGAGCCTTTAAATAAGCCATTCGATATGCCACGTAAGCATAGCAAGTTGAATGAGATTTATTGAAAGCATAATTTGCAAAAGCTTCCCAATCCTTCCATATTTTATTAACAACCGATTCATCATGTCCGTTCCGTTTACAACCATCATAAAATTTCGGTTTCAGTTCGTTCATCCTCGATTCAATCTTTTTTCCAACGGCTTTGCGCAATGAATCAGCCTCTCCCTTCGAAAAACCAGCAAGTTGCTGAGATAACAACATCAGCTGCTCCTGATAAACCGTAATCCCGTATGTATCTTTGAGATACTTTTCCATCTCCGGGATATCATAGGTGATTTTCTCTTTTCCATGCTTACGGGCAATAAAGCTTGGGATATATTCCATGGGCCCAGGCCTGTAAAGAGCATTCATGGCGATCAGGTCCTCGATTTTATTTGGTTTCAGTTCCCGGAGGTATTTTTTCATTCCATCCGATTCAAACTGGAAGATACCTGTAGTTTTTCCCTGACTGAATAACTCGTAAGTAAGGGCATCGTCAAACGAAGGGTTCTCAATGTCAACTTCAATTCCCCTCGAATCGCGAATATTTTGCATGGCATCCTTTATGATGGCAAGGGTTTTCAATCCCAGGAAATCCATCTTGAGCATGCCAACTTTTTCGATATTTTCTCCATCATACTGTGTGACAAGCAATTCCGATTCCTTTGACGTGGTTACCGGAATATGTTCAATGAGGTTGTCGCGGCTTATGATAACCCCGCAGGCATGTATGCCGGTTTGACGCACCGACCCTTCAAGTCTTTCAGCAAACCGGAGAGTTTCTGCTATCAGTTTATTTGATGATGAGCGCGCAGCCTTTAATTCAGGTACCTCCTCATAAGCAGCTTTCAGAGTAATTCCAGGCCGGGTCGGGACCAACTTTGTAAGCCGGTTCACCTCATCCAATGGCAACCGCTGAACCCGGCCCACATCACGGATTGCTCCTTTGGCAGCCATAGTCCCGAATGTGATAACCTGGGCAACCTTATCCGGCCCATATTTATTTACAACCCACTTTAGAACACGGTCGCGGCCATCTTCATCAAAATCGATATCAATATCAGGCATTGAAACACGATCAGGATTTAAAAAACGCTCAAAAAGCAGATCGAACCTTAGTGGGTCAACATCTGTGATTCTAATACAAAAAGCAACAACTGATCCGGCAGCAGAACCCCGTCCTGGCCCTACCGACACTCCCATTTCACGGGCAGCATTTAATAAATCCTGGACTATCAGGAAATATCCCGGATACCCCATTTTTTTAATTGTAGCCAATTCAAATTCAATACGCTCCCTGATTTCAGGTAAAATCTCAGGATAACGTGTTTTTGCCCCTTCATAGGTGATATGCCTCAAATATTCATCCGGATCGGGAAATGCTTCCGGCAGAGGAAAATCAGGCATTATCGGATCTTTGTTCAGGCTGTAAAAATCAACTTTTTCAAGTACTTCCATGGTATTCTCCAATGCTTCGGGAATATCAGCAAAGAGTTCATTCATCTCTTTTTTTGACTTAAACCACTCCTGGCCGGTATACCTCATCCTGTCGGCATCATCCATGAACTTACCGGTGTTGATACACAGAAGACGATCGTGTGCCTCAGCGTCTGCTTCATTTAAAAAATGGACATCATTGGTTGCCAGTAATTTAACATTCAATTTTTTCGAAAGTCTTATCAATTCCGCGCCAACTGCCATCTGTCTCTTGTATACCTCGCCATCGCGCGTGGGATCTGTAGCAGGATGTCGCATCAGCTCGAGGTAAAAATCATCGCCAAATAATGCTTTATATTCCGAAACAGCATGTTCTGCTTTAGCAATATTCCCCGCTTGAATTGCCCGGGGTATTTCTCCAGCCAGGCAAGCAGATGAGGCAATCAGCCCATGGTGATATTTCATCAACAACTCCTTGTCAATTCTGGGTTTGTAGTAATGACCTTCAGTCCACGAAAACGAAATGAGCTTAAGCAGGTTCTTATATCCGATTTCATTTTTCGCCCACAATATAAGGTGGTCGCCTTTGCGATCGACCATCTCGACTTTATCATGACGGCTTCGTTTTGCGACATATGTTTCACATCCAAAAATGGGCTTAAAACTATCTTGTTTGGCAGCAACCTCAGAAAATTCCATTATGCCAAATAAATTACCATGGTCAGTGACAGCTACTCCCTTCATTCCCTGCGCCACAGCTTTTTCAACCATCTCTTTGATGCGGCAGGCGCCATCCAGAATAGAATATTGCGTATGTAGATGTAAATGAATGAAATCAACCATGAATTGAGGAGAGTTGAAAGGTATTAACCGGGTTGTAAAATTATTTTAAATTTTCCTTCGAATTCTCTTTGTTAATAACTTACTTTAGCATTACCTTTGACCTGAAAAATCCAAAAGTTATGTTAAGCACAAGTCATTTCCATCCTATGATGGTTCATTTTCCGATCGCATTAATAACGGTCGGATTTCTTTTCGATCTTCTTGCAATGGTCTGCAAAAAGGAAGCCTGGCTGTCGAAAACCGGTTACTGGCTCGAAATTATCGGAATGGCAGGCGCAGTATTTGCTTTCGGCACCGGATATTTCTTCACAAGTCCGATGGAAGGCGAAGCCGGCCTGGTTCGCGAAAGACATGAACTTTTCGCTACTCTCGCCCTGGTAACGATTATCCTGGCCACCCTTTTCAGGATCGTTATTACCTATCAGGGAAAGGAGCAAACAGCGCTGAAGTATGTTTCACTCGGACTGTTTTTCCTTGCATTTATATTCATTTCCATAACCGGGTACTTAGGCGGTTCACTGGTAATCGACTATATGATCGGACTGTAAAACATTTACGGTTTACGATTTTTAGATTTACACTTTTACCTATTTACCTTAAATTTTTATTCACCCTAAATCAGATGAAATTATGAAAAAAATGATCCTTTCCGGAATGATCTTTACTTTCTTAACCGGATTATTAGCGACCGCCGGCGCAGCCGACAAAACTATTGCAAACCTCAAAGCCGGATTCAAGGGCGAATCGACAGCAAGCGCCAAATATGCTGCATTTGCCGAACAGGCAAAAAAAGAGGGCATGACCCAGATCGCCTCAATGTTCGAAGCCACATCACGCGCCGAAGCCATTCATGCAAACAACCATAAATCAGTGATCGAAAAAATGGGACTCAAAATGGACCCGGTGAAACCAGAATTCACGGTAAAGACAACCAAGGAGAACCTCGAAGAGGCCATTGCAGGCGAGACCTACGAAATGACCAAAATGTATCCCGATTTTATCGCCGCGGCCAAAGCTGAAAACGCCGATCCAGCCATCAAATCTTTCCGCTGGGCAATGGAAACCGAAAAAAAGCATCAGCTGATGTACCAGAATGCCCTGAATGCTCTCAATGCCAAAAAGGTTGAAACTTTATCGAAAATTTACTGGGTCTGCCCAAAATGCGGCAATACTTACGATGTAGCAAAGCCTGAAGCCTCCTGCTCTTTCTGTAGCACAAAGAGTGACAAATTCATCAGGTTCGGGAAATAAATGATTATTTTTTATTGGTTTATTCAAAAAAAAATCCGAATTTTGCACCCCTTTTAATCAATCATTCAATAAACCAATAAATCAATCATTTAAACAATGCCAACAAAAATCAGATTACAGAGAAGAGGTAAAAAGGGACAAGCTTTTTACCACATTGTTATTGCGGATGGTCGTGCACCACGTGACGGAAAGTTCATAGAACGAATTGGCATCTATAACCCCATCGCAAAACCCGCAGAAATTGAGCTCGAATTCGACAAAGCCCTTGACTGGCTGAAGAAAGGCGCTCAACCTACCGATACCGTGAAAGCCATTCTGGCCTACAAGGGTGTCATGTATAAAAACCACCTTCTGAAAGGTGTTGCCAAAGGAGCCATGACATTGGAACAGGCTGATGCCAGATTCCAGACATGGCTTGATGAAAAACACGTTAAAATCTCAGGCAAGAAAAAGGAACAGGAACTTAATACTAAAGATGCCCACAAGAAAAAGCTGGAAGACGAAATCAAAGTAAACGAAACAAAGGCAGCGGCAATTTCGAAGAAACTTAACAAAGCCCGGCTTGACGAAGCTGCAAAGGCTACTGAAGCCAGTGAAGCTGCAAAGGCAGCAGCTGATGCCATTATTGCCGCAAAAGCCGCTGAAGCTATGGTAGCCACGCGGACCGCGGAAGTCGCTGAAATTGCAAAAGTTGCATCCGAACCTGTCGTTGAAGTAGTTGAAACTCCTGAAACAACACCCGAAGCCTGAAAAGCAGGTAAAGAAAAATAATAAATCTGCCTCCTTATGAATAAGGATGACTATTATTACCTGGGAAAGATTCTAAAAACTCATGGTAATAAAGGTCAGGTGATTGTTCAGTTGGATGTTGATGATCCTGAAAAGTATATAGATTTGGAATCCGTTTACCTCGATCTGCATGGTGAACGGATTCCTTTTTTTATTGAAAACCTGGAATTGAAGCACAATCGTAAAGCGCTGATCCGGTTTCAGGACTTTACATCCATTGAAGATGCAGAAAGCCTTGCCGGTCTTGAAATGTATCTCCCTTTAACTGAACTTCCGGCATTGAAAGGAAACCATTTTTATTATCACGAAATTATCGGATTTCATGTAGCAGATGAGAAACATGGTGATATTGGCGTGATCGAAGATGTTATTGATTTACCCCACCAGGCTCTTTTCCAGATTCGCTTTGGTGATAAAGAGATATTGATTCCCGTTGTTGATGAGGTTATTCGTAAGGTCGATAAAAGGAATAAGGTTCTGTTGGTCAGGGCGCCCGAAGGTTTGATTGAGATTTACCTGTAGTTTATCAGTGGCATTCCGATTCCGGAAATTTCAAATCGAATAGGACAAGTTTTATTTTTTAATTTTGTTTAAAATTTATTTATGACTGCTCACACTTTTCATAATAATGGGATAAAACTGTTGCAATTTATCCTGATAGGTTTATTGATAGTGAACCAGGGCTGTTCGCGGTCAGCTCCATTAAAAATAGGCATATCCAAAGCCTCTTCTAATTATGAGCGCTGGCTTAAACAATCCGATTCAGCTGTCGTTCTGGCTAATTTGTACAATTTGCGTATCGACTCAGCCGTGATAGAACTCAGTGAGTGCGACGGACTACTTCTTACCGGAGGAGAGGATGTATATCCAGCCTGGTATGGAAAGGAATCCGACACCGGAAGATGCACCGAAATGAATCGTCATCGCGATAGCCTCGATATCGCACTTATTGCAAAAGCCCTGGAATTGAAAATGCCCATTTTTGGAGTTTGCAGGGGACATCAGATCCTTAATGTTTATCTTGGAGGGAAGCTGATCATCGACATCCCTGCAGATTATCCATCGGCAATAACTCATCAATGTGAGGATTATCTTCACTGCTTTCATAATATTATCGTTAAACAGAATACCCAGATATCATCAATAAGTAAATGTGACTCCTTTTCTGTTACTACCAACCATCATCAGGCAATTGATCAGCTCTCGCCATTACTTAAGGCCAATGCACATTCTAATGATAACCTTATTGAAGGAATTGAATGGCAACACCCTGAAGGAAAGTCATTTTTAATTGGCGTGCAGTGGCATCCCGAGCGAATGGAAAAAACCAATTCTCTCTCCGGCCCGCTGGCAGATGAATTTTTGGGGCAGTCAGCTATTTTTTCATCCCTGCAAAAAAAAAATAAGAAAAAATGAAGATGTACGATCTTTACCTCCATGGAATAACTGTTTTCATGGGGTTTTTTGCCATGCTTAATCCAATCGGGAACCTGCCGGTTTTTCTTGGCATGGTAAAGGATTTTGATAAAAAAACCCAGAATAAAGTAGCGCTGCGGGCCACAACAGTAGCTTTTGTTATCATTGCAATCTTCTCTATTTTCGGTCACATAATTTTCCAGGCATTTGGAATAACACTGCCTGCTTTTCAGATTGCCGGTGGAATCATTGTTTTTATCATTGGGTTCCAAATGCTCAATGCCAAAGAAAATCCTATCCATGCCCAATCACCTGATGAAAAGGAACAGATGATGAAAGTAGCCCACGACATGGCGATTTCGCCATTGGGAATCCCTTTGTTGGCTGGTCCGGGTACAATATCCACAGCAATGAACTTTGTCGGGGTCGAAAAATCAATTACAAATGTCGTCCTCGTTATTGTCATCTTCGGAATCATGTGCCTTATTACCTACTTTCTATTTATCTCATCGCGCGTGATTGCATCGAAAATAAACCCAAGTTTGCTAAAGGTCGTATCGCGCATCATGGGTTTGATATTGGCCGTGATTGCTGTTCAGATGATGATAAACGGCATTGAAGGGACAATTGAACTGTTTAACCATCCAAAATGACCTTCAGACTATTCTTAGCCCTTCTGCTTGCATCTGTTTTATTAGCCAGCTGTTCGCGGGTCAAAACAACCTATTGGCCGAACGGGAATATTAAAACAGAAATCTCCTCGCGTGGAGCCAAATATGACGGGCCAGCCAGTTACTGGTATGAGAATGGTAATCTGCAGACTACCTGCAGCTATAAAAACAATAAAATTGAAGGGCCCCTGAAAAGTTATTACAGATCGGGGGTTCTCCAGGTTGAGCAGCAATATACCAACGGGCAGTTAAACGGTTTTGTAAGAAGCTATGACCGGTCGGGCAAACCCGAATCAGAAGCCAATTACATACTTGGCAAATTGCATGGCAGGTACGTTGAATACTATCCAAGCAAGGTTTTGAAACTTGAGGGGCAATATGTCAATAATAACCATGAAGGAACCTGGTTATACTATGATAAGGAGGGCATGGTTATCGGAGAAGGACAGTTTAGCCAGGGAAATGGTGTACAGAAAGCATTTTACAGAAATGGTATTACGAAACAACTATCGCATTATAAACATAATCAAAAAGATGGTGATGAATATTTTTATAAGCCTGACGGATCGATCGAATATATCAACAGATACAGGAATGGCAAACTAACAGATAAAATTAAAAAGTGAAACAGAAAATAATTTCGTGTTTTTGTTTGGTTAGTCTGTGCGAACTCTGTAATTTTGCATTTGTTATTTATTTCACAATGTTAGTATTTTAACGGTAGCAAATAAATTGTTATTAATAATTTAAACTGAATCAAAATGAACTTAGAGAAAATCATGAACGACCTGGAGAAAAAACATCCGGGTGAAAATGAGTACCTACAGGCAGTTAGGGAAGTACTTGAATCAATCGAAGAGGTATATAATGAAAATCCTCATTTCGAATCGGCAAACATTATCGATCGGATTGTTGAACCCGATCGCATTTTGACCTTCAAAGTTTGCTGGGTCGATGATAGTGGAAAAGTACAGGTAAACCTGGGATACCGGGTTCAGTTTAATAATGCTATCGGACCTTATAAAGGTGGCTTGCGCTTCCATCCCAGCGTGAACCTCAGCATCCTTAAGTTTTTAGGATTCGAACAAATTTTCAAAAACAGCCTTACCACGCTCCCTATGGGCGGGGCAAAGGGTGGTTCTGATTTCGACCCAAAGGGAAAATCGAATGCCGAAATTATGCGTTTCTGCCAGTCATTCATGTTGGAGCTTTGGAAACTTATCGGGCCTCAAACCGATGTTCCTGCCGGGGATATTGGTGTTGGTGGTCGTGAAATCGGTTTTATGTATGGAATGTACCGGAAACTTGCCCGCGAAAATACCGGCGTGTTAACAGGTAAAGGACTCAACTGGGGCGGAAGTCTGATTCGTCCTGAAGCAACCGGTTTCGGAGCTGTTTATTTCGCAAAGGAAATGCTTGCAACAAAGGGTGAAACATTCAAAGGCAAAATTGTGGCCATTTCAGGTTTCGGTAACGTAGCCTGGGGCGCTGCAACGAAAGCAACTGAACTTGGCGCAAAAGTCGTTACCATTTCTGGTCCCGATGGTTATATTTATGATCCCGATGGCATTACCAACGAAAAAATTGAATATCTTCTCGAGCTGAGAGCTTCCAATCAGGATATTGTTAAGCCATATTCCTACGAATTTCCGAATGCCCAATTCCACCAGGGTAAACGCCCCTGGGAGGTAAAGTGTGATATCGCCCTGCCTTGTGCAACCCAGAACGAACTAGGCAAGGAGGATGCCCAGAACCTTATAAAGAATGGAGTAATGTGTGTCGCCGAAGGAGCTAATATGCCAAGTACTCCCGAAGCTATTGAACAATTCCTCGAGAATAAAATCCTGTTTGCACCCGGTAAAGCTGTTAATGCCGGTGGTGTTGCTACTTCCGGACTTGAAATGTCACAGAACTCCATGAAACTGAGCTGGCCAAGTAAAGAGGTTGATGAACGCCTGCATCAAATCATGCGCAGCATCCATGAAGCATGCGTAAAATATGGCAAAAATAAGGACGGATATGTTAACTATGTAAAAGGCGCTAATGTAGCTGGCTTCCTTAAGGTTGCCAATGCCATGCTCGACCAGGGTGTAATCTAATAATCAATGGGATAAATACCTAATATCGAAATCCCGGCCTCCCAGCCGGGATTTTTTTATCTTTGCCCATGCAATTCGTTAACCCGTTATTCCTGATTGCCTTGAGTACTCTGGCAATCCCAATCCTCATACACCTTTATAATTTTCGTAAATATAAAAGGGTCTATTTTACAAATGTCCGTTTGTTGCAGGAGATCCGGCTGGAGACAAAAAAACAGTCGCAGCTTAAGCAACTGCTTATCCTTTTGGCCAGGTTGCTGGCCATTGCATCATTGGTTATCGCTTTTGCACAGCCTTATATACCTGCCTCAAAACAACAGAAAAAAATTACCGGTCAACGTGCCGTGAGCATATATATTGATAACTCATTCTCAATGGATGCGCTTTCAACTGAAGGTAATTTATTAGATATTGCGAAAAACAGGTCGCTTGAAATTGTTTCAGCATATTCACCATCCGATCTCTTTCAATTAGTGACCAACGATTTCGAAGGCCGGCATCAGCGATTCGTCAGCCAGGAAGAGATTCGTAAACTGGTCGGAGAGGTGCAGATATCGTCTTCAGCAAGGGCACTACCCGAAGTAATCAACCGACAGAATGATATGTTGACTGAACCCGGAAGGATGAACTTTGATGCATATCTGGTTTCAGACTTCCAAAAAACAACTTCACATTTACTAACTGCAAAGCCTGATACAAACATCAGTTGGTTCCTTGTGCCATTATCTGCGAAAAAAAGAAATAACCTTTTTATCGATTCACTATTTTTCCTTTCACCGGTTCATCAGCCAGGTCGACCTGTCAGGCTTGGGGTACGCATTCGCAATACCTCTGATGTGCCCCTCGAAAAAATTCCGGTAAAACTTACAGTTAATTCATTTCAAAAGGCATTAACAAACATCAATGTCAAGGCAAATTCGTCTACTGAAATAACGATGTCATATACCGAAAACACCTCCGGTATCCAATTTGGGCTGGTTGAAATTGTTGACTATCCGATTGTATATGATGATAAATTCTATTTTGCTTATCCCGTTTTGGCATCAATTCCGGTACTTGCGATAAACGATAAAAATGAGAACCAGTATCTCAATGCATTGTTTAGCAGTGACTCATCGGTTCGATTTACAAACTATCCGGTGAGACAAATGGATTACACAAAACTTTTTTCAAATTCTTTAATTATTTTAAACAGCCCTGAAGATATTTCTTCGGGATTAGCCCGGGAAGTAAACCGTTTTGTGAGTTCAGGAGGTAACCTCGCGGTTTTTCCTCCTGAAAAAGGAAAAATTGAAACGTATAACTCATTGCTTTCACTCTTTAATCTTAACGGATACACGTCAATCGATACAGTAAAACAACGCATTGCCACTATAAATGTTGAAAGTGAGCTATTTAACGATGTTTTCGAAAAAAATGAAAATGGGAAGGTGATACTTCCGGAAAATATCGACTTGCCAATGGTTTTCAAGCATTATGTTTATAAACAAAAAATCCGCAGCGAAGTGGAAATCGTTTGTAAACTTCAGGATAATCAGCCATTTCTCATTTCGGCCCCATATGAAAAGGGAAAGATTTACCTGTTTTTTACTCCACTTGATGAATCCTGGACTATGTTCCCGAAACATATGATATTCGTACCGATTTTATATAAAATCGCTTTGTTGAGCAATCCAATGCCTCCACTGTATTATATTGCCGGAGATGATGCAAGTATTGAAATTCCTAATGATTCGATTATCCAAACCAACGTTTACAAGTTGAAAAAAACTGACTCTGATTTTGAGATTATTCCAGAGATAAGGAAACTCGGAACAAATATTTCTTTATTGACTCACGACCAGGTCAGAGATGCAGGTTTTTACACAATAACCAATGGGACAAACGCGATTTCAGGGCTCGCTTTTAATTTTCACAGGAAGGAATCAGATTTATCCTGTTTTAATAACTCTGAACTTGACGAACAAATCAAACGTTTACCTGTAAAAGATATCCGGGTGATCAAAGAGAGAAAATCTTCAATCGCCAGCGAAATCCGTCAGATAAAACAAGGGACTCCCCTCTGGAAGTTATTTATTATTCTGGCGCTCCTTTTTCTTGCTATCGAAATTGCCCTGATCAGGTTGCTGAAACAATAGCAAAAATGAAAAAACCAAGAATTATTTTAACTTTGATTCCCTAAAAAGAATAGTTCCATTGAACTTCCTGATCATCACACAATATTTCCCTCCTGAAACCGGGGCTCCTCAAAACCGGTTGCTGCAGCTTGCAAAAAGGTTGCAAAAGAATGGGGTGAATGTGGTAATTTTAACTGCAATGCCCAACTATCCTCAAATGAGTGTTTATCAAGGCTACCGGCGAAAATTTTATTGTTATGAGGAAATTGAGGGAATACCCGTTCACCGTTGCTGGATTTATGCCGGTTCCAGTAAGGCCATTATTCCAAGGCTGGTCAACTATTTCAGTTTTGTAAAAACATCGTTCCTGGTGGGTTTGTTCAAAATTGACAGGCAGGATTTCGTAATGTGTGAATCCCCGCCACTATTCCTTGGAATTTCGGCATGGCTCCTGACTAAGATAAAAAGGGCAAAGCTGATATTCAATGTTTCCGATCTCTGGCCTGAAAGCGCCGAAAAACTCGGACTGGTCACAAACTCATTTCTGTTAAAATTATCAACATTACTCGAGGAATTTCTTTACCGCCATTCAATCATTGTAACGGGTCAAACTCAGGGCATCGTAAAAAATATTTCCGGACGATTCCCGGCAAAGAGAGTCTTTTGGCTAAAGAACGGTGTGGATATTGACGAACTGGCCAGCATACCGGTTGATTTAACCTGGCGGGCCAAAAATGGTTTCAATGATAATGATTTCCTTCTCCTTTATGCAGGAATTCATGGACATGCCCAGGGCCTTGAAGTAATCCTCAATGCTGCCAAAATGGTCGAAAGCCAGACACATATCAAATTTATCCTGATCGGCAGCGGGCCAACACGCGACAAGTTGATAGCAATGAAAACGGAAATGAATCTCACCAACGTATTTTTTTTAGACAACCGGCCAAAAAATGAAGTCGTTCCCGTTATCCATGCTTCTGATGCTGCCCTTATCCCACTCCGAAAATTAGACCTTTTCAAAGGCGCTATCCCTTCTAAAATATTTGAGAACCTTGCCTTGCGTAAACCGGTAATCTTAGGCATTGAAGGGGAGGCAAAAGAACTGATCATTGAAAAAGGCCGGGCCGGATGGACCTTTGAGCCCGAGAATGCCCGGGATCTTTCGGACAAAATCAGTTTCCTTGATAATAACAGGCCCCTTTTAATAGAAGCCGGAAACAATGGCTATAATTTCCTATGCCACGAATTCAACCTTGATATCGTTACCGATGAATTTTTGAATCTCCTGAATCGCAATTCATAATCATATGAAAAAGTTGGTTTTTTCGGTATTATTGTCCATAATTATATCACTATTTAGTCACCTAAATGCCTTCCCGCAGAAAATTCAACCTGCCGATACATTAACCCCTTCTTTCGATACTTTGTACAAGGAATTGGATGAGGTAGTAATTACAGCTACAAGAGTATCAAAACGAATTATCGATATCCCCTATTCGGTGGTACGATTAAATTACACAAATTATAAATATGACCGGAAAATCGGATCCAATGATATACTTTCATCTGTTCCCGGCTTGTTTCTGCAATCGAGGTACGGCGATCATGATGTCAGATTTTCAATCAGGGGATTTGGCAGTCGTTCGAACTCGGGTGTACGTGGCATCAGGATACTATTGGACGATATCCCCGAGTCGGAGCCGGATGGACAAACCCGGCTGGAGGCGCTCGATTTTAATTCAATCGGAAGGATCGAAATCGTTAAAGGAAATGCCTCCTCTTTATATACCAATGCACCTGGAGGAGTCGCCAATTTTATTAATGACATTGATTTTGACCGGTCATCGGTGGTTCTATTCAATCAGTTCGGTTCGTACGGAATGCATAAAAATGGTTTTAAGGCTGCTGTAAAGACTGATAAATACCGCCTCCTGACTACCTACAGCTATGTTAATTATGATGGTTACAGGCAGCACAACAATGAATTCTGGCATATTTTAAATATGGTACTGGAAACCACCCCTTCGGCACATACAAAACTTTCAATATTCGGATATTTTGTAGATGGTGAGATCAAACTGCCCGGGTCTTTGACCAAAGCTGAATTTGAACAGGATCCGTGGCAGGCTAATCCAAAGTCGGTGAGCCGCGATGAAAAACGGATTACAACAAAAGGCAGGGTTGGCATCAGATATGATGCAACATTCGGTGGAAAATTAACTAACGAAATTGAAATTACAGCTTACGGTACGATCAAATTTTTTGAACGCACAGCAAAGGATTACAGGATCATCAACAGGTATGGGTTGGGACTGAGTGGCAGGTACATCAACAAATCTATGCTTGGCGACCGGCACAATGAATTTTCAGTTGGCGGTGATATCTTCACACAACCTGCAAGAACAGAATATTACGAAAACATTAACGGGGCCAAGGGCGACCAGATTTTGCAATTGGAAAGTGAAAATATTGTCAATAAAGGTTTCTATATCTCAAACAACTTTGAAATTCTTAAAGAAAAGATGTTCGTTTTGTTGACCGGCAGGTACGACAATGTTGTTTATGATCAAACAGAAGAGACCTTGCCCTCCCGTACAGACAAAAGGCCGTTCAATGCCTTCACTCCTAAACTGGCGCTGAATTATAAATTAACGCCGATGATTGCACTATACACCTCCTTTGGCTGGAGTTTTGACGCTCCGGCTGCCAACGAGATGGGAAGCCCCGATCCGGCTTACCTCTTCAACCAGGAGCTGAAAGCGCAGGAATCACAAAATTTCGAATTGGGAATCAAGGGAAATATGTTCAGATGGGACAAGAGTTTTCTTAAAAGACTCATTTTTGAGGCAACATTTTTCAACATTCGCATCGGCAATGAAATTATCCCGTTTGATGTTTTGGGGGATGTTTTTTACAGAAATGCAGCCAAAACTAACCGGCTGGGTGTTGAATTTGGCGCTCAGCTTGAAATATATGAGGGACTTAACTTTGGGCTGACATATACCTGGTCAGATTTCAAATACCTGACCTATGAAGCGAAAACCATTGAGGAGGATTCAGCCGGAAATTTGGTGAGTTCACTAAAGGATTTTTCCGGAAATATTGTACCGAGTGTTCCAAAAAACAATGTCTATATTTCTCTTGCCTATTCGCGACCGGTTGGCAGGCATCTGAATGTATTTGCAAAAGCCAGCTACCAGGGGATAAGCGGCCTTTGGGTTGATGATGGAAATACTGACAAAACAAAGGCTTATAACCTGCTTAATGGCTTATTGGGTGTCGATATGAAATTTGGAAAATTTAATGTGATGGCATCCGGCGGGGTAAATAATATTTTTAATGAGATTTATGTAGGATTTACCAATACCAATTCGGCTGATAAACGGTTTTATGAAGCAGGCGCGCCCAGGGATTACTATGTTTCACTTAATTTAGGATATACATTCTGATTATGCGAATCATTTATTCTGCTTTATTTTTTCTATTCAATTTTGGAGTTGTTTTTTCTCAAGTTGATCAAGAACAGGATTCCCGGCTGAGGTTCGGGGCAAATTACAGGATTTACCCGGGCGAATTAAATCAAACAGAGGTCTTTATTGTGAAAAGTCCGCTCGATCAGAATATACTTTTTTCGTCTTGTAATACATTAAATTTTATCCCATTCTTTATCAGCGAGGGGATTTACATTTCGACCAACGGAGGCAGCAGCTGGCAGGGAAATGATACCTGCACGGGAATACCAATTGCTTTCCATGGCGGTGATCCGGGAATCACGATCGACAACAACGGCGCCTTTATTATTACCAGGATGGGAAGGTCTCCATTTGTCGGATTATATTCTCACTATTCCTTGGATAATGGCCGAACATGGTCATCACAAAACGCCATTTCGACCGATGACCTTGAGCGGGCAACAATTGCAACGGATGTAACCCGTTCAAATTCATTTTATGGCAGAACCTATGCTGCATGGGTAAAGTTCGCCATGCCTTTCCCATTAATGTTCGCCTTTACAGATGATGGCGCCAAACACTGGAGTGCGCCAAAGCCAATTAATAATCCGACCAACCGAAGTGCAGGTGGTGATATCGCCGTTGGACCGGATGGAAAAGTTTATGCATGCTGGGCAGGTGTAATTGATATTTCACCATTCAGGGAAATTTTCGTCGGGTTCGCATCTTCATCAAATGGAGGCGCTGACTGGAACGTGACTGAAAACGCTTTTCCTGTAAATGGTATTACCGGGGCGCTCGCCAATAAAAAGAACATCCGTGTAAACGGTTTACCGGGAATCGCAGTTGATACTACCGATGGACCACGTAATGGGTGGATTTATATTGTTACCGGAGAAAAGGATCTGGCGCCGGCAGGTTCTGATCCCGATATTATATTGCATCGCTCTACCGATGGTGGTATGACATGGTCAACGGGAATAAGGGTTAATCAGGATCCATTGAACAATGGGAAAACGCAATATTTCCCATCAATGCATATTGATAAATACGGCGCCATAAATATTATTTTTTATGATGACAGAAATACGACGAATGATTCGGCAGGTGTTTTTCTTGCCCGATCGGGTGACGGTGGTGACAGCTGGCGCGAATTTGAAATCAGTGACCACAATTTCAAGCCATCGCCAATCGGCGGGTTGGGACAGGGATACCAGGGAGATAATATTGACATTACCTCAACTACTTCAAAGCTCATACCCGTGTGGATGGATAATTCTTCAGGAATGTATCAGATCTGGACTGTTCCGATTAATTTTTCGGATGTCAATGACATTGAGGAGCCAAATCAACCATTTTCAAAGGAATTACTTCAAAATTATCCAAACCCTTTCAGTGCCAATACGAAAATCGGATTCCGCATTGCTGCTGCAGGTCATGTTTCTATAAAAATCTTTGATATTCTTGGAAATGAATTGATTGATCTGGTCGATGAAATCAAGAACCCCGGATATTGGGAGGTTGACTTCACCCCTTCAGACTATCTGACCTCCCGCGCACTGAACAATGCCATTTATATTTTAAGGCTTAAGCTGAATGAAAGAGTTGAGACAAAAAGGATGATTTGGATAAAATAACCTCTATCTGAGAATGATTAATTTTTTTGGCATCGCGATCTTATAAGATTGCCCTGATGATATGAGGAACAATTTATAAAAATATATTCCACCAGGCAAATCGTCAACAACAAATTCCACCTCATTTTCCCCTTGCGAGAAGTCGTCATCTCTGATTACTGCAACCTGATCGCCTAACAGAGTATAAATCCTTATCTCAAAATAAGTATATATTTGTTTGAATATCTGATAATTATAAGTATTAATTAAAGGAACAGAATATTTTATTTTTGTTGTGTATGTAAACGGGTTTGGATAATTCTGGTACAGAACAAATTCATTCTTTAACGATGATATTGGAGTAACCGATGGCACAATGCGTGGTTTATATTTTAACACGGCTCCCTCTTGTCCAACGGCAAACCCATGTAAAGAGTCTGGAAATACAACATCAAAAATGGCGGTGGAATCGGGTGTCAGAATCCATTTCCAGGTCGATCCGGCATTGAGGCTATAAATAAACTTGCGGTTTGGGCCTAATGGCGCCCAAACCTCAGAATTGTTTCTGAAATCGATATCGGTGGCATTGCCCTGAACATCAAGTTCTTCATAATTCCAATGGAGGCCGCCATCCGAAGTCCGGATCATTCCTACACCAAAACCAAAATCGGGATCGCCTCCTGCCCCAATAACATTCAATGAATCGAATAAGTGTAATCCATGAACTTCATCAGCAGGCGCTTCAGAAGCATCGATCGCGTACCACTTTTCGCCCCCGTCTGAGGTTCTCCAAATAACACCCGCGATATCAAACATGCCACCGCTGGCATATCCATACTTATCATCGTAAAATTTTATGCTCAGCACCGGAAAGAAAGCGAGAATAGAGGTATCAACCGCCGATTGTTTCCAATCAATTCCCCCGTTGATTGTTTTTAAAAGCGCGTGAGGCATGCCACCCATCCATCCGGTTAATGAATCCCTGAAAAGGATACAGGATATAAAAATGTTTTCCGCAGGATATTGATAACCGGTCCAATCATTTCCTCCATTCGTTGTTTTCAGTAATAGCGTTCCATATGGAGTGTTCGTATAATTCAGTGAGGATGCCCATCCAAGATTTCGGTTCAAAAAAAATATATCAGAAATCTCATTGTAACTGTGACTATCCTGCTTAGTCCAGGTAACACCACCGTTTGTAGTATGAATTATCGTCCCTGAATCGCCGGCAGCCCAGCCGTATAAACTATCTGTAAAACAAACTGACTTTAAATATTGATTCGTGGGAACATTAATTTTTTCCCATGTTCCTTGTGCTGATAAAACATTTTGAATAAGGATTATCGATAAAAAAAACAATATTTTGAAATAAGCGCTTACCACGGCTGATAAATTTTCCACTTCGGAATAAAGTCAGTACAAATGTAAAATTAATCGGGCAGTGATAATCATGAAGTCACTATTTTGGCAGATAATTTCAGTCGCCTGCCAGGTCAAGAAAAAGAAAGTCAATATTCCCATGAAAATTTGTACGTTTGATGTCAGGTAATATTTTGAATCCGTTTTATTTCTCAAAATATTCATCAGAATGAAGAATGTTTTTTTTTCGCTTTCTATTTCGATTCCTGTCATGTTTGCCGTTTTATCTGCTACATTCGGACAGAAACCCATTACCATTGGCATTTTTACCGACAACCAATACTGCAACTGCGAAGTAACAGGAGTACGCAATTATCCTGCATCTTTGGCAAAGCTTGACAGTGTGATCCGTTTTTTCAATACTTTAAAAGTGGATGCCATCTTTCACTTAGGCGACATGATCGATCACGATTTTTCAAGCTTCGACAGTGTGATCCCCCGGTATAAAAAATCGGTCATTCCTGTCAATTTCGTTCTGGGCAACCATGATTTTGCAGTTCGATCCGACCTGAGGAAAGAGGTAATTCCGATGTTGGGATTGACAACAGGTTACTACACGAAAATCGTTGGCAATTGGGAATTTATCATTTTAAACGGAGATGATCTGAGTTTGCTGGCTCCACAGGATGCAGCCCAAAAGCAGGAGCGGAACTATCTTCTTTCCGATTTGATGAGCGGCATGAGAAATAACTTTATGCCATGGAATGGCGGAGTGTCGCAGTCGCAAATGAACTGGCTCGATACTGAACTACTGGAGGCACAAGGCTCGGGTAGAAATGTTATAGTGCTGTGCCACTTCCTGGTTTACCCGCCAAATAGCTACAACCTCTGGAACAACAGGCAGCTAATTTCATTATTGACCCGATATTCCTGTGTCAAAGCTTATTTCAACGGGCATCATCACCCTGGAAATTATGGGTTTTATCAGGGAATTCACTATGTGAACTTCAAGGGAATGGTTAACACACTGGAAAGCGCATATGCCCTGGTTACTCTTACCTCCGATAGCATTATCATCAATGGTTTCGGCCGGGAGACTGACCGGAGACTGAAATTCAGATAAATTTATACATTAGCAAATCAAAATCCTTAGTATAATGAACCACCCATCTTTTCTCTCAAAAGCAAATAATTCACTTCCCATATTAACGACCGTTTTGCTTCTTTTTATGCTGCAATTGTCAGCCAGCGCAGATAACATTATAACCACGGGTTCCACGCTCAAAATTTTACCGGGAACATCAATGGTCTCAGTTGAAGCAATGGTTATTAAAAGCGGGGCAACCCTCGATAACTCGGGTTATCTTATCTTGAGAAAAGGTCTGACCAACGAGAATACATCACCCAATTCGCTTGGTTCCGGAACGGCTGAATTCTCGGGAGCCTTTAATCAAACCATAAGCGGCCAGAATATAATCCAGAACCTTTGGGTAAACAACGCAACCGGAGTTACCGTTGGAGGAAATACCAATGTCAATGGCAACCTTACCTTAACTACCGGAAATATTTCCCTTGGCCCAAATAACCTTGTTCTTGGGGCATCATCGGTCATTGTGGGCACGCCATCAGCCTCTGCGATGATTATTGTCACCTCATCGGGCGAACTTCGCAAAGAGTTCCAGGCTGGCCTTGGGGGAACATTTACCTATCCGGTTGGCGATGATACGGGCACGCCGGAATACTCGCCCGTAACCCTGGCATTCAATACGGCAACTTTCGCCGCAGCAAATTATGCCGGGGTGAGCCTGAAGAATATAAAATATCCGGACCCCAACATCATTGGAAATTATCTTAACCGCTACTGGAACATCAGCCAGATTGGTATTTCCAATCTAAACTGCAATGCGACCTTTCAATATCTGGCAGCGGATGTAACAGGAGATGAAAACCTGATTTCATGCATTAGGGTCAACCTCTTGCCATGGGTTATTTATGCTCTTGCAAATCCGGTTACGCATATTCTTTCGGCAGACGGAATATATTCTTTTGGCGCTTACACCGGAGTGAAGAGCAGTGGTATCGGGGTTGAAACAGTGGTAAAAAACCAGTTTTTCAAGGTATATCCCAATCCAACCACCGATATTGTTATTATTGAAGTTGTTGACGGTAGTTCAACGGCTACAGCAAATGTCACGGTTTACAATATGCAAGATGGCAAAATATATCAGAAGGATTTGGATGGCGATTCCAAATTTCAATTCTCTTTGGCGGGCAGACCGGTTGGTGTATACATGTTGAAGGTGCAATCGGG
>JBAXKG010000029.1:0-33692 GCA_037137455.1 Bacteroidota bacterium
AAAATGAAATTCCCCGGGGCAGAGGTGAAAACCATTGCGAATGCTTCACATTGGGTTCATGCTGATGCTCCCGGGGAATTTTACGGCCTGGTGAAAAATTTCCTTGACCGTTGATTAATAGCGAATGATCTCTATCTTGGAAATTGCAGTCTTGATAGTCAGATAAATTTTGTTTTTGCCGGTTGTAAAGTTGGCGGTCTGGTAAATTCCGTCTCCTTTTTTCGTAAAACCGTCAAATTCCTTACTTATCATAAACGACTCTGATTTAATCTGGCAGCCCGACTCCTTGGGAATTTCGACCTTAATAGAAGAAGCTCCTGCATTGAAGGTCATCACTGTCAACGGGTGTTTAGACCCAATTTTTATATCTAAAGAAGAAGCTCCGGCATTGATGTTTGTGGTATCTATTTTATAATCCCTGAGATCCATTAGTATCTCTGCGGCTCCTATTTCAAAGTCGAGGTTCCATGAAGGTTTTTCGTTCAGTTTGATTTCAACTTTGTTCTCGCTAACTGAATGGCGGATTCCTGATTTTTCAAGAGAAAGATTGATCTTTTTTTTGCCGCTTTCACTCGTAGTTGTCAGGGAGTAGTTTCCAATATCACCAGTTTTATTGAATGAAAGAAAATCGGATGTTACCCCTTGCAAGGTAAAGTTGCCTGCTGCAGCAATCAGCCGCAATTCTCCTTTGGCAGTAAGAGAATCGAAAGGCACACTAAGGTTTTGAGGTTGATAGTTATAGGTATTTGTTGTATCCTCATCACCCGTCCAATCCGAGTTTGAAAAACCCTGGAAGTTATGAAAATGCATCCAGGAGGAGTGCTCCGATATCCGGTTGAAGAAGATCACGGTAAGGGCGAGTACTCCTGTAAGTGCAATGATTTTAATCCCATCTTTAATGGGTAAAATGGAGATGCCCCACAGGATCAGGATCAGCGGCCACAGGCTCCAAATGGCACGAAAACCAAATTCAAGAACCCCAAAATTATTCAGCATAAACAGTATCCCGATTGCGATCAGGATAAAGGCCCAAAATACATGACGATATTTCATTGGTGAAGGGTTTTAGTATTGATTTGTATTACGGTTTCTTTTTGTGATCGCATTGATAAGCAGTCCTACCCCTATAACAATAAGGATGACAGGCCAGAGATCTCCGAAATTTATTTGCGGGATAAGCTCATCAGCAAGAAACAATGCCCCCAGCGTGATAAGGATCAGCCCACCGATCAAACTCCCTTTGTTCCGTTGTTTGGTTTGTGGCACCTGTGTTGAGGTTGAAGTTGGTTCGGTTTTCGGTGCTTCTGCATTATAGCCCGGGGCATCATTTGATGATTGCTGAAAATCAGGATCAGTTTGATTAATAGTTGTAGTTACCCTCATAGGATTTTCGGGGGTCACGATCCAAAGTATCAGGTAGATCAGGAAGCCGCCACCCCCCGCTAATGTTAATATGACAAAGGCCAGGCGGATAAGTAACGGGTCCATCATGAAATATTCTGCAAGACCGCCGGCAACGCCGACAAATTTTCGATCAGTGAGACTGCGATATAAACGTTTTGGTTCCATAAAATTGATTATTTGGGTGATTTCAGGGGTTAGACGGTATCCGTTTGAAATGGTTACATTTAAAACGTTTGTACAACTATCATCCCGCTAATTCCTGTCTTTTCCGGTATATTCGTGAAGAAATGGCAAGACTTAATTCAAACAGGGCATATAATGGAATAGCAACAACCATCTGACTGAATACATCAGGGCTGGGAGTAATTATTCCGGCAATGATGAGAATGCCGATCGTAGTATGTTTCCTGTATTTCCGAATGTGATTTGGGGTAACAATGCCGATCTTCGTGAGGAAAAGGATCAGTACCGGAAGTTCAAATAAAAGACCCATCAGAAGGGTCATAAGAGTGATTGAACTGACATATGATGTCAGGGCAATTTGGTTGGAAACAGCCTCACTCACTGCATAGCCCCCGAGGAAGTTGATCATCAGAGGCGCCACGATAAAGTAACTGAATAAAACGCCCAGGATGAATAAGAACGAAATAATTGTAACAGCTCCCCTTGAATTTCTGACCTCCTGTTCATTCAGGCCTGGTTTTATGAACCTCCATAATTCCCAGAGAACAAAAGGGAGTGCAACAATCAGTCCGGCAACCAGGGAAATATTCATATGGGATGTAAACTGACCAGCAAGATTAATATTGATCAATTGGAATTGTGAAGGATCGATACAAAGTGAAGGCATTGATAACCATTCGCCAAGTGCGCAGAAGACCCGGTAGGTGATGAATGTTTTCGACTTAGGCGCAAGGATAATATCGTCGAAAAGAACATTCTTGAATGCAAATGCGGTAATAGAAGTGACAAGAATGGCAATTAATATCCTCCATATTGTCCCACGTAATTCATCGAGATGTTCCCAAAAAGTCATCTCTTTTTCCTCATCCTGCCCTTTTGAATTTGTTTGCTTCATCCCACAGTTTATAAAAGCAAATGTAAGGATAAAAAAAATTCTTCATTATTTTTGTTATACGGATTTAACTTTGTATTTTTGAATAAATAAATTTATTATGGCTGAACGTGAAGTTATTCTTGAACAGATGCTCAAGGTTTTAAAGGATATTGAAACAAATACCTGCGACAAACAATTCTTCCCGGATACAAATCTGCTTGAGAAGAAAATGGATCACATCATCGAGCTGCATGAAAAGGAGATCGAACTTTTTAAGCTTTTGACCAACGACCTTTGCATTTGTAAAAAGAGCAAAAATAAAAAGCAGAAGAAAGAGAAAGAGGAAAAGAAGGAAAAGAAGGAGAAAAAGGGAAAAAAATCCTGATCATTCACACTTGGGTTCACCCTTAGTTTTATCCTGTCCACGACGGTATTTATGCTGCATTCCTTTAGCTTGCATCGGGCAGCCGTATAAATCACGGTATAACGCTGATAAACGCTGAGCCTGTTCCGGGTTACAAACCTTTTTTAATTCAAGGTACTGTTTGATATTCTCCTTTTGAACTTTATTTTGTAGTAGCGAAAGTTCTTCTGTCAATCTGTTCAGCAGATTTGTATCCGGTTTTTCTTGTTCCAGTTCATTCAGAATGGCTCCCCTTGAAACTTTGATTGAAGCAACAATCGGCTCAGCATTTGTTTTGTAATTCTGATTAATGGAGGAAACTTTTTCTGTTTGCGCAGCTGACAAGCCCAATTCACTGGTGAATGAATGGCCTTGTTTTCCCTGAACTGGGCAACAGGATTTAGATGGGGGGGCTTGTGTGAAAAGAAAAAAACTGACCAAAGCCGAAATATTGATTACGATCAGGATAATCAACACCCACAAAACATATCGGTTTTTGAGAAAAAAATTCATGTTTTTATTTGTTTAGAACAAGGTTTTTGTCTTCATCTGTAAATTCGGAAATATAAAGATCTGATTTCAAAAATTGTATATGATTTTCTTTATTAACTAATTGATTAGCAGAAGATTTTCCGGTTTTTGCCGAATAGGTTCCAATTAAAATACCAACCATCAGGGCAATGGCAATGGCCACGGGTTGTAAAATCCTGATCCATACATGGTCGATGCCGGACTGTGACTTTTCAAATTCTGCTTCAATGCGCTGAATGATTCGGGTTGCCGCGAACGGATTAGGTTCGGTCACTTTCTCCGTTTCAATGATTTCAGCAAGATTCCTGAAGCCTGAATTCAATCGTTGACAGGCTTTACATGAAGCAAGATGATCTTTATAAGGTTTAAGCAATTCACCGGGAAGGGTGCCTTCATGATAAGCAAATAGATTTTCACTAAAAAGTTCACAGTTCATGATCAGGTTTTTTGGTATTCTGAAAATTGTGGCAATAAATGCCGTTGGAGATTTAACTTTGCCCGGTGAATTAATGATTCGACTGCTGGTAACCCGATGTTCATTATTTCTGCAATTTGTTTGTACTGCTGTTCTTCAAATTTGTTTAGCACAAAGGCGATCCGCTGGTTTTCCGGAAGCCGGTTTATTGCTGAATGCAACAACTCCCGCTTTTCTTTTTCTTCATAATCGTTACTGGTCACAGATGGTTCAGCATCTTGTCTTTGTCCAACCTCGAAAGTATGCCTGAACATAGATTCAAGCCTGATAACAATTCCTTTTCTTTGATTCTTTTTTACCTGGTTCAGCGATTTGTTGACTGTGATACGGTATATCCATGTTGAAAGGGAAGATGATCTTTTGAATGATTTCATCGAATGAATTATATCAAGAAAAATTTCCTGTGATAAATCTTCAGCATCTTCCATATTTCCTAAAAAATAAAATGCTGTTTTAATAACCTGCTTCTGGTATTGGTTCACCAGGTATTGAAGGGCATTGCGATCACGCCGTAGGGTTCCTTGAATCAATTCCGGGTCGGTCATTCTTTTTTTTCAAACAACTAAGGTCAAAATATGCCCACAATAAGGCATATTTTGACCTTACGGTTGGCCATTATTTATTTTTTCGGTTTAGTGGCTGGCGCTACACCCTGGTGTGAACAACCCTTGGCGCCCTGTTGACCTTGCCCGCAACAATTCCCTTTTCCCTGGCCCTCTCCACAGCCCTTGCCTTTCACCTGACCTTTTCCACATCCGTTGCAATCTTTCTTTCCTTGCCCGCAACCGGTTCCTTTACATTTTCCTGAGGATCCGCAGTTATCGCAAACGCCATCTCCGTTTTTATCAACAAAATTTTTGCCCTGCAAACAGGTTTCTTTGGCTTCGTGATGATCACAAATGCCGTTCTTGTTGGCGTCAACAAATGTTTCGTTGTTTGCATTCGCCGGTTCTGTAGTGATTTTTTCAGGGCTTGAAGTTGAAGCCACTTGTGAAAAAGTCATGCCCGCCAGGAATATGACAAAGCTAAGCGACAATAAAATTCTGGATGCAGTTTTCATAGTTTTTTGATTTTTGTTTTTAGTAAGTAGTTTTAACATTTAGACAACCAAAAAACGAAAAACTTGCGGTCGATGAAAAAATTATTCTTTTTTGCATGGATAATCGAGCGTCCTAAGATCGCAATCACTCATTTCGCAGCATGTTTCGCAAACACGTTTAAATACTTTAAAACCTGTGAATTCTATGTGTCCGGATTCATAATCATCTCTGATTGGTTCTTCGCGCATCAGGTCGGTGCTGAGGTATTTTTTATTACAGTCGGCGAAAACGGTCACCATTGATGAATTCGGCCCTAGTTCATTCTGGATCTGCAGGGCTCCAAGAAAATTGGCTCCCGATGAAATCCCAACGGCAAGGCCAAGTTTACTGGCAAGTTTCTGCGCAAGTATTATCGAATCACCATCAGGTACCGCAACGATCCGGTCGAGTTGGTCGAGTTTTACAATCGCAGGAATAAACTCATCGCTGATTCCCTGGATTCGGTGCGACCCAACTTTGTGACCGGTTGACATGGTTGGTGATTCGGCGGGTTCAAGGGGGTGTATTTTAATTGATGGGTTTTGCGACTTCAGATACCGGCCAACTCCCATCACTGTTCCACCAGTACCGACGCCTGCAATAAAGGCATCAGGGGTTATACCATGGTAACGTAGCTGGTACCATATTTCCGGCCCTGTTGTCTTTTCATGAGCTTCAGCATTTGCATCATTTGAAAATTGCCGGGGAAGGAAAATATTGGCTTCCCTTGAAGCAATCTCTTCGGAGATCCTTATGCTTCCAAGAAAACCTCCCTGTTCTTTTGAAACCGGGATTACCTGCGCTCCAAGGCTCTTGATGATGTCGACCCGCTCCTTACTCATCCAGTCGGGCATTATAATTCGTACATTATGTCCCAGCGCTTTACCGATAGCCGAAAAGGCAATTCCTGTATTGCCGCTCGTAGCTTCCACGATAGTATCCCCTGATTTGATAAGGTTGTCGTTATAAGCTTTTTCAAGAATATAAAGCGCCATACGGTCCTTAATACTTCCGGTTACATTGTAATGTTCCGACTTGGCATAAATTACCCTTTTTTCACCCTTGTATTTAAAGTTGATGGCCAGCATTGGAGAATTTCCGATAAGCCGCCATAAATCGATGAAACGAAGCTTGAATTGGTTCAAATGCTTTTCGTTGGTCATAATACCTATGTAAAGATGATTTGTGTTTGCAGCCCGCCACACTTTTCATAGAACTGGCCAACTGTCAATACCTCTTTTACACCCTCCCACAAATCATCCTTCTTCAGCTTGAACATGTCCATAGCCAGCTTACAAGCATAGATTTCTCCGCCGCCTGCTTCGATCATTTCAAGGAATTCCTTGACTGGGGGGATGTCCAGTTTGTCCATTTGACTGCGCATCATGGCCGAAACACCTGCTTCTACCCCGGGAATAACGCCAAGCAAAGTGGGGAAGGGGAGGCCGCCTGGCATACGCATGGCCGGGTTTCCGACAGTTCCTGTATGCAGGCTGTTCATGGTTTTTTTAGTGATAGCATCGAGGCCAAAGAATGTAAAAAACATTTTGGTTTCAATGCCTTCCATCACAGCTCCGTTACCCATCACTAATGCTGCATATACATCCTCAATGGTGCCTTTGGCACAGATGAGGCATACTTTTTTTAAAGGAAATTCTTCGCTTGCCATTTTAATAATTTTTGAATGTGGAGATGCATTGTGGTGCATCTTGAATAATAAATAGGTTTACACACAGGAAGCGGGCTTGGGAATACCGGCCACTTTCGCTGCTTTCTTCATTGGGGCTCCCGGAAATAAACCATAGAATCCCTTAATATCAACAATTCCGGAATTTCCGACCGAACGGATCGTCAGCGCCTCCCCTTTTGAAAACCGATCACGGAGGAACTCCAGAACAGTATAATGTTTGTCGGTAAGTTGTATCCCTTCTTCCCGGGCAACCTCAGAGGCTAGTTCCTTTGTCCATTGAGCAGGATTTGTAAAGTAACCCTCTTCATTTACATCAACAGTTACTCCTGCGAAAATTTTCTGTGCCATAAAAATGATTTTAGATTTATAATTTTAGATTTACATTTTTTTTCCAGTCATCGTCATTTTTGAACCGATGGGCATCCATCTTCCTTTTAACAGAATATGCCAGTAAATCCACCGGAATAATAATTTTCCGTAATGGTTAAACTTTGACTCCTTTAGTAACCGAAATGGTCCTATCCATGGAAAGGGGTATGATCCGGACAAAGGCTCAGTATCATAATTGAAGTCGATCATGGCGCCTTTGCCAAAGCCTGTTTCGATGTAGCAATTGGCATGGCCGTCAAAAGAGGCGGTAAATGGACGTCTATTAATGGCGCACATCAGGTTTTCAGTAAGTACTTCGGCCTGGAAATGAACAACTGATCCCGCCTTAGAGGTCGGAAAATTGCCCGCATCGCCAATTACAAAAATATTTGGGAAGAAATCTGATTGCAAGTTATGTTTATGGGCTTTAGCAAAATCCATCTCATCGCCCAAACCGCTTCGACCGATCATTCCATCTCCTTTGTGAACCGGTATTGTCACCAGACAATCAAATGGAATTTCACGTTCATCATATGAAACGAGTCTCTTTTTTTCAATGTCAACTTTTTCAATATAAAAATCGGGGATAATATTAATGTTTTTTTTAGTAAGAAGTGATCCAAGAACCTTTGCTGCCCTGGGTTTTGTGAATGCGCCCGACAAAGGGGTTGCATAAGAGATATTGACTTTGTCGCGAATGCCATGTTTTACAAAGAATGAATCTGCCAACATAGCGAACTCGAGCGGAGCCACCGGGCATTTAATAGGCATGTCGGCGATGTTCACAACCAATTCTCCACCCTGCCATGTTTTCAGGAATTCAGAAAGGGCTACAGCTCCTTCAAAAGTGTAAAAATCAAAAATATTTTTATGCCAGAGGGGTCCTTTGAGACCGGGGGTCTCTTCGGGAACAACCCGGGTTCCAGTGGCAATGATCAGGAAATCATATTTCAGTGAGATGCCATCTTTTAAAATGACCTGGTTGTTATTTCCGTCTACCCTGTCGATCTCCTGCAAGATCACATTCACACCAGATGGAAGAAACCTTGTTTTAGATTTAACAACATCCTTTATGGTGTACATCCCAAACGGAATGTATAAAAACCCTGGTTGATAATAATGCGTACTATCCTGATCAACAATGGTAATTTCCCATTCATCGCGTGTTAACAGGTTCCTCATTTTGTTCGCCATTATTGTGCCACCGGTGCCGGCCCCAAGGATTAACAGTCTTTTCATGATCAGGAAAATTATTGAATTTATAACATGCACAAAAATACATATATATAATATACGATGTATTTTGATGTTATAAAATTAACAAAATTTATATTCAGATTGAATATAAAAAGCAGTCTATATTTACAAATTGTGAATAAAATAACACATTTTCCGTGTTTTTCGGAAAATTAATTGGAAAGGATTGAGGAAAACTTATGGTTTCTGTTCAGTTTGGTCAGCCGGAGGTGTTTTATCAGATGGCTTTTTTATTTCTTCTTCCATACCGTCAATGCCATCTTTAAAGCTTTTAACCCCCTTACCTAAACCTTTCATCAGTTCGGGGATTTTTCTTCCACCAAAAAGGAGGAGAACAACTAAGGCTATAAGCAGCAATTCTGTTGTGCCGAGTCCGAAAATTAATAAAATGCCTGAGTTCATGGTTCCTGATTTTAATGCTCAATTAAATGCAAAGATACAAATCTAAATGCAATTATATCCGTGGATTAAAAAAGAGAGAGGAATCACCATAACTGAGAAACCTGAAGCCGTTGGAGAGCGCAAAAGCATATGCCTTCTTCCAATTATCGCCAATCAATGCTGCAACCAGTAATAACAAGGTACTTTGCGGCATGTGAAAGTTGGTGATAAGACCCGATAAAATCTTGTATTGATAACCGGGAACAATCATCAGCTGAGTTTGTCCCGAGTACTCCTCCAGGTTGTGTTTTTCGAGATATGCTTGCATCGTTTCAAGGGATTGTAGAACTGTAATATGATCTGACTGTCCTTGTTGATAAGGATACCATTGTTCAACAACGTGATGCGGCCCATGGCCTTCTCTGATCATTCTGACGCCAAGCCAGTAAAGACTTTCCAATGTTCGAGCCGAGGTAGTCCCGACAGCAAAAACAGGCCGGTTCAGATTATTAATCAACCTTGCAATGGTCTTTCTGGAAATAACAATTTTTTCATGATGCATAACATGATCACTCAGATTGTCAACACTAACAGGCCGGAATGTTCCGATTCCAACGTGCAGTGTCACCTTTTCGCATTCAATTCCTTTTTGAAGCATTCTTTGCAAAAGCGAGTCGGTAAAATGAAGGCCGGCTGTTGGTGCGGCAACTGAGCCTTCGTGAGCGGCATAAACGGTTTGGTATCGGTTGGCATCCAGGGATTCCGTTGGTCGGTGAATGTATGGAGGCAATGGAATCAGGCCCGTAAATCCGAGCATTTCCGAAAATGATCTTTCCGGGGGATTCCAGCTAAAGGCTATCTCAAAACTGCCATCCATAAAATCACTTATGCGTTCAGCAAATAATTGGTTTTTTATCCCTTCATGCATGGTTTCATGAACCAGGATTCCGGTTTTCCATCGTTTCAGGTTTCCGACCAGGCATTTCCATGTTGATGATGTTTGCTGGTGAAACGCGGCTTGAATTTCAGAAGTCGGGGCAATCGGTTCAAGGCAAAAAATTTCAATCTGTGCCCCCGTTGGTTTTGTAAAAATAAGCCGTGCCCTGATCACCCTGGTATCATTAAAAACCAGGAGGCTGTTTTCGGGCAGATGTTGTGGGATGTTGGAAAAAATGTCCTCACTGATATGACCCTGCTTGCAGATAAGCAATTTTGACTCGTCTCGCTCTGGCAGCGGAAACTGTGCAATCCTTCCGGGAGGAAGCAGGTAATTATACTCTGTTATGTTGATCGCATCGGGGTCAAACATCAGGATTTTTTTCCGGCAAAGGTCAGAAAAAAATCCCGGAATGCTCAGTGCTTGTCAGAATTGAAAAAATTGGGCTTATAGGTCAGCATGACATAAGCATATTGCGCCCATTTACTTGTACCATCTTTCAATCCGTTAAGCCGTTCCATTGTCGGAGTCGGGAGGAAAAAGCAGTAGGCAGCATTAATCTCAAAATTAGGTAAGGGTTTGTAAACAACCATCAAATCGACCTCAGAGCCAAGATTCTTGCCAACAGCCGCGTATGGAAGTTCTCCGGCTTTTTTTACTGTTGCCGGCAAATAACCTTTTGCCAGTCCGAACATCCGGTAGGTTGCTTCAAGCGAAGTATTGCTGCCAACGGTCAGCGTAGCCCTGGCATAAAGATCGGTTAATCCGGCACTGTTGCCACTTATGACCTGATTTGTAAACATATCCATGTATCCATAAAACGAATGGCTGGTGGGATATAAAGCTGAAAAAGAGGTCGATTTTGTTTTTAATCCTGTGGTATCGGAATAGTTGTTACCGCTTAATCTTTCATAACCAATTAACAGCGTGAGAGGTTTCAACACTTTATAAGATATATAACCACCATAAAAACCGGCATTAATCTTTCTGCCATCATTCAAATGGCCTGACTGGTAATAACCCGCGAAAAACAACTTCAGATTTCCCTGGGTATACCCGACAGTTCCCCCAAAAGTGAACCGGCCATATAATTGGGTCGGGTAGGAGCTGGTGACCGATGTATTGGTAATCGTTGGCACAACGGTTGTGCCAATGGTATCGTGGTTGATATTAGTTACATAAAGAGTATCGTACCTTGTAGTTTTTGTTTTGCTCGTCAAATTGGGTTTTTGAAATACATCAAGGACGGCTATTACACTAAAAATCAATTTATCCTTAAAAAACTTCTTTTGCTCATAAAGAAATGCCATGTATTTATAATTTTTCAATGGATATGAAGCCAGAAAGGCGCCTGCCGGGGCAGTATTGTTTATGGCAAAGCCAAAATCGCCCCTGTAACCCATTTTGGCAGACTCCCATTGAATCAATGCAACATCATGTGTCGCACCCTTCGGACTCCAGTTTGAATTTCCAAATAGACGAGCATCGTCATAAATTAACTCCATTCGCCCAATCTTTAAAGCAAACCATTTTGTAAAGTTATACTTGAACCATCCTTCAAAAATATTGATTGTATTGCGGGTAATTGTATCAGAAGAATAGTTGTTCTCACCATAAACATAGGCATGCTGAACTGAAAATCTGGCCATGAACTGTTCATTTTTGTAATCAAATATCAGCCTGCTGCGTCCCAGGATGTCAAAATATGGAACCTGGCTTGAATCCCTTAACCTGGAGTACCCATCGCGATATTCAACGCGAGGCCTGAATTCTCCGGAGATGTTAAACTGGGCATTGGCGCCACCCGCCATAAGAATAATTACAACGGAAAGAATAATAATTTTTTTATAAACTTCTTGCATAGTTTATCTTTTAAACACAACTGCTTGTTTTTCCGGCGGTAAAAATAGAAAATATCTTCAATATGTTGAAAATGACCCTCGCGATTTCTATCAAATAATAGGTATTTTTGCAGCAAATTTCAACTTATGAAAATAAAGCAGCATATTCCAAATATCCTTACATCATTGAACCTTCTGTGTGGCTTGATTTCACTGACACTAACTTTTGAGGCCAATTATGTTTATGCATCCATTTTTATTTTTATTGCTGCCGCGTTTGATTTTCTGGATGGCAATGCAGCCCGCATTTTCGATGCTCATTCGGAATTTGGCAAGCAACTTGATTCCCTGGCCGATTTGGTTTCCTTTGGGGTGGCCCCGGGGATCATGATTTTTCAGATGATTTTAATTCATTGTGCCGGGAGTTGCAATTTACTGGAACGGATGCATATTACCCCCTATTTCGCATTGCTGATACCCATTTGTTCGGCCCTGAGGCTTGCAAAATTCAATATTGACCTGAGGCAAGAGGTGAATTTTATTGGATTACCCACGCCGGCCAACGCAATTTTCTTTGCATCCATACCCTTGGTAATTTCTGTTCAACCCAATATCTTCAGCCTGATCCATCTTGATTTTATGGAGCCATTCTTTTCCAATACCCGTATCCTGACCATCCTGGCGGTTTTCTTTTCCTATTTATTGATTTCGGACTTCAAAATTTTTTCAATGAAATTCAAAAACCTTAATTGGAAGGGGAATCAGTTACGCTATATTTTTTTGATTACTTCAATGATCCTGTTTATCCTTTTTTTCCTGGGCGCAATACCGATCATAATCTTTCTTTACATTCTTATGTCAATCTTTTTTCAGCATTACATCCTCGATTGATCGACCGGTAATTCATGGTTTTCATCTCAGTTCAAAATTTTGCCCGAGGTAAACCTTTCTCACATGAGGATCATCAGCAAGTTCCTGCCCGGTGCCTGCCCTGAGAATCGATCCTTCAAATAAAAGATAAGAACGGTCGGTAATTGACAGGGTTTCGTGCACATTATGATCGGTAATCAGTACACCGATATTCTTCTCCTTAAGTTTAGTGACGATTAGCTGAATATCTTCCACTGCAATGGGATCGATGCCGGCAAATGGTTCATCAAGCAGGACAAACTTCGGATCTACCGCAAGAGAGCGGGCGATTTCACATCTTCTGCGCTCTCCTCCCGAAAGGGTAATTCCCTGACTTTTCCTGACATGCTGCAAACCAAATTCATCCAGTAATTTCTCAAGCCGCTCTTTTTGCTTGTCTTTTGAAAGTCCCGTGAATTCAAGTATGGCCCTGATATTATCCTCGACAGTTAGTTTCCTGAAAATCGAAGCTTCCTGAGGAAGGTAGCTGATGCCACGCTGGGCTCTTTTGTACATCGGTTCATTTGTAATGTTCAGATCATCGAGAAAAACCTGTCCGGACAGGGGTTTTATGAGGCCGACAATAATATAAAATGAGGTAGTCTTCCCTGCACCATTTGGGCCTAGTAACCCAACAATTTCACCCTGGTTCAGTTCAATGGAAACCTCATTTACAACAGTGCGGTTCCGGTATCTTTTAACGATTTTTTCAGTCCGTAGGATCATGAATTATTTTTTAGATGGCAACAGCATTTGTTTCGCCACAAAATTAAAAAGAAAAGAATAACGAAACGAATATTCCGAATTTTGCAACATTGGGATTCCCATCATCATTGAGGTGACTCATCCGCCATATCGCATCAACCCTGATAATTTTAAAAATGTTTTCAATACCAACTCCCGCCTCCCAATAGGGTTGACTCGAAAACGACCTCAGATTCCCGGGGAATATGGAATATTCTTCGTTTTTATCGCTTAATGTTCCATAAACACCGCGAATGTGGGCTACCTCTCTCCATTTCAGCTTCCTGAATAATGGAATTTTATTGAACAATAATCCATCGAAATGATGGGTATAAGTGGCGCTGATCCAGGTATCGCTTATGAATTCATAGTAATTCATCAGATTTGAAGAATGATCATCATAGAAAAATGATTGGTTGCCATCGTGGATTTTAAGCAAGGGATATGGCAGGGTACCCCAAATTTTTCCTGCTTCGATGATATATTTCGACCATCCGATGGTCTTAAAATGAAACCACTCTGAAACATTCAATACCAGTTTTTGATATCCAAAATCACTCTTAAATATACCGGGAATACCAACGGTAAAACTCAACTGCGTTATCGGGTAAGTTGAGCTGATTGTAACCCTTGCAAATTCAGCCGAAATAAAGCGTTCGTGGAATGAAAGTCTCGTATCAAACTGAATTTCCGATGTGTAGATAGAATTCATGAATTGGGGATCCGAACTTAGATCGGGATAAAAAATAAATTCAGTAGCTCCTAGTGGAAAAACCTCACGATGAATGAGATGTATCCGGTTAATCAGGCCGGTAAACCATTCATGCTCATAAGCGATACGGTAGTCGCGCACCATGGTGAGTTTGTCATTTGGACCGCGGTGAAAGATTGATGCAAGTATATTGTCGGTTGAAATTGCATAAGGACTTGATCCAAGCTGTTCTACATCGTACTTGAATGCGGCAGTGAGATCACGGCGGGGATTTTTGGAGAACATATAAATCAGGTCACCCCCATATTTGAAAGCCTGGTCATAGGTTCCATAAGCGAGATAAGCTCCAAGTTGAATTTTTTTACTAAAACTATTTGCCGTACGTAAGCCAATTCTGAACCGGGCGCCTTCAACTCCGTTATAACTGAAAATTTTGGCATATGGGCCAAATTCAATATTCCACCAGGGAAAGTACCCCGTAAAGATGCCATAGACAATATCCTCGTAGGTTTTGTAAATGGGCACGGCCTGCACCGAGTCGACCATCGTATAGATACCCTCTTCTGTATCACTTAGTTTTTCAGGTCTTTTGAGAGACCAAAAATCTTTGGATTTATTAGTGGCATCCGGATCTATGAAAACATCCGTCGGCAAACGAAAGAATCGTTTGTTTTCAAGGATATCGAACTGAAAATTCCGGTAAATTGTGGTCCGGTGCCCAAAGAATCCTATCGTTTTTTTTGAATCAACAAGGATGTTGAAATCAACATTCAGTTTATCCCTTGTGAGCATCCAAAAATGCTGATTGGTCCACTCAAACTCCTGCTCAACCTCCAGATCATTGATAAAATTAACATTGGCATCATCAACTATGCGCATTTCTAATTGCTTGACAGCGAAGGATGTGTCATTTATCCATAAATTTCCCATAAAGGTAAGCTCTTGCTTACTCCTTGGTTTGAACATAATATGATAACACCATTTATTTCCCAAAAAGGCACTGTCGACCAGATAAAACTTGTAGTTATCGATGGCAAAATCGGAGATGGGACTTACAAAATTTTTCTCAAAGAGCGGGATAAAATTTTTGTAAACATCCACTTGCTCTGACAGATTCCCCAGGAATTGGGAAACACTTGCATTTTTCAATCCGGAGATGGACGAGGCCATAATAATTTCCTTTCGTGAACGCGGCGATTTACGAAAATAAATATCCGACATGGTCTCAGAAATAAAAACGGGGAGATAGGTTTTTCCATTCAGGGTGGAGGTGTCAAGATAGCTCCAGACAAAATCGAACTGTTTGAGGATTTTCCGGTTTTTAAATTGATCGGTTATGTTATTTGCGTCCAGTTCTATTTTTGTATAGGCTTCATACTGGTATGCCTCGAAAGATTGCAGCGTATTTTTTTCTTTGTTCCTGATCACATTTTCTATAATCTCTTCAGCCGGATTGCCCGAGTATTTTATCGTTACCTCCGGGAGATTCAGATTTTGCTGAGTTAGATAAAAATCGATAGTTTGAAACTGGTTACGATGAATATCTTTAGTAATACCGTTATATCCGATCAGAAATGCTTTGATTGAATCGCCTTTTTGTTTGAATTCAAGCGAATAATTTCCATTGAAATCGGTCAGCGTTCCGGCGGTAGTTCCTGTGATCACAATGTTTACAAAGGGAATTGGTTCTTTGGATTGAAAATCGCGCACCGATCCCATAATCTTCGTAACCTGGGCAGAGGAAGAATATGTAAAAGCCAGAAAGCAAAAGAAAAGTGCAAAACGATGCCTCATTTTATAAAATTCCTTCACGGAGGATATCGTGAAGGTGGATAACCCCTTTGTATTTATTTTTATCGACAACCAAAAGTTGGGTAATGTTATTATTGCGCATGAGGCTCAATGCGTTTACGACCAGGGTATCCGAAGCAATTGTTCTGGGGTTTTTTGTCATAATATCAGAGGCAGACAATTTGCTGATATCTGTGTTTTTTTCAAGCATGCGACGCAGGTCGCCGTCGGTGATGATTCCGGTCAAAGTTTGTTCTTCAAGCACTGCAGTGGCACCCAGCCGATTTGAAGATATTTCAATGATGACCTTTTGAATGGTGTCATCGTGTTGGACCTGGGGAACACGATTGCCGGGGTAGAGATCACTTACCTTCATATAGAGCCGCTTCCCGATCGCCCCGCCGGGATGAAGCCTGGCAAAGTCATTTGACGTAAAACCACGGGCTTCGAGCAGGCACACGGCAAGTGCATCACCCATCACCATCTGCGCGGTTGTACTCGAAGTTGGGGCAAGATTATTCGTACAGGCCTCTTTCGCAACGGTAGTATCAATAACCAGATCGGCCTGACTGGCAAGGAACGACTCCATATTCCCGACAATAGCGATAAGTGAACTGCCATATTCTTTAAGCAAAGGAACAAGTATCTTGATTTCAGGCGTTTCACCGCTCTTTGACAGGCAAATCACGATGTCTTCTTTTTGAATTGTCCCCAGGTCACCATGAATAGCATCGGCGGCATGTAGAAAATTTGCAGGAGTACCTGTAGAATTAAAGGTCGCAACGATTTTTTGTCCGATAATGGCGCTTTTTCCAATGCCGGTCACTATTACACGCCCTTTTGAATGCAAAATAAGGTCAACGCAATTTAAAAAATCTTCATCAACAGATTTTATTAAATTTGTTATTGCGTTCGCTTCATCCCTGATTGTATTGATTGCAATCTTTTTTAATGCCTGAAAATTTTTCAATGCACAATTATTTTTTAATAAATTTGTTTATTCCGTCTGTTTATACTTACATTTGTATATAGGCATATAAAAAATTTAAAAATCAACTTACCCTGAACAAAAGTACTAAAATAAATCAAAGTCAAAACATGACGGCCATCAAGGACGAGCATAAGCTTCATGATGTATTGAAAAAAGTATTTGGTTATGACAGCTTTAAGGGAAATCAGGAGTTGATTATACGAAGTGTTTTGGCAAATCTCGACACTTTTGTTATCATGCCAACAGGTGGAGGAAAATCACTGTGTTATCAACTTCCTGCGATGATGAAGCCTGGAACAGCCATCATTGTTTCTCCACTAATTGCTCTCATGAAAAACCAGGTAGATTCTATCAGGAGTTTCGGCACTGAGAACAATATTGCACATTTCATGAATTCTTCACTCAGCAAGCAAGAGATAACCCAGGTTAAACAAGATATTGTTGATGGAAAGACCAAGTTGCTTTATGTGGCGCCTGAAACCATCACGAAAGAGGAAAACATTGAGTTTTTGCAGAATATTCAGATATCTTTTTATGCTATCGATGAGGCGCATTGCATTTCGGAATGGGGACATGATTTCAGGCCCGAGTACCGAAGGCTCAGGCCAATCATTGACGCCATCGGGCAAAAAGTGCCGGTAATCGCACTTACTGCAACGGCAACTCCAAAGGTACAACAGGATATCCAGAAGAACCTTAATATGATGGAGGCCTCTGTTTTTCTCTCTTCCTTCAACAGGCCAAATCTGTATTATGAGGTTCGTGCAAAATCCAAAAATGTAACTAAGGATATTATTAAGTTTATCAAGGGACACACAGGTAAATCAGGCATTGTTTATTGTTTAAGCCGTAAGAAGGTGGAAGAACTTGCCGAAAGTTTTGTGGTAAACGGAATCAAGGCATTACCTTACCATGCAGGGCTGGATGCATCAACACGACGTCAGAACCAGGATAAATTCCTGATGGAAGAGGTGGATGTAATTGTAGCCACTATTGCCTTTGGAATGGGAATCGATAAACCTGATGTACGCTTTGTGATCCATTATGATATGCCTAAAAGCCTGGAAGGTTATTACCAGGAAACAGGACGTGGCGGCCGCGATGATGGTGAGGGAAACTGTATTGCCTTCTATAGTTACGATGATATTCAGAAACTTGAAAAATTTTTAAAGGGGAAGGCCGTTGCAGAACAGGAAATTGCCAAACAATTGCTGATGGAGACTGTTTCCTATAGCGAATCTTCGGTATGCCGGCGCAAACAATTACTTCATTATTTTGGAGAGATTTACACAGAAGAAAACTGTCAGAACTGTGATAATTGCATGCATCCAAAGAAAAAGTTTGAAGGAAAGCAATATGTTCTACTGGTACTTGAAACTGTAATTGCTGTAAAACAGCAGTTTAAAAACAAGCACATCATCAATATTATCCTTGGAAAGACTGCTGCCACAATCAAGTCGTATAAGCATAACAAACTTGAGGTTTTTGGCAAAGGGGCCGACCGTGATGAGAAATTCTGGAATGCCGTGATACGGCAAACCCTTATCGAACGCCTGCTGACAAAGGATATTGAAAATTACGGATTGTTAAAAATCAGTCCTGAAGGAACCCAATTTCTGAAAAATCCTCATTCGGTCATGCTTGTCGATGATCATGACTTTGAAAATCCGGAGGAGGAGGAGCTTTATGAAGCATTGGGATCCAAGAGCAGTACTGCTGATAAGACCCTGTTTGCCTTGCTGAAGGATTTGCGCAAGGAAATTGCCCGGAAAGAGAAACTTCCACCTTTCGTGATATTCCAGGATCCATCGCTGGAAGATATGGCCATTCAATATCCGATTGCCCTGGATGAGCTGAAACAAATCACCGGTGTTGGCTCCGGTAAAGCTTTGAAATATGGAAAACCTTTCCTCGACCTGATAAAAGAATATGTTGAGGAGAACGAGATTATCCGACCGATGGATATGGTAGTAAAATCGGTGGTCAATAAATCGGGTATCAAGGTTTATATAATTCAAAGTATCGACCGCAAGGTATCGCTTGAAGATATAGCATTGGCGAAAAACCTTAGTTTTGATGAACTGGTCACTGAAATAGAAAGCATTGTGAGTTCGGGAACAAAAATCGATATCAAGTATTACATCGATGAATTTGTTGATCCTTACCACCAGGATGAAATTTTTGAGTACTTCCGCAAAGCTGAATCCGATTCTATTGAAGAGGCCATGAAAGTGTTGGGCGAAGATGAATTCACTGAGGACGAAATACGGCTGATGCGCATAAAATTTATGTCTGAACTGGGAAATTAAAACTAATCAATATGCAAGAAGATAATTTTGAGAAAAGTAAATCCAAAACTCCGTTTTTTACCTTTAATTTCAATACTTTATTGGGGTTAATCCTATTAATTGGACTAGTGGTATTATATGTACTTTTTTTTATAAGTCGTAAATCACCTGAACCGAATCTGCCGCTTAATGCTCAGAAAGCTTCGGGGAAGGCGCTTTCAGTAGTATTTGTAAATATCGACAGTCTGAATACCAATTACGAATATGTCAAAATTCTTCGTGGGGATTTGGAAAGTACGGGAAAGAGATTGCAATCGGAAGTTTTATCAGAGCAGTCGGCCCTGGAAAAAGAGGCAGCCGATTTTCAACGTCAGATTTCCAACAATGCGATTGCTGAAGATAAGGCCAAGGTGATTTACGAACAGTTGATGCAAAAACAGCAGTTGCTCATGCAGAAAAAAGAACGTTATACCCAACAGGTCGCTGAGCAGGAAATGAACATGAATTTACGGCTGATCGATAGTGTGACGACTTTTTTGAAACGCTTCAATCGTCAGTATCAGTTCGATTATATCATGGGATTTAAAACCGGTGGGGAGATACTGGTGTCAAATGATACTCTTGACATCACCAGGTCGGTACTTGATGCATTGAATAAGGAATATCACCTGCGGAAAAAATGATATTCCATTCTCCTTTAAGGGTTGCGGTTTGCCTGTTTTTACTGCTGGTTTCATGTGCGGAAAAGAAGGATTTTTCCTCTGCCACAAATCCTATGCCTGCCGATTCATTGATTTCGAGCGAAAAAATGATTCATATACTAGCCGATGTTCATATGATTGAAGCAGCGCTATCAATTGAACGAAATGAAGGCCTTGATTCGAAAGACAAAACGATTTTTTATTATGAAGGGATATTTAATAAATATCATATCAGTCGCGGCAGGTATGACGCGAACATGAAGTATTACAGCCAGAACCCTTCAGAAATGTTAATAATGTACGACAAAGTAATTCGGGAAATTGAAAGCAGGCAAAAAAAACTTCCCTCCAAAAAATAATTATATTTGGCTGTCAGGCATATTTTTTTCCTTCCTGCACCTGGTTCAACCAGCATTAATATTGTATAAAAAAAACTACATTTGTACCTGAATCTCTCTTTGGAATAAGGTTTAATATGATTTGAATGGTAAAAAAATCACAATCACACTTTTTAACTAGGAGGAACGCGTATGGAAAATAATGAAATGAGGGCACTGGGCATGATTGAAACCAGAGGCTTTTCAGCTATGGTCGAAGCATCCGACGCCATGGTAAAGGCGGCAAAAGTGGAGCTGATCGGCTATGAAAAAACAGGTGGCGGATATGTCACAGCGATTGTACGTGGCGATGTTGCTGCAGTTCGCGCTGCAGTTGATGCCGGAATAAGGGCTGCCGAAAAAGTGGGAGAAATTGTCTCCTCCCATGTAATTCCACGGCCTCACGAAAATGTCGATACCGCGTTACCATTGGGTGGAAAAACAACTAAGAAAGGAAAATAACCATGATTGACTTAAGGACATATATTTTCCTGGATTCATTACAGTTACAAATGGCCTCATATTTATCGACAGTTTCAAGAGGTTATCTGCCCGTAGCCGGACAGGCATGCTGTATCATAGAAATTTCGCCTGGTATAGAGATCAATACGCTTACCGACATTGCTTTGAAAGCAACGCATGTTACACCCGGAATGCAGGTCGTTGAGAGAGCTTATGGTATGCTTGAAGTACATTCCGATAGCCAGGGCGATACCAGAATGGCCGGGGAGGCAGTGTTGAAAGCTATCGATAAAATTGAATATGACAGAATTAAACCAAGGATCCTTACAAGTCAGTTGATCAAAAATGTGGATGATCATCATGCACAGCTTATCAACAGAACAAGAATGGGCATGATGCTTCTGAGGGGCGACACTTTGTTTGTGCTTGAAGTTGAACCTGCCGGATATGCATATTATGCTGCAAATGAAGCTGAAAAAGCGGCACATATCAACATCATTGATGTGATGGGATTTGGTAAATTCGGCAGGGTTTACATCGGAGGTGAAGAAGCAGAAGTGCTGGAATGTAAAACAATAGTAGAAAAACGTCTGGCCGAAATATCTGGAAGGGAAGATTACAAATAAGAACAAATAAGGTACTAAAAAGGAGAAATATTTATGAATGATAACACGTCAGAAGCATTGGGAATGTTAGAAACCAGGGGTTTTACTGCTATGGTGGAGGCATCTGATGCCATGGTCAAAGCTGCTAAAGTAGAATTGATCGGCTATGAAAAGATCGGGGGAGGATATGTCACCGCTATTGTTCGCGGGGATGTTGCTTCTGTTAGGGCTGCAGTCGATGCAGGAGTCCAGGCTGCACAAAAAGTCGGGGAACTCGTTTCATCGCATGTAATTCCAAGACCGCATCAAAATGTTGACAGCGCCTTGCCTTTGGGAAGAGGCACTGTAAAAAAGTAATCATTCGTCATTCGTCATTTTTAATTCGTCATTCAAAATGGTTTTGGCAAGGGTAGTCGGAACAGTCGTTTCCAGTCATAAAGCCCGGAAAATCGAAGGAATTAAATTTTTACTTCTTGAAAAAATCGACCCTGTGACAATGAAAGGCAAGGGTGACTTTGTTGTTTCAATGGATAGTGTCGGCGCCGGAGTTGGAGAAATTGTTTTTTACGTTTCAGGGAGCAGCGCCAGATATACTGATGTAACCGAGGGAAGACCCTCTGATTCAGCCATTATTGCCATCGTTGATTATATTGAAAAAGATGGCAATTATACATATGAGAAAAATAGTTAAGTGAATAATGGTACTTGGAAAAGTAGTCGGAACAGTAGTTTGCAGTACAAGAAATGATGGTATAGAAGGAGCGCGTTACCTTCTGGTAGAAAAAACAGATCAACACGGCGAAAAAAAAAGCGATTATCTTGTAGCGCTCGATATCATCGGGGCCGGATATGATGAACTTGTGTTGGTGACTGAAGGAAGCCCTTCAAGAGAAACCCCGGTTACAGTGAACAAACCGTTTGATGCATTGGTCGTTGGCATTGTTGACCTGATTGACGAAAATGACAGGGTAATTTACAGAAAATAATAGGGAATATGTGGACTTAATGGTTTTGGGCGTATTGGAGTTTAGCAGCATTGCTATCGGAATAAAAGCGCTTGATGAAATAGTAAAAATTGCGCCGGTCAGAATCATCGAGGCAAGGACTATCTGTCCGGGTAAATATCTGATCGTCTTCAGTGGTGATGTGGCTTCTGTAGAATATTCTTTCAATAAGGGTTACGAAACCGGTAAAAATTTTATCGTCGACAGCTTGTTTCTTCCAATGGTTCATCCGGATGTTGTGCCAGCCATCGGAAAGGTTATTGTCAGCGATGATTGGAATTCCATTGGAATCATTGAAACATTGTCGGTAGTATCAAGCATCGAAGCCGGCGACCGGGCAGCAAAAGCAGGTGGTGTAAAAATAATCGAAATACGCCTTGCTATTGGTTTTGGCGGTAAATCATATGTTAAAATGCATGGAGCGCTTGATGCAATGGAAGTGGCCCTCGAAGCCGGAACTGCAAAAGCCCGGGCGAAGGAACTTCTTTGCATGGCAACCCTGATTCCACAACCACATCCTGAAATAAAACCTTATTTTTTTAACAGATAGTTAAATCAATGGATAATCTGGAAAAAAATATACGCCGGTTGGTACAGGAGGTCATCAATGACATGAACCTTTATCCTGCCAAGGAGGATGTCAGATCTGGAAATGCCGGTGTATTTGCCGACATAAACGAAGCAATACATGCAGCCGGACTGGCTTTCATTGAATTGAACAGACTATCGCTGGAAACACGGAAAAACATTATTGCAAACATCCGGAAAACAGCTCTTGCCAATAATGAAATTATCTCACGCATGGCACATGAAGAAACCGGTCTGGGGCGTTGGGAAGATAAGATCGTTAAAAATGAACTCGGAATTAATAAAACACCGGGCATCGAAGATATTGTTCCTGAATCCTTTTCCGATGATGATGGGTTAACCCTTGTAGAAAGAGCCCCCTATGGCGTGATCGGATCTATTACACCAAGTACAAATCCTGCCGTGACCATAATCAGTAATGGCATCGGTATGATTGCTGCCGGAAATGCAGTAGTTTTTAACCCTCATCCTTCGGCAAAAAAAATGTCAGCCTGGATAATCAACCTGCTTAATAAGGCAATTACAGAAGCAGGCGGACCCACAAATCTTCTGGCTTGCATTGATGAACCTACCATTGAATCGGCGAAAGAACTGATGTCTCATCCGGATATAGCCATTCTCGTGGTAACCGGAGGCCCGGCAGTGGTGAGGGTTGCGATGAACAGCGGGAAAAAGGTCATTGCCGCCGGACCCGGGAATCCTCCCTGTGTGGTAGATGAAACCGCTGATCTTGCAAAAGCGGGCAGAGATATAGTGAATGGGGCCGGTTTTGATAACAATATCATTTGCATTTGTGAAAAAGAAATTATCGTTGTGGCCTCTGTTGCCGACCGGTTAAAGGAAGAATTGAAGAAAAACGGAGCCTTCGAATTAAATAATGAACAGATAAAAAAAATTACCGATCTTGTAATCTGCGAACCAGGTGGCCCGGGAAAAGAGGGATATGCAGAGAAAAAATTTATTGGTAAAAATGCAGATTTTATTGCCAGGGAGATCGGATTAGTGGTTCCGCCATCGACCCGGCTTTTGCTTTGTGAAGTAGGAAGGGAACATCCTCTGGTATGGACCGAACAACTGATGCCTGTAATGCCTTTAGTTCGTGTAAAAGATGTTGATGAAGCTATTGATCTGGCTGTTGAATGTGAACATGGTTTCAGGCATACAGCCATAATGCACTCTCTTAACATTGCGAAGCTTAGTAAAATGGCTAAAGCAATGAATTGCTCGATTTTTATAAAGAATGGCCCCAGCTATGCAGGTCTGGGTTATGGTGGCGCCGGTTTTGCATCTTTTACTATCGCAAGTCCAACGGGAGAAGGAGTGACCAGGGCCAGGACCTTCACAAGAGAAAGACGTTGTACATTGGTTGATTATTTCAGGATAATATGAGGTTAGGAAGAGTTACAGGCAGAGTGGTAAGTACAAAAAAAGTAGAGTCATTTGAAGGGATTAAACTGCTTCTGGTTCAACCGCTCGATGAACGTTTGGCGCCTTATGGCGATCCCATTGTGGCATTCGATACAATTCAGTCGGGAACAGGTGATCTGATCTATTATGAAACAAGTAAAGAGGCTGGAAGGATACTGGAAACACTTATGAATCCATGTGATGCGGCAATCGTTGGAATAGTTGACAACATTTTTTTAAAAGATCAAAGATGATACTTGCAAAAGTTACCGGAAATGTAGTTTCTACCATTAAAGCCACAGGGTATGAATCAAGAAAGATTTTGATTGTTCAACCTATAAACCCTGATGGAAAATTCAACGGCAAATCTCTTCTTGCAATAGATACAGTTCAGGCTGGCGAGGGTGATACCGTTCTGGTTCTGGAAGAAGGAGGTTCTGCGAGATTGATAATGGGTGAGCCGGATACATTTACAGTTAAAGCTGTCATAGCCGGGATCGTTGATGAAATTCAATATGATCCTAATTTATAAATTTCCTTGAGAAGGTTAAAGAAATACAGGCGCATGATAATTGGTATGGATAAACAAAGTGAAATAAATGCACATCCTAAAATCAAAGGAGTAGCCATCGGCGCCGACCACGGGTCGTATGATGCGAAAGAAATGCTGAAGCGATATTTAGAATGTGCGGGATATAAAATGGTCGATGTAGGAACGAACAACAGTGATGTTAAAGTTGATTATCCTGATTTTGCAGTTGCAGTGGCCCGAAAAGTCGTGAGCGGTGAATGTGAACGGGGAATTATGTTAGATGCTGCAGGAATCGGGTCTTCAATGGTCTGTAACAAAGTTCACGGGGTAAGGGCAGCCTTATGCTGGAGTACTAAAACAATCGTCAACAGCAGGGAACATAATAATGCAAATGTACTGACCATGGGCACCTCACAGCATCAAAAGGAAGAATTGTGTGCTATGGCAAAATTGTGGCTTGAGACAAAATTTGAAGGCGGACGGCACTGGCCGAGGATTAATAAAATGATGTCAATAGAAAAAGAGGGAAAATAATATGGATCAAAATGAATTAATTGACAGAATTACTAATGAAGTTATTCAAAGGCTTAACCAGAAGTCTGAGACACAGGGTGAAAAGAGACACGAAAATGTTCCTTCCTCATCTTCAAAGCCTTTAATGTCGGCTGCAGAGCTGGCAAGTTACATTGATCATACCCTTTTGAAACCTGAAGCGGTGGTTAGCCAGTTTGAACAACTTTGTAATGAAGCGGTCAAATATAAATTCAAGTCGGTTTGCGTAAACTCCTCGTGGATTCCTTTTGTGGCTAAAAAGCTGAGGGGAACGAATGTTAAGATTTGCTCTGTTATTGGTTTTCCCCTGGGTGAAATGGATACACGAAGTAAGGCATTTGAAGCCCGGATTGCTATCGGAAATGGCGCAGAAGAACTGGATATGGTGATCAATGTAGGCGCATTAAAATCCGGAAATTTAAAGCTGGTTGAAGAAGATATCAGGGCAATTAAAAGAGCATGCAGAGGTGCCACTGTTTTGAAAGTGATTCTGGAAACAGGATTATTAACTGATGAGGAAAAAATTATTGCCTGTGAAATATCCAAGAGGGCGGGCGCTGATTTTGTTAAAACAAGTACCGGATTTTCAGGTAGCGGGGCTACGGTCCATGATGTAGCGTTAATGCGCAAAATTGTCGGACCTCACATGGGCGTCAAGGCCAGTGGCGGTATCCGGAATTTTGATCAGGCTATTGAAATGATCAATGCAGGCGCTAACAGACTTGGCTGCGGCTCGAGTGTCGATGTTATCACCGGAGCGGAATCGCAAAAAAATTATTAAATCCAATCAAAAATTTGATTTTTTAATCAAAATGATGTTTCTTTGCATTATTAATTTAGTTATTAAATATAACAATTAAATATATGCTGAAACAAAATAATGATAATACTACGGAACAGATCATTCTGGAAACAGCTGAAAAATTGTTTCTCGAAAAGGGATTTGCATTGGCTTCAACCACTGAAATAGCCAGGATAGCGGGATGTAATCAGGCATTGGTTCATTATTATTTTAGGACAAAAGAGCGATTATTCGAGGCTGTTTTCGAAAACAATGCCGAAAGGTTTGTCTCTCTGTTTTTTCAGAACGTGCAGGAAAATGTATCTTTCGAAGAAAAAATACGAAAGAAGATTGAAATGCAATATGATTTTCTGAAAGCAAATCCAAAACTACCGTTTCTTTTCTTCAATGAACTAAATACAAATCCTCATCGGCTTAATTTGCTTAAAGAAAAAATCGGGGATCTGCCCAAATCGTATTTTATTCAGTTGGAAAATGAATTAAGGATAGAAATAGAAAAAGGGGTTATCAGGCCAATGACAGCGATAGACCTTATGCTGACCATTCTTTCATTGAATCTGGTACTGTTCCTGTCGACTCCTGTTTTGAAAGTATTGACTGGTATGACAGAGACAGAATTTCATAACCTGATTGAGAACAGAAAGCGGGAAAACATAACCGTTATTTTAAAGAGCCTTCGGCCGTAATAAATATTTATAATTAATACGACTATTAAATAAATATATTAATAATGTTTATTGGCTATTAGAAACTGAAACTCAGGCCGAGACTTGGCATAAGTGGCATTTGGTCAACGCGGGTATAAGATACACGGTCGAAGTAAAAAATGTTCTGCTGATTAAGGGCATTGGTCACGCTTAGATTAATTTCAAACTTCATACCTTTTCCAAAAAAGAATATCTTCTTCAGATTTATATCAAGACGACTGTAATAGGGAAGGTGACCTTTGTTGTAATCTCCGTAAAGAATCCCCAGGGTGCCATTAGCGGTCGTATAATCTGTACCCATGTTTTCAAATGTTACCTGCTCATAAAACCCTCCCGTTTGGGTAAATGGGAAGCCGGAGCCGAAGTTATACCTGGCATCGAGTTCCCATCCCGATTTTTTACCCCAGGTGAATGAAGAAACAATATTCAGATTATGCCTGCGATCATAAGGCGGAACAAAACTGACCTTACCATCATTACGGTGAATAAATCCAAGAGAATAGGTTACCCAGAAATGGATTCTTTTCCAATCATATTTGAGAGAAAAATCCACTCCTTCAGCATCGCCTGTTTCCATCGAAAAATCCTTTTTGTAATAGTCGGGGATATTGGCATTTTCAGGCGTGTCATCATATAATTTATTCCGGTTCAGGCTGAAAAGTTGGGGATAGTATTTATAATAACCTTCAACATTCAACGACAGGTTGCTAAACAGATCCAACTCAAACCCAAAAACAACCTGGTTACATTTTTGCAATCTGCTGTTTACCTTTTTGCCATCAAATTCTGTAGGCAGGCTCAACGGACTGGTTATGAATCCATAAAAAAGGTTAACCACATCTTTATCATAGGTTGTGCTGATCAGGTTTTGGGAGTACATACCGGCAGCCATTTTAAGCCGGAAATTTTTAGCAATGTTGTATTTGATAGCCAGGCGGGGTTCGAGAGAAGCAGCCGACAAAGAGGCATAATATTGGAACCTGATTCCCGGCTCAATTATGAATTTGCCCGGCATCCATTTGTATTTTACAAAAACCGATACTTCTGTTGAATTCTGTGGATCGCCTCCAATTTTCCGGTTCACGCTGTTATAAAAATCGAGGGTTGTTTTGTACCCCGCGAGTTCAAGTCCGTATTTCAGCGCATCGCGACCAAAAAAGTAGGTGAAATTCAATCCTCCGTTGAATCCGGCGATTGAACTGGACCTGGGTGATTGATCCTGTACCTGCATCTCAACCTTATACGAGGAATATGCAAAGTTTCCTTCGATCAACACAGAACTTTTCCCGGGGATGGCCAGAAAATTTAATCCGCCTCCATAGGCTTTCCAATTGTAATCACTCAGGATGGAATAATTTACCTTATCGGTAAAATTAAATCCGAACAGATTAACCTTACTGCCATTCGGGGCATTTATTGCGATTTTTCCGTAGATATCCAGATAGTTATATGGAAGTCCGTTTTCATTGATGTACTTATAAAATATTTTGCTTGATTCCGCCAGATATGAGTTCTTGATTGATAGAAGAAAAGTCGCGCTGGCATCGTCCTCGTTTTTTTGCTTATGGATAGGACCTTCGAGCAACGCTTTAGCGCCGAATGTACTGATATCAAACTTTCCGGCCAAACGGTTCTTGTTTCCATCGCGCGTTGTAACATCCATCACAGAGGAGAGCCGCCCTCCATATTCAGCGCCAAATCCACCCGTATAAACATCCACGTTTTTCAGGATATCGACATCAAAAACTGAAAAGAGTCCAATTGAATGGAACGGGTTATATATAATCATCCCGTCATACAACACCTTATTTTGAATCGGGGGACCGCCGCGGATATACAACTGGCCTCCCTGGTCGCCTGAGAAAATAACGCCGGGAAGAATTTGTAAATACTGGGCCAGATCGGGTTGGCCGCCAATGGTAGGGATTGATTGAATTTCTTTAGGAGTGATTTTGATAATGCTTGTCTGCGTTTCCCTGACCTTATCCTGACGGGCCGCTGAAATGCTGACTTCATCAAGCTGAACAGTAGATTTGGCGAGATAAAGCTTTTTTGATAGCAGATCGTTACCTTTAACAATAACCGGAATTTTTAGCGTGTCAAACCCAACATAGGTAACCATAAGGAAATATTGTCCGGGCGGAATTTTGGTAATGGCGAAATAACCGTTGGCATCGGTTGGTGCACCTATGGTTGTTTTAAACAAATAAACATTTGTGAATAATACAGGTTCACCGGTTTCCTGTTCATAAACAAATCCACGGATTGAGCCATTTTGGGCAAGACATTGTTGCCATGGGAATAAGAAAAGCAGAACAGGCATTACAAATATTAGCAATCCTTGGGGAAACTTCATTTCATTATATTGATTATAATCAGGAATAACACGCAAAAGTAGTAATAATCATTGAGGAAAAAAAGTAAAAACCGGCCCCACAATCAATTCGCAATTAAGAAAATATTTTTACTTTTGTAAAAGTTGAACTACCTTTTAAAACAGGCTATGCAGAAGTTATTGCTACTTGGGGATGAAGCTATCGCGCAGGCTGCCATGGATGCAGGTATAACGGGTATATATGCTTATCCGGGAACTCCTTCCACCGAGATTACTGAATTTGTCCAGAATTCAAAATTTGCGCACGACAATCATATCCATTCCAATTGGTCAGCCAATGAAAAAACGGCCATGGAATCGGCGCTTGGTATGTCATATGCAGGTAAACGTGCCATGGTGTGCATGAAGCATGTCGGTTTGAATGTTGCTGCAGATCCTTTTATCAATTCTGCAATTACAGGCGCCAACGGAGGCATAATTGTGGTCGCTGCCGATGACCCATCGATGCATTCCTCTCAAAATGAGCAGGATTCGCGTTTCTTCGGCAAATTTGCCCAGGTCCCGATACTTGAGCCTGCCAATCAGCAGGAAGCTTATGACATGGTACATTATGGCTTTAATTTTTCTGAAAAGTACAAGGTTCCTGTGTTGCTCCGCATTACTACCCGCCTGGCCCATTCACGTTCCGGAGTGGTGAGAAATACGGAAATCAGAAATCAGAACGAATTGAAAATGCCCTCCGACCTGCGGCAGTTTGTTTTGTTGCCCAATATTGCAAAAAAGCGTTATAAAAACCTTTTAAAGGATCAAGCATCTTTTATCGCCGAGTCGGAATCATCGCCTTTTAATAAATATTTTGATGGCCATGATAAGTCGAGGGGCATTATTGTTTGCGGTATTGCCTATAATTATCTTTTGGAAAATTTTTCCGACCGAAATGTGCCAAATCCGGTGTTGAAAATTGGGCAGTATCCCATTCCACGCACTCTTGTTGAAAAAATGGCCGATGAATGTGACGAAATTTTGGTGATCGAAGATGGCTATCCTTTAGTTGAAGAGTTGTTGAAAGGCTACCTTGGACGTGGATTGATAGTTAAAGGACGCCTCGATGGAACTCTTCCACGCGACGGGGAGTTGAATCCTAACCTGGTTGCCGTTGCATTAGGGAAACCCGATACTTTTGGTTTACCTGTTCCCGAAATCGTGGTTGGCCGCCCGCCTTCATTATGCAGTGGTTGTCCGCACATCGATTCCTTTTATGCCTTAAATGAAACACTTGCCGATTTATCCAATGGTCGTGTATTTTCCGATATTGGCTGCTACACGCTAGGTGCGTTAAAACCATATGAAGCTATTAATTCCTGTGTTGATATGGGGGCGTCAATAACAATGGCCAAGGGTGCAGCTGATGCCGGATTGATCCCTTCCGTTGCCGTGATCGGCGATTCTACATTTACCCATTCGGGCATGACCGGGTTGCTTGATGCTATCAATGACAAATCGCCAATCACAATTGTGATCCTGGATAATGGTACGACTGCGATGACCGGTGGACAGAATTCACCTGGATTTGGAAAGATTGAAGATATTTGTAAAGGACTTGGCGTAGAGGAATCGCATATCCGCATTCTGAAACCGTTGAAAAAATATCACGGGGAAAATGTTGCCATTATTAAAGAAGAACTGGCATATCCGGGAGTTTCAGTTATTATTCCGCGTCGCGAATGCATCGTTGCCATTGACAAACGTATGAGGGAAAAGTTCAGGGATACATAAATCGAACCAGTGATGAAAAAGGATATAATTTTAGCAGGTGTTGGCGGACAGGGAATCATATCCATTGCTTCCATTATAGGATATGCTGCATTGGAGCAGGGCATGTTTCTGAAGCAATCGGAAGTTCATGGAATGAGTCAGCGTGGAGGCGATGTCATGTCGAACCTCCGTATTTCGCACCATGAAATTGCCTCTGATCTGATCCCATTTGGCCAGGCTGATATGATAATTTCGATTGAGCCCCTCGAATCTCTCCGCTATCTCCCATATCTCTCAAGCGAAGGCTGGGTAATAACCAACACCCGCCCATTCAACAACATACCCAATTATCCGGAAATTGATAAAATCATCGGTGAAATTGCAAAGGTTCCTCATCATATTGCCCTGGATGCCGAAGCAACAGCCAAAGAAGCCGGATCGGCTAAGGCAGCCAACATTGTCATCCTTGGCGCTGCTTCTCCATTCCTGGATATGGATTATAAGAAACTCGAGGATGCGATTCGTTTTATCTTCCAGAAAAAAGGAGATAAAATCGTTGATCTTAATTTAAATGCGTTAAAGGCCGGTCGCGATTTTTCAGATCAGAATATGTAATATTTTCTTTGTACCTTTGCACGCTATTTTTTTATTTCAGAAAAACAGACAAATGAGGATTTTACAGCGTAAATTAGCCCACTACACAGAGCCCCAGAAAGTAGAAAAGATGGGGATCTATCCTTTCTTCCGGATGATTGAATCGGATCAGGATACTGTAGTAACCATGCAAGGTAAGAAGGTGCTGATGTTTGGTTCGAACAGCTACCTGGGACTTACGAATCACCCCAAGATCAAGGAGGCTGCAATCAAGGCGACTGAAAAGTATGGTACCGGATGTGCCGGTTCCCGCTTCCTGAACGGAACCCTGGATATTCATATAGAACTTGAAAATAAGTTAGCCGAATTTGTTGGAAAACAAGCTTCACTCGTTTATAGTACCGGTTTTCAGGTTAATTTGGGAGTCATCCCTACAGTAACCGGCCGCAATGATTATATTCTGATCGATGAGCTCGATCACGCTTCTATCATCGAGGCTACGCGGTTGTCCTTTGCCAAGGTGTTGAAATTTCGTCATAACAACATGCATTCACTGGAGTCAATTCTTAAAAAGTGTGAGCCAGGCCGGATCAAGTTGATCGTTGTTGATGGCGTGTTTAGTATGGATGGTGACATTGCTAACCTTCCTGAAATCGTCAAATTGGCTGAAAAATATGAAGCGACCATCATGGTCGATGATGCTCATGCCATTGGGGTTTTGGGCAAGTTTGGAGCCGGGACAGGCAGTCACTTTGGCCTTTCAGATAAGGTTGACCTTATCATGGGCACTTTTTCAAAATCGCTTGCCGCCCTGGGTGGTTTTATTGCCAGCGATTTTGAAACTATCAATTATATAAAGCACAACTCACGCACCCTGATCTTTAGCGCATCTGCCACACCTGCTTCAGCGGCAGCTGTTCTTGCAGCGCTTGAAATCATCAAAAGTGAACCAGAACGTATCAAAAATCTCTGGTCTGTTACCCATTATGCAATAGATAATTTCAGGAAACTGGGATTTGACATAGGCAATACTGTTACTCCGATCATTCCATTGTATATCCGCGACCAGATTAAAACCCTTACCATCACCAGGATGTTACTGGATGAAGGCGTTTTTGTAAACCCTGTGGTGGCTCCGGCCGTCAGCAAGGACAATACATTGATCCGCTTTTCCCTCATGGCGACCCATACGAAAGAGCAAGTTGATATCGCGTTGGAGAAATTTGAGAAACTGGGGAAGAAGCTCCACATTATCTCAAAATAAAACTGATGATAAACAACGACCCGATTGAAGTAATAAAGGTAAATACAAAAAAGGATCTTAAACGGTTCATTGCTTTTCAAAACAAACTTTACAAAGGGAACAAATTCTGGTGTCCGCCAATGCGGCTCGACGAAATGAATACACTGAGCAGGGTAAAAAACCCTGCTTTTGATTTTTGTGAGGCTGAGTATTGGATTGCTTTCCGTGGCAAAGAGATAGTGGGACGTATCGCCGGCATTATTAATCATAAAGCCAATGAGCGCTGGAATGAGAAACTGGTGCGGTTTGGCTGGATCGATTTTATCGATGACCATGAAGTTTCTCAAACTCTTCTTGATACAGTTAAGGAATGGGGCCGGTCAAAGGGCATGAATGGTATCCACGGCCCGCTTGGCTTTTCGGATATGGATAATGAAGGAATGCTGATCAAGGGGTTTGAGGAACTGGCCACCCTGGCTTCCATTTATAACTATCCATATTATGTGGAGCATATGGAAAAGCTGGGCTATGAAAAAGCCGCCGATTGGGTTCAGTATGAATTTGAAATTCCCCCCACTATTCCTGAAAAGGTTGACCGTTTATCCCTGCTTGTACAGGAGAAATATAAACTAAGACTGGTCAAAGCTAAAAAAGCAAAAGAGTTGTTGCCTTACGCTCCCAAAATGTTTAATACACTGAATGAGGCTTTTGGCGATCTTTATGGTTATACCGCCCTGACCCGGAAGCAGATTGATATGTATACCAAAGCCTATTTTGGTTTCATCCGTCCTGAGTTCGTTTCATTTGTGGTTGATGAACAGGATGATATTGTTGGTTTTGGTATTTCAATGCCTTCCCTGACAAAGGCGCTACAGAAATGCGACGGGAAATTGTTCCCATTTGGTTTTCTATACATTCTGATGGCCATCAAAAAGAACGACATCATTGATATGTACCTGAATGGTGTTCGTCCCGATTACCATGCAAAAGGCGTTAATGCATTGTATTATAACGAGATGCACAGGGCTTATCTCAAGCATGGCATTAAAAAGGCTGTTACCAACCCCCAGCTGGAAGACAATGCCAAAGCCCTCACGATCTGGAAAAATTTCAATGGCAGGCAACATTTGACACGGAGGTGTTGGATCAAGCATTTCTAAAGATGGTGA
>JBAXKG010000030.1:0-32888 GCA_037137455.1 Bacteroidota bacterium
ACAATGGACGTTTTTTGGCAAATAAGATTCCCTACTTTGCTGCATAAAAATACTACGGTTAATTATCGGTTTAACATCGGTTTATAAATTTTTATAGCTGGATATTAAAATGAGAATAACATGGCCTGCGCACAATGATTTTTAATGTTATTACCCATTTTAACATCCATACAATCAGATTTTTGCTTGATTAAAAATAGTTTTTCTGTTTTCCAGCCGATAGCTTTTCCCCGAGAGTTTTATTACTTCACAATGGTATAAAATCCGATCGAGTAGTGCTGCAGCCAATGATTCATCGTTTAGTAGCTGAGCCCATTCCTTGGGATTTTTATTGGTGGTAATGATAAAGGATGATCGTTCAAACATCTGGTTTATCAATTGAAAAAGCCCAACAGCTATCTCTTTTTCCAACGGGAACATCATAATGTCGTCGATAACCAGTAGCTGGGCCCTGAGCAGTCTTTTGTATTCTGCAGCGGCGGTGGCAGTAACCGATTTCATTTGGATCACATGAACGATCTGGTAAATGCTGCGGAACATGGCACGATAACCATTGCGCAGGGCATCATAACACAATCCGGCGGCAATGTAGGTTTTTCCGACCTAATGTAAAATTTTACATTATATAGGCAAGAGCTTTGTTGCTTCAGCCTTGGGTAATCAGGCGTGTATGCTCGGGCATTCTGTCTTGTACACCAATGCATCAAAGCTTTTTTCCAAACTAAAAATGTCCAGGGCAGACGGATCTTATGTAAAAGAAATTGCCCGTATTGAAAAGCAGGACCTTTTTATTATTGATGATTTTGGTCTACAGCCCTTGGACAGTCAGAACCGTAATATGCTGCTTGAGATCATGGAAGACCGACATGGCAACCATTCAACAATCATTACCTCGCAGCTACCGGTGGTAAACTGGTACGATATAATCGGGGAACAAACCATCGCTGATGCAATCCTTGACCGCATTGTCCACGATGCCCACAGGATAGAGCTTAACGGAGAATCTTTGAGAAAAAGATACGGAATGAAAAAGGAAATGAATATAATAACAATGCAATAAAGTTTAACTTTGCTTAAGGCATTCTGAGGTATGGTAAATGTTAAAAACGGGCAGTTAACTTTGAGGGGTCAATTTGATGCGTATAAGAGGGGTCAATTAGCACGGAATATCCAATTCATGCCCCAAAATTTTTATTCAGAAAGAAAAAGTATCAATCGCATATAGCGGAACATTGACCAGCCAGCTTTCTTTCCGATAATCTGACATTGAGGTTCTGACAGACATTGTCGGATTGAACTTTTCAAAAAAGGACTTCAGGCTTTTTGCTTTCAGGTTTTCCTCTGCTTTTACTTCAATCGGGATGACACGATCGTTGTTTTGGATTACAAAATCCAGTTCACCCCTGGAGGTATCGGATGACCAGTAGAAAACCTGAAAAAATTGCCTGGTTTTAAGATGCTGCAGGATAAACTGCTCAGCAAGGGCTCCTTTGAACTCGCTGAATATCGAATTTCCAATGAGAATTGTCTGTTTGGTCAGGCCTCCCATGGCAGACAGCAGCCCGACATCGAGGATATACAGTTTGAAAGCCGATGTATCCTGGTAAGCAACCAATGGTACGGCTGCTTTGGAAATGCGGTGGATTTTGTGCACCAGTCCGCAATCTGTCAGCCAGGCCAGGGCAAGTTCGAACTCCTTTGCCCTGCCCCCCTGTTTAACGACACCGTAAATAAACTTCTTGTTCTCTTTGGATAACTGGGAAGGAATGGATTGCCACAACATTTTTATCCGGGGAACAATCTCAGCGGGCGCATGTTTTGAAAAATCATGCTCATAAGCTGATAAAATATTTTTCTGGATGGTTCTTACCCGGTCAAAATCATTTTCACTGATGAAAGAACTGACTGCTTCAGGCATGCCCCCGATAAAATAATAATGACGGAGATGGCCTATAAGTTTTGCTTTGAAGTTCGTGATCATCGGCCAGTCATTGCTTTGAAGCAGTTCAAAAAGCATTTCCTGGCCCAGGGCCAATAAAAATTCGTTGAATGACATGGGGTAGAGGGTCAGAAAGTCCACTTTTCCGACGGGAAAGGATGTTTTCTGATGCAACGTGATCCCGAGAAGTGAGCCGGCAGCGATGATATGATACTGCGGAGCATTCTCGCAAAAATACTTAAGGGAGGTGATCCCCTTTACTGCTTCCTGGATCTCATCAAGAATGATCAATGTATTTTCGTGATCTATCCTGATCCCGGTTTCGATTTGAAAGGCAGTGATCAGCCTGAATATATCAAAATCTTCCTTGAAAATTGATTTCAGGGAATCTGAAGATTCGAAATTGATATAGGCAACCTGGTCATATTCCCTTTTTCCAAACTCTTTCATGAGCCAGGTTTTCCCCACCTGTCTGGCTCCCTGGATGATCAAAGGCTTCCTGTTCTTTGACTTTTTCCATTTCGACAGAGATGCTAATGCGAACCGTTCCATACGTTGATTTTGTGCAAATATACAAAATATCGCACGAATAAGTGTGATTTATTACATTTTATTGCACGAATAATCGTAAGTTTTCAATTTTTGTAAAGCATTGATTATCAGTGTCAGATATGAACACTGATAAATCAGATACTATTGGTTCAAATGAATGATAATCAATTATATAGGTGGGCGCGATGCAGAAAGCAACTCGTTTTTAAGAGCAGATAATGGTGAGTATGAGCTCATTATTTATGCTTTTTACGATATTTTTCTGGTATAACAACTTTTCGTTTTTCGGACATATCGACTACCTTAGCCCAATATAACTTTTCAGGGTTTCAACGTATTTTTCAAACGCCTCTATTCCTGTGGATGTTTTTTTACAGGTTGTTCGTGGTATCTTACCCCGAAAGGCTTTGGTGACTTCAATGTAGCCTGCCTCCCTTAGTTTTTCAATCTGAATACTAAGGTTCCCTGCAGTAGCGCCGGTGTTTTCACGTATAAAAACAAAATCAGCCTCCTCTGAGCTGATCAGTATCGACATAATGGCTAACCGCAACTGGGAATGAAGCAACGGATCAAGCTCCTTATACATGGCTGTTTTCTTTTTTCCGGAGCAGATGCCCGGGAATGATAAAGCCAAAAATAACCGATATGAACAATACCATTTCCTGAATCTTCAGCAGATGCGGATGATGGAAAGAAACAAGCAATACCAGGGTAGCGACCCAGCAAATGATCCCTCCTGTAACAAGGGGCTTGAATTGATATGCCTTGCCGGATACAAACAGGGCAAATCCATAAAGACAAAGCATGAAGGGGGTAACAAAGGTCCAGGGAAACCAACGGAGAAATTCAAAGCCCTGTTCAACTTCTGTAAATGAAGGCAGAACCAGCATCGTAGTGATCAGTGTTCCTGCAATAAAGGTCACAATGGAGATTGTAAAAGCAATCCAGACAAAATCCATGATCTTGTCGATGTACGTTTTAACCAATTGTTGCTGCTCCATTTTTTTAATCAGCCTGATATGAAAAGGAGCTCCGATGGCCATGAGAGACCAGAGAAAAAAGGAATAGTACTTGGTTTCTCCGGGTAAAACAATCAGTAGGATGAAAATTACAAGACTGATGCTGGCAACCAGGTAACCCCATAATAAAAAAATATTGCCCAATCCTTTTTGAAGGTTGTTCTTAGCCGAATTGATCATTTTCCCAATCAACTCAAGGCTTTCTTTTTCGGTAAAATGTTGTTCCATGATGTTTATTTTTATAAATACATTGCAAATATAAACAAGTTTATAAAATAAACAATATATATTTAAATTATTTTCAATTTATTTTTTCGATGGAACGTGACGTATGACAAAAATCATACAACGCGATTCATTATCAGGTTTCAAAACTATTTATTGACCTAAAAGTAGGTTCTGACTGCAAATTTAAATTGGTCGATAAATATCTTTTTGAACACACTGATGTTGTTTTGCTCATAAAATATCAGCATCGCTTTTTTGTAATCAATCGGGTCAACGGTCCGGAAGGATAACGGGCAATATTGATAACTCATCAAAATCGCATTGCTGATAATACGCGCTGTTCTTTTATTACCATCTTCGAAGGGCTGGATGTAGGAGATTAACACCAACACCAGCAATGCCTTTTCAAAAATATCGTTGCGCTCGTTAATTAAAGCGCACATGCTTTGAAGTGATTCCCTGATTTGAAATTCATTGTCCAGCGGGCTGAAATTGGTTCCGGTGTTAAACCGACCGTATTTTTTTTAAAAGTGCTTTGAAGTTGGTCCAGGAACGCATGCTCCTGGTCAGTGAAAAGTGAGATTCCCTTCAAGTGATCAGAGATCAGGTTAAGGTTGAAGTCTGCCTTGATCGCACGTTCATCGATCTCCTTTTGGAAGTACTTGTCAGGATCGATTAACTCAATATTAATTGAGGAAGTTTGGGTGAATTAAAAACAGGGGACCAACATGATCCCCTATGGACGGTAGCCTGTAAGCTTACAACTAACATATCTCTGAATGACAGCAAACCATTCCGTAGTGTACTGATCAGGAACTTGTAAAGCAGAGGTCACTATAGCTTTCCAATTCGAGATTCACGAATCGCGGATTACCAGGAATAGTTCCTTGAACTAATCGAATAACTTTTTTGATTTCCATTGCTGAATGATTTGATCAATGTCGAGGATGCTCGATTCAAAATCCCGTTGAAGTCCTGTCTCAATGACCTGGCGGACGATCTTTTTTTCTGGTTTGGAGAATTCGTAATTCATATCATTATTGTTTAGGTATTCACCATAAAATCTATATTCCGAAAATATCAGAACAGCCTTTCTTCAAGCAAATCCTTCCAAAGGATATATCCTTTCTGATCGTCCGAGTAATCGTGTAATATATGACTAAAATTCACTGGCTGCGATTCAAGAAAAATCTGGCGCCCATCATTTCTGATCATTTTCAATTTCAAACTCCAGTTCCTGATTTAATTTGTCTGCATGGTACCTGAAGGCAATTGATCCTTATCCGAATTCAAGATCATCAATGGCAATGGTGATCGTCTCTTCAATTGCCTGGATTTCTGTCGGTGGTTGGGAAATAGGATAGGGTAATCCCATAAGTTACCGGTAAAGGATTTTATGTTTTTTGCAGGAATAAACAGATAAAAGCAATAAGAAAAACAGAGAAGGTTCACTTATCGAAAAATTCTGTCTTGATAACCTGCAGCCTGCTTTTGGTTTCATTTAATTTGTCATTCGATATCAGGAGGTAGTAGACTTATCAGACTATTGAGGAGCCAGATGATTTTTTCTGTGATGATTGTTAGATCTAACATGCTCCCTTTATCCTTGGCCGAAATCAGTGCATCACTATTAATATACTCTTTACGGACTCGTTCCATCGAAGGGCTGTTCCCGGAACTAAGATTTTTGAACATTTTTATATCATCGATCGTAGCTGATTTCTGGGTTTCCAATGCAAGATTTATTAAGAAGTCTAATGACTCCAAACAAGAATTTGATAGTCTTTCAAGCACAGGGTTGTTCCGGGCATTTTTGATAGATGTTACTCCGGAAGTAACACTTTCAGCAATTTGACCAAGTATTGCCTGACGGGTCTGATAATATGCATGATCTTTGGCTGTCAGGTGGTGCATTGGCATTGCGGCAACTATCTCACTCGCATCTGTTACTTGCCGTGAAAGAGTATTAAAGGCCGCGTAACGAGTTGCAAGGTCAGCCCCATCATCGTTTTCTCTGGCAGTAGACAACAAAGCGGCAATTTGCTCAAGCTCGCGAATTTGCTCCAGACGGATCAATTCCAACCCGGACTCGGGATCTTCAGGGTTGAAATCTAACAGATATTTAGGTTGCGCAAGGATTTCTGTCTCTGATGGCGGAGACTTCTTTGCCAGCCAACCTGTCAAAGGTTTGTTGATGGCAGTAAAAAAAATTGCCGATGTCAGATTGAAAAGAAGGAATACGATGGAGGCCTGATGTTCTAAACTGGGTGTGATGTACTTCAGTAGTGCCAACACCAATGGAACATGAAAATAAACCTCAATATAGAAAAGCAGAATAAAAACTGTTGCTCCGAAAATATTAAACATGTTAACAAACCTGACAAGCTGCTGTGATGTACCGCGGAACCCATGCCCCAGCATAGCCTTGAACAGGGTGGATCCGATCGCTGCACCATACATGAACAGAAAGGTTTGAGGGCCTGTCAGAATATTTGCCTTTGCCAATCCTATGGCCACGAGCGCTACTGCAGTTGATGATTGGGCGATGAACCCCAGCAGCATTCCAGCGAAGATCGAAAGAAATGGATAACTGATACTAAAGGTCATTGCACCGGTAAACCATGCTTCCTGCCTTAATGGTTTTACTCCGGCAGTCATTATTTCAATCCCGAAAAAAATCAATCCCAAACCCATCCCGATAAGGAAAGCATTTCGGTATTTATCACTTTTTGAAAAATAGAGCGCTATTCCACACACCCCGACAATGAAGGCCACAGCCGCTTCAATGTGTAGGGTAACAAAAAACAGCAGTACGGTGTTCCCGACACTGAATCCGGTAAGGATGGCAATAGCTTGGGAAACGTTGATGAGCCCGGCAGCGATCAAACTAGCTAATATCATCAGGGCAGCAGAAGTGCTTTGCATAATAACCCCTGATCCCATTCCAAATAGCAGAGCCTTTACACGTGAAGATACAAAACGGGCAGCAACTTTACGAAACCGCCTGCTACTCAATTGTTTAAGTCCCGAGGAGAGTAACTGTACCCCTGTGAACATTAATCCCAGACCCAAAAGGATTTTACCGATTATTTCAATCATAATTATTCAGAAGTATATTTCAGTTGCTCTAAAGCAGATCATTTGTCGCCTTGACTTTGTCAATACTGTAAAATTAAATGATAAATTAGAATTCCAATCTTTTAAACCGATCAGTTACCAAAGTTTTCATTAATTCTTTAAATCTTTGCTTAAAAGCTGATATCAATGAAATCAAACCAGTCTTCCCTGGCCCTGGCCAACATGTCGTATGCAGGAGAAAGCACATAACCAATGCCGGGTATTATTTGTGTATGTAAGATGTTTTGTATCTTTGACAGATTGAACACGAAAATTAATTAATCAAATTTTTAAAAAGTGTCAAACCCCTGGGGGTTAAGACAAACATAGTTTAAATATGAAATATAAACTTTCATATTCTCTCCTTTTTCTTTTCTGTCTACATTCAACAATTGCCTGGGGCCAAACCGATCGTACTGACAGTATCCTGCAGACCATATCAGGACTGTCTGTGGAGAAACAGACAGATACCTTAAATGCATTGTCCATTTTTTATTAAAACGAACGTCAATATTATCAGGCAAAAACAGTGGCCGAGGCGGCCTTTCGTCTTTCCAAAGCCCATTCGTTGCTGAAAGGGAAATGCGAAGCATTGAAAAACATTGCTGAAGCATACTTTGGGCTTAATGATTTTCAGAAGTCCATCTCCTGTTATCAGCAGGCTGTGAAGTTAAACAGAGATCGGAATGATCGCACTGCAGAGGCCTATTGTCTGAATGCGATAGGATACACTTATCGGCATATAAACAATTATAAAGATGCGCTCAATTTTCATTTGAAAAGCCTCAAGATTGCTGAAGAGATAGATGATCAGGAAAGAATATCGGCAGCGCTTCATTCAATTGGCCTTCTGTATCACAATTTGCATTATTACAAGAAAGCGCTTGCCTATTATGAGCGATCTCTGGAGATAGACAGCGCCCGGGGAGATCAGTTGGGGATTGCCATCAACCTGAATAATATAGGGATCATGTATAAGTATATTGAAGCAAATTATCCGGAAAAAGCATTGGATTGTTATAAAAAGGCGCTTGAAATATACACGAATCTTAATGATAAAAAGGGTATTGCAAGCATGCTTTGCAATATGGCGAACATCTTCCTGGAGCGTGGCAATATTTCGGGCGCATTAAAATTTCAAATGCAATCACTCCGGATCGAAGAGGAATTGAAAAATCAGGAAGGAATAGCCTATTCCTATGCCAGTATTGCGGATGTTTACAGGAAGGCTGGTGATATTTCACAGGCGATTCAGTATAAAGAAAAAGCGCTGGAAATCACGAACGACCTTGAGTTTAAACAAAGTATCTATGACAGTCTGAGGGTGATATATGAACATCAAAAGAACTTCCAAAAGGCGCTTTTTTATACTATTCTGGCAAGTAGTTGCCATGACAGCCTGCACAATTTGGAGAGTCAAAGTCAGATGTCGGACCTTCAGTTAAAATATGAAACTGAAAAGAAAGACGGGAAAATAGAATTGCTTGAATTGCGCAGCAGGCAGCAGGTAATTATGATTGGTGCATCGGCAACCCTGGCGATCGTACTCATCATTGTTGTTTTACTAATAATCAAAAGTCGTAGAAAGCTTAGAAATACTTACCTTTTGGTTAACCGGCAAAAAGAAGAATTGGAGACCACTCTGGATAAACTAAAACAGACTCAATCGCAGCTGATCCAGTCTGAAAAGATGGCTTCACTGGGGATGCTTACTGCCGGAATTGCCCATGAGATCAACAACCCGATAAATTTTATCAACTCTGGCGCTATCAGCCTGCAGAAGGATTATGAAGATCTGCAAAGGTTCATTGAATCGATAAACCAGATTTCTCCGGAATCACAAAAAATTGCTGATGAAATTGGAATGAAAGAACTTCAAAAGTCCATTCCTCAAACCATCGAAGATATTAAAACCGGGGTACAGCGTACCTCCGAAATTGTAAAAGGACTTCGAAACTTCACCCGGCTCGACATTTCTGAGCAGAAAGAGGCTCAACTTCACGAAGGGATTGACTCTACCTTGTTGTTACTTAGTCATAAGTTTAAAGACCGAATTCGAATTGTCAAAAATTATGATGAAGAAATCGGATTCATCCGTTGCTATCCAGGCCCGCTCAACCAGGTTTTTATGAACCTGCTGAATAATGCAATCGATGCCATCGATCAGAAAATTAAGAAAGATCAATCTGTGGGGAATTATTTGGCTGACTCTTACCAGGTCGCGATCACAACAAAATTAATAGATACGGGAGAAAAAAAGCAAGTGAAAATTATTATCAGCGACAATGGGGTGGGTATTCCGGATGAGATCAGGGATAAACTGTTTATTCCATTCTTCACCACTAAGGATGTCGGTAAGGGAACAGGACTAGGACTTTCCATCTGTCATGGGATCATTGAAAAGCATGGTGGCAATATTTTTTTTGAAAGCAAAGTCAATGAAGGAAGCATCTTCACGATAACGATTCCAATTGCCTGAAAACCCCTCAATCCATCAGTTGTGTTACAGAATCTATTCCTGCTTTGAAAATGCCCGAAAGCACTCCTTACCTGCTTCCTATATGATTAAGGAGCTGGAATTTCGAATTGACAGAAATTTGAACTGACCTCAAACACAATTTTGACACTCTCCCCGTTCTGGTCTACGAGCGTCAGCCGGTGTATTCCCTGGGCGGGCGACAGCGCCATTTGGTGAACCTGGGTTGTAGTTCCTATGAAATGTTCATCCAGGTGCCAATAGACCATTATTCCCGGATTCCGGTGCGCCACCCTGAAAACGGTGCTTCCCGGTTTCCCGTCGAGGTCGACGGGAATATAAATTTTGCTGTTGTTCTTCGGATAGATTATATCCATGTTCCTTCGTTCGGTGTTGCCGGCACAATCGGATCTGAACGGGGGCAGTACCTTATAAAAAGGGTTTTTATTGCGGAAATACCATTCCTGTACCGGAGGAAGAACGAACCACGATACATGCTGCATATTGTCAGTTGATTCACAACTGGAATTAACTTGCCATATACCTGTTTTATCGAGATGTATAAGCTGATGAAAAGGGCAGGGCGCTGTTTTAGCCCCCTGCTTTTGGATCCAAACCGAATCGCTGAACTCGCAAATTGAGGTGGCCCGGTAGCCGCTGTAACGGCAAACAGGGATTCGCATCATGGCCTCAACGGGTGTCTTAAACCAGGTGGTGGGTGGCAGGGTTTTGAAAATATCAAATAAAACAGGAGCAGCTGCACTAATCCCGGTTAACCCTGATCTTCCCTCACCGGAAGCATTCCCGACCCACACCGCTACCACATATTCCGGAGTAACTCCAACCGCCCATCCATCACGGTTTCCGAAGCTGGTGCCTGTTTTCCAGGCAATTTTATTCGATGAGGAGAATTGTTGCCACATTATCTCTGCATCGGGACGGGCGACCTCTACCATGGCTTCGAAGGTAAGCCATATCGATCCGGCATCAAACCAGGATGACAGATCCCGGTAAGATTGATTATTCTGTTCCCCCACAGAGATATAACGGGGGGGGTGAAAATCAGATTTGCTGTATTTCGATCCATTTTCAGAATAATGGTTCAGGGTGCGGGCCATGGAGGCATAGATCCCTGTAATGTCACAAAGAGTGGCTTCGGCTCCCCCGAGGATTAGCGCCAATCCGTAATGGTCGGCTGGTTTCGGGAGGGTGGTCATGCCCAATTTCCGGAGCAGACTATAGAATTGTTCATATCCATAGGTCTGAAGCATCTTTACTGCCGGGATATTCAGCGAGCGTGCCAGCGCCATTTTTGCAGGCACGGCTCCGTCATAGGATAAATTGTAATTTTCTGGTATAAACCCACCAATCTGCATTGGAATATCCGGAACCAGAGTATTGGGCAACAGCAGTCCATCGTTCAGCATGGCCGCATAGAGAAACGGCTTTAAAATACTTCCGGTACTGCGCGGGGCATTGATTACATCAACATCGTTCCCATGTTCACGGGCAGAGGTTTTGGTAAGGTTTCCGACATAAGCCAGTACATTCCCTGTATTCACCTCAAGAACGAGAGCTGCTGCATTGTGAATTTCATTTGCCCTGAGCTGGATGCTATGTCTGTTCAGGATATTAACGACCTGTTGTTGCTGAGCAAGATCCAGGGTAGTAATGACTCTTGTTCCTTTATGCCCCTCTTTCACTGCCCGATCGAGCAGGTGTGGCGCCCGCTGAGGCAGGGGAAAGGGTTTTTCAGGTAGTTTTTCACTTTTCGCCAGATCACATGTTGTGGCATCGATCTCACCCCTTTTCCAAAGAAGATCGAGCAGGTTATTGCGCTTGGTCAGCAGAAAATGAGGATTGCGACCTGGATAAATCATCCCGGGGCTGTTGGGCAAAACAGCAAGTGTTGCCGCTTCGGCCCAGGAGAGATGTCTGGCATCAGTCGCAAAATAACGCCAGGCTGCCGCATCGAGTCCCACCACATTGCCGCCAAACGGGGCATGAGATGCATAAAGGAGCAGAATGTGTGCCTTGCTGTATGTGAATTCCAGGCGATAGGCCAAAATGAGTTCCTTGAATTTCTCAAGGAAAGTGCGTTCCCTGTTTTTACGGGCCATGCGGATTACCTGCATAGTGATTGTGCTTCCCCCGCTGACAATGCGCCGATGTTTTATATTAAGATAGGCTGCGCGTAACAAGGCAACAGGATTGAATGCCGGATGATAATAAAAATAACGGTCCTCATAGTTAGTTATGGCCTTTCTGAATTTTTCGGGAACCCCATCACCTTCAGGAAACCTCCATTGCTGGTCGGCGGATATTTTTGCGCCCAGCAGATTTCCTTCACGGTCGAGCAATACGGTCGAAAGCGGATCATGAAATAAGGGACGTGGCAAAGAAAACCAGAAGAGGAGGGCGAAAAGCCCCAAAACAAAACACAAAAGATATTTTACTAAATGCCTGCTTCTGATAAAGCGACCTGTCATTTCAACTTCCCGTTATTTTGAAGCCGGTACTACTTCTACCCAACGTCCGGGAATACTGGCGCTGATTGAATTATCATACATTGCCTCACAGCTTATAGCAGGCAGATAGAACCTGCCAAGGTAGGTTGACATTAGCATTACCCTGAAAATTTTCGTTTGCCCCGCGTTAAGATCAAAAAAGGTATAAACCCGGTCATCGCGTATATCCTGGTAGGTGAAGTTCGAAGCGACAGTTTTTGACTCTGCCAGGTCACTGCTCCGCATGTTGACGATCTCCCATCCCGATGGGAATACCTGCGATAAGGCCAGTTGCTGGTAATCACCATAAACCCCGGGGTTCTTGACAGTCACCTCTGCCATGAAGCTGGTTCCCTGCTCCAGAATATTTGGCATGATCGACTCTCCCCTCATTGATTTATAGGCCACCGAGATTTTCAGGTTATTTGCTGTGACTGTAGTACTTCCCTTCTCCGGAATGCCGCTCAGGATAAGCCTTGCATACAGGATGCTATTACCGTTGTTGACAACCTGGATAACCCCTTTCTTCCCTGGTATGACATCGATTTTACGGGTCAGCATTGGTTTCTTTAACTCAAGTTCTTCAGGCTGCTCTGAATTCAGTCGCAAAGTGGCCTGGATACCAGTACCGGCACTTTTTCCGGAAAATCTGGAAATGGCAAGCAAGGCAAATGAAGTTGACTGTGTGCTGTACCACTCTTCGTTGCAAAGCGAAGCAGAAATCTCCTTAACCAGCGGGGCAGCCCTGGTTTTCATATCCATCAGGCATAAGGCCTCCACTATCATGGCCTTATCACGTAGATCAGAGCCATAGGAATAACAAAGTTCCCGGTATGGGCCTATTGTTGTGGGCGCAGTGGTTACCAGTTGCATTGCCACCTCCTTTTTTCCTGCCAGTTCGTATGCCGCTGCCAGCCGCCATCGAGCCGCTACTGAAAGGTCTTTCTTTTCCAGCAGTTTATTCATAGCCCCTAACTCTGGCGCTTTGGCAAGTGCAAGGGTATACAAACGGTAAGCCTGCATCAGGTCGTTGTTGTACCATGATGCATTATAAGCCCAGGATACCGCCTGCTGACGTTGAAATTCCTTCCATGATGATAAGAAGTTTACCGGCAGGGCAAATCCCTTTTGTTCGGCCTCCAGAAGGAAATGACCGGCGTAGCTGCTTCCCCAATCATCGGGATATTGAGCGCCAGGCCAGTTGGTCATCCCTCCGGTTGACAATTGAAAAGATTTCAGGCGCTGAATGGCCGAGCGGATATTTTGTTCAGTCTCTTTTTTCGATGCCTCTGAAAGATCCAGGATATCTGCAAGGTAAAGCTGCGGGAAAACCGAAGATACCATTTGTTCGATACATCCATAAGGATAATGGATTAGATAGTCGAGCCGGTTATCCAGGTTCATGGGAAGTACGTTCGAAATTTCAAGGGTACCCCTGTTGGTGCCAGCCATTCCCAAAGCCCTGAATTCGGTAGTCCACGTTTTTCCGGAGTTAATAGCCTTTTCAAGCACATTTGAAATACGGGGATTTGGATTCCTGACCCCGATTTCGATCGTGTGAGACGCCTTGTAATTGCCACTGGTTGCTACAATGGTTACCTTACCGATGCCCACTGCCTCCGCTACCTTCAATCCGAAGGTAGCCAGCTGATCGCCTGTAGCGCTGAAAGATATTTGCTTTGTGCTTTCTCCACTGAGGAGGAAAAGCTCATTTGCCATCACCTCCACTTTTACATTCCGGATGGATTTATCCATGGCGAAAACACTTACCGGCAGTATGACTGTTTCACCGGGACCTACTACCCTTGGAAGAGTCCCCAGCACCATCAGCGGTTTCTTTACCCTGACTGTTTTTTCCTGCTTCCCATAAGCGCCATCCTGACCGGCTACTACCATAACCCTTACCGATCCTATATACTCAGGCATGATAAAAGAATGTGTTTTGGATTGTCCCTTTTTCAATTCAAACGGACCAAAAAACTTTACCATCGGATGAAACCGGTTGGCCTTCAAACCTCCTTTGTTTATTGCATCCTCATCGCCCCCGATACTGAGGATCCGCTGTAGTTCCCCGCTGAAGGCACCCATCACCTGGTCGAAAAGGTCCCAGGTTTTTACTCCCAGCGCTTCCCGAGCATAAAAAACCATCCACGGATCTGGAGTTTTAAAGCGTGTCAGGTCCAGCAAACCATCATCCACAATAGCCAGTGTATAGGTCATAGGCTTCCCATTGTTTTCATTCACCTTGATGGTTACCTCCTTGCCGGGTTCGATCTCATTTCGCATGCCGATTACCGGATTGAGATGGGTATTGGGGTTTTCGACCTGGACGGGGATTACGCCATACAATCTGATCGGTAAATCATTCTTTGTCTGGGCATGCGGCTGTATCAGGGTCACATAAGCATAACAATTGGGAGCCATTGCTTCGGTTGCCTCAAAGGAGACGTCGGTGGTTCCTTTAGAAGTAGAAACCCAGAATGACTTTAGGATGTTTGATCCGGTTTCGATGGTGACGAGGGCCCTGCCATCTGGAGAGGTGGGAAGTGTAAGCTTTACCTTATCCCCGACCTTATACTGGCTTTTATCGGTGGTTAATGTAAGCATCGCGGCTGCCTGTTTTTCACCACCCGGCATGCGGAAATAGCCGGGCCAGTCAACATACACAACCTTTCCTGCTGCATGGCCCGAAGTTTTATCGGTTACCTTGATCAGGTAACGTCCCCAGTCGTTGTAATCGGCCTGGAAATCATAAGTGGCTTTGCCATTTACCGTTTTTATAGTTGCTGAATCAGAAGGTTTGATATAGGTGGTCGAGATGAAATTCGCCGATCCTGCTTCAGAATCATCCCACCACCAGCGCCATTCGAGCTTGAAAACTTCCACTTTCAGACGGTTTGAGGGAACCAACTCTCCCCGGGCATCGACATTCAACAAGTCAATCGGGTAGCTTTTGTCGGTGTATAATACCCTGTCGCCTTCAGAGCTTTTGGGAATGCTCAACCCGGCATAAGATTGATATGGATAATAGGGAATAGAAAACTGGTCAATGCTGAAATCTCCGCCATCTTCAAAAACCATGGTCTCGAAACTCGCCTTGAGCGCCCCTGGAGCAACATTTGTCACATGAATCACCGGAGTTACAATGGCGCGCCCAACGGCATCCAGCCGTCCATCGAATACCGTAATGTTTTCAGCAGCAAACCCCGCGGTTGGATTGTCGAAAATATATTGCGGGAAATTCTTAAAAGCGGTCACCGATTTCGTAAGGGTAAGCATCACCTTTGCCTTAAGGTTGCGCGCTGTGGATCCGGTAAGCCAGGTAGCTTCAAGCAAGGCAGAAGGTATCTTATTCCTGATGAGGCGATCGGTTTTGAAATCAAAGTTGATCTTAAGCCGGTTCGGCTTGACCGTTTCGATTTTTATTGTTTTCTGAAATTCAACACCACCTACATTCACTTTGGCAAGCCAGTTCCCGGTTGGTGCATCATAGGCTGTGGCTGTGCTGAAATTGTAAAACCCATTTACCGGATTGGTCAGTACCATCCTGCTTATAAGCTGTCCGGCCTGATTGTAAAGCGACATGGCAACCGGGTGGTTCACCGGTAACTGGTGCAATTTATCCTCAAGAACAAAGGTCAGGTAAATCGAGTCGCCAGGCCGCCATACACCACGCTCTCCATAGATAAATCCTTTGAGACCTTTCTGAACCGGCTCACCGCTTACGTCGAACATGCTGAGTGAAAGCGCATTCCCGTCGGTGAGTTTCAGATACCCGGTTTGAGCGCCTTTTCGGGCGACCAGAATAAAAGGCCGTTTCTTCATTGGAAGTTTCGCCATGCCTTCTCCATCGGTGGTAATCATGCCCATGCGCTGTAGCTGAAAGTTGAAAAATTCAACCGAAACACCCTTAAGTGGCCTGGTTGTGATGATATCTGTAACGAAAACTTGCCAATTCCCGTCATTCCCGGATTTTGCAATTATTCCAAGGTCTGAGGCTAAAACATTCCTGGCAACCGATTTATTGAAATAATAGGATAATTTGCATGGATTTTCGCGCTCCTCCCATTGATAATTCTGCCATCCACCGTTGCTGTAATCATTATCCTCATAACTGCTGAAGTAATCCCAGTTCTGATCGTTCTCCATTTCCGGATCATCCATAACGACCATATCGGTAATTGCTGGTTCAAGGGTATCCGCATCACTGCAAGGATAAGTAGAATAGGCTTTTTTAAATCGAAGGATGACAGAATATATTGCACCTGGTTCAACCTTCATTAGCGCCGATAAATCAATGGAATATTGGTTCCATTTGCCGTAACTGGTTACACCGGTAAGCGGCATGGTCTTTTTAAGGGCTACCCGGCCAACTCTGGCCAGCTGAGAATTGCCGCTAAGCTCGTTGGCTTGTAAAAACTGAAGAATGTTGTTTTCAAATATCTGCACAACCTTGATGTCAACGGCTTTCAGGTTAACTGCCTCAAACGGGAGCAACATTCCATTCGAAGATGGCGAAATCACCCCATCGCCGGCAAATCGGACGTTGGGTTTGGGATTGTCGACCGTAACCGTCTCCACTACCTTTTTACCAAGTGTAACCTGGTTGATGTTTCTGATAGAAGGTTCGAGCGTTACCCTGACTTTTGTTTCTTCAGTTTCAGGGAGATAGATCATGAGTAGATTATCCTCGGCACTGTATCGGAGATTGTCATATTTGCCAACCTTGAAAAGCCCATCGAGATTCTGATCAGATTTAATTGGATCGGAAAACTGGACCAGCAGACATTGTTTTGTGCCGGGGAAACTGCGTATTGACAACACACTGAAATCGCCTAAGGCGGGAATTTCAACGGCTATGTCCCCTTTCGTCTTTGAATTGACCGGCGATCCTTCCCATGTCAGTTTCACCTTGCTGGCCGCGTTTCCCCTGACAATGGAATCAACCTGGAAAAAATGGGTGCGTTTCTTTTGATCGTGAGTCCACCCAACAGGCAGATTACGGCCATTCTGACTTGCGGTCAGGATTTTTTCCAATTGCTGGTCATTGGCTGCATCCGATGTAAGGATTGTCCCGTTCAAACACTCCTTTGATAGATCGCCATGGGAATATGCCTTATGGTTATTCACCTCCACCGATAATTCCTGAACCATTGTCTGAAACTGAAAAATCATGGTTTTCAGAGAATCGGCGACTTTTATTAGTCGAGAAAGATAAAATTCGACCTTATAAACCTGGTCCGTTGGCAATTGCTCATCCGGCATAAATTCAATGGTCCGGCTGTCGCTCCAGTAGGTTTTACCTTTGATCCCGGGTTTGAATTTAAAATAGTTCTCCGTCAGAGGTGTATTTAAGGATACGGTATCGGCATAATCATCGGCGAGCCGCACCTTAATAACACTTTGAGTTGAAACAATTCCTGAAGTGAATGCCTGCACATATTCACGAAAGGCTGGATTAACCCTTATCAGGGTGCGTTTGCTTTTTCCGGTGTAGGCAATAACGATCACGACACCGATGAAAACAGCAATAACTGCAAAAACGATGTAATAATGGATTTTTTTCATGGAGAATGTCTTTTATAATTGTTAAGTGCAGATATAAGGAGTGTGTTAACCCCAATTAATGGAGCATAAAAGAAGGAAAGTATTAACGCCAATTTTCCTCGTTAGATGAAAAATCAAGCCTTCTGTATCGATGAATATAAACTAAACTGCTACTTTATCAGCAATATCAGTTGGCATCTTTAACGCATCGTACCGAAAATCCGTGGCTTTTAAGAGTACTGAGCCGGTAAATCCCGTTATCACCGGAACCCAGGCTTCGGTACCAGCCTGAGGTGTCGGACAGGGAAGATGTCCAGAAAAGAGCATAGTAGTTGAGGTAGATAAAACTTCCATGCGTATTGCGGTAACCTCCAGGCAAAGCAGTAAATCCACTTGAGTTACTGCCATTGCCATCGCCTGTCCAGCCAAGTGAGGATTTCAGCTTTTCCCCGACATTTCCTGAACTCCTCAAATAGATCGTATCCGCTTCTGCCTGGCTCATTCCGAGAGTCTTTTCCAGCATCTTCCATTCACCATCATCCGGCAAATGCCAACCGGTGGGACAAACTGCCTGGGACTTTCCCGATACCGGTTTTTGCAACCCTTCTGCATCCATGGCAGCCGGCCAGTTATAAAGAACCCCATATAGTTTATAATTATTCGTGTTTTTTGCATCAGCAACAGAACTGCCGTTATAATCGTAAACATAATAATGTTTCAGAGAATCAGAACCTTTCGAGGAATCGCTTATTGCAGGCAGCCAGGCCAGATTTTCGGCCATCCAGGTTTGGGCGCCAATTTTGACGATAGCATAATTCTTCCCGCCAGGATCCTGGCAAAGAGCAAAAGGCACCTCGTAGTTAGCCGAGGCAGTCGGGGAATCGGTAATTATAGTCGTATGAATGCCGCCTCTGCAACGATAAAGGAGGATATCGCCAGATTTATATCCAAGAGTATAGATGGTTGTCTCTTTTAAGGAAGGAAACAGTAAGCCCTGGATGGTTCCGTTATACCGGATCCGGTCGCCAGCTCCTGTTGTTTCTGTGCAGATAACTTTAAATCCCTTAGTCCCCTGGTCGGTGGTCAGGCTGATCATATAAACGCCCACCCTGGATAGGGAAATGGCAAAAGAATGTGAGCCGGGCTGAAGTACAATTTGCGTTTGAGTTAACATCTGGCCAACAAGATTATGTACTTTCAGAAAAATCGTCTGTGGTTCCGGAATGTTCAAAACAAAGGTTGTTTTGCCGGCAAAGGGGTTAGGGTAAACGATTCCCTGCAAGCTTTCACCTTCCCGGGTTATGATTCCCGTATTCAGGGCAAGGATCAGGGTTTCCTGGCCGGGCAATGTGACGCACTCGTTGGTTCGGAGATTCGTGGCTATTACACTGTCGACTTTATTCGCTGCACCGGAAGCAGTAAATGTCATGTTGAAATTCTGTCCTAAAAGGGCCATGGAGCTCAACAACAATAGGCAAAAAGAGGCTGATTTTAACATTTATCAGGGGATTTGAACAATCATTTTGGAAACAACATTACAAAACTGTATTACAAAAACGGGATCAATATCCATCTGCTCTGTAATTAAACTTGTTGGTATTTGGATCGTTGGGCAAAATCTGTTGGGCAAGGTCAACTTGTGCAGTAGGATCAGGAACCGGATAGTCTTTAATAATGGGATTATTATACTTCCAGTATAAAGGAGGGTTCACGGGGAGCACATCGCTCACCGGGTAAAAAGCAAAATCTGACACAACGGCTCTCTGCTGGAGAATCTTATCGGCCGAGACAGTCAGAACCATCAGATCTGCAGCAAAAGTTACGTCACCAACCGGATAATGATTGCGAACACTTTGCATGGCAGAAGCAATAGTATCGTCGGCTGCCTGGAAATGGGTGGCCACGGCCAATCTCGGTGGCGGTGTCATCTGGCTTAACAAAAAACCAAATGCGCCTTGTGGTGTGTGGGAACTGTTCTGCACCTGCAGGGCATAATCCCACGCTTTCTGAAAGTTCGGATCATCGTCAGGAAGACCGGAATTCTTTTTTGCCCAAACATATGCCGGCATGACCATCTCATGGATCAGCACATCAACACCCCCGGCATGAGTAACCATATCTTTATTTGGCTTGGTATCGCCACTGAAAATCATCGATAACCCGTTCCATTCCAACTTGTAACTCATCGATCCTCTCCGTGTATGTATCGCGGGGAAATGAGTTATTTTAACCTTGGTTGACGGGTTATTGTAGCAAATATTATCATCAGCAGGGTTTCCTGATAATGACCAATCGAGTTCAATGGGATAAATAGTATAACCATCATCAAAAGTGTCATCTCCAACCTGTACAAGAGGATCTTTCAATCCCCATTGATCCTGGACTACCTCTGGAGGTGGGTTCCCTGTATAGGCTGTTGAACCAAAGCTGAAACTTTCTGTGTGCCACCGCATCAGATTCCTTAAGTTCTGGCAGAATGCCCTGGTCCCGTCTTCATAAGGTCCCCGGGTCTTTATCCCGTCAGGATCGGTATAAGTCCACCCCGAATTTTTAGGACCCCACAGGTAAAGCGGAGATTTGCGATCTTCAGCAGGTCCGAAAGAGTATATATGAATGAGGTCGCTGGTATGGTCACCATGCAGATGAGTAAAAAAGATCTTGTTCATTTTACTCATCGGGATGCCCATGGCATTGTACTTGGCAATTACACCCGTTCCGCAGTCAAAAACAAATTGGTCACCGCTGCCAACCTCAACATAAACACTGTTGCATTCTTGCGACAACCTTGGGATACACGAAGTCCCAAAAAAGGTGATCCGCATCTCGTTTGGATTCAGTGGCTGTGGAGGCGTAAAGATGGGCAAGGCGTCATACAGGGAATTTTTTTGTGAAGGATCATTTGTTTTGACATCCGGTGGGCTTCCAAGGCTGCTCAGCGGTCCTCCCAGGGCAAGTCCTCCAATGGAGGCGCCTGAAAGTTTTAACATTTGTCGGCGGGTTAGTTTCATCTTAATACCTTCCTCCTTTTGAAATTTTGAATAGTATTAAATATTTATCATGTCAGTTTATTGTAATAAAAATATAAAAATACATAAATTGATTTAACCATATTTAATTTTTACAATTTTAATAAATTTTGTGCTTTTCTATCCTGAAATAAAAACACTCCGGTTGTACATTTTAATGAGCGATATTGGTTCTCTTCCTTCTTCTTTTGTAGCGAAGAAAATTGAAGAACCTCGCGGGAAATGCGCTCGCGGGGATTCAAAGAGGAATTGCTCCATTGTCATTAATTATTTGTGACAACATATCAATATAATCAATAATGTAGTAAATTTATCAAAAACAAATCTCAAATGAAAATAGGTTTTATCGGTCTCGGAAAAATGGGCTTTAATATGGTCCAGCGGTTATTGAATGATCATCACGAAATTGTTGCATGGAACAGGTCGCCTGCCATTGTTGAGGAAATTTCTAAAAAGGGCGCCATTGGAGTTACATCTGTTAAAGAACTTACCGAACAGCTCTCAGGCCGGAAAGTTGTTTGGCTGATGGTGCCATCCGGTAAACCTGTCGATGAAAATCTCGATCTGCTTCTGACTCTTTTAATAAAAGATGATATTATTATCGATGGGGGAAACTCTTTCTGGAGAGATACTCAATCGCGGGCCGAAAGAGCAGCATTGAAGGGTATCCATTACCTCGATTGCGGCACCAGTGGCGGTGTGTGGGGTTTAAAAAATGGTTATTGCCTGATGTATGGAGGGAACAAAGATGCTGCGGATTATGCTGAACCTTTGTTCAAATCCCTGGCCCCTGAGCATGGATACGTTTATTGCGGCCCTTCGGGTACCGGGCACATGGTGAAGATGGTCCACAACGGGATTGAATATGGTATGATGCAGGCATATGCCGAAGGTTTCGAGATTCTTGAAAAAGCGCCTTACGACCTGAATTTGACCAAAATTGCCGATGTATGGCAATACGGAAGCGTTGTTCGTTCATGGCTGCTTGAGTTAGCCGTTGCTGCCTTGAAAGAAGATCCCAAATTGGAACACCTCAAGGATTATGTCCAGGATAGCGGTGAAGGCCGGTGGACGGTACAGACTGCAATTGATTTTGATGTGCCTGCACATGTCATCACTGCATCGCTCTTCACCCGGTTCCAGTCGCGTCAGGATGAATCCTTTGCCATGAAGATGCTGGCGGCGCTAAGGAACCAGTTCGGGGGACACGCCGTTAAAACAAGTGACAAATGAAATACGAAAAATGACAAATAACGATGGTCTTATTTATGTGATTTTTGGGGCTTCGGGCGACCTGACAAAAAGGAAGCTGGTTCCGGCTTTGTACTCGCTATTTATTCAGAAGCTTTTACCCGAAAAGTTCGCCCTCCTGGGTGCATCTCGTTCCGCGATTACAAATGAAGCCTTCAGGGAAAGGATGAAATCAGCCATCATTGAATTTAAGGAAATTGATGATGCTTCGGGGGTTGATGAATTTATTCATAAACTGTATTACACCACAGTTCAATTCGATGAAATTTCTTCATATAATTTACTTAAACAGAACCTTGATCATCTGCGCCAAATATTACAGATTGGAGGAAACACCGTTTTTTACCTCTCCACGCCTCCAGACTTGTATGGCCTTATACCGCAACATCTTGCATCGGTTAACCTGCATCAGCAGGAGGATGGCTGGAAGCGATTGATCATCGAAAAGCCATTTGGCTATGATTATTCCTCTGCGTTATTATTGAAAGATCAGCTTTTGAAGGACTGGGCTGAGGAGCAATTATTCAGAATCGATCATTACTTAGGTAAAGAAACAGTGCAAAACCTCCTGGTGACGAGGTTTTCAAACGGTATGTTTGAGCCGCTGTGGAACAGGAATTATATTCATCATGTTGAAATTACCTCGGCAGAGAGCCTGGGGGTTGAAAAGCGTGGCGGGTATTACGATAGTTCAGGGGCATTACGCGATATGGTGCAGAATCACCTGTTACAGGTTACAGCGCTTACGGCAATGGAACCGCCATCCTCGCTTGACCCAGATGCCTTAAGAAACGAGATCTTAAAAGTATTGCAGTCGTTAAGGCCAATTCGCGAAGAAGATGTTCCCAATGTTGCGATTCGCGGGCAATATCTGGCTTCAACTATTAAAGGCAAGATCATACAAGGCTACCGGGATGAGGTTGGCGTACCCGCTGATTCTCATACAGAGACTTTTGCCGCGCTGAAGTTTTATATCGACAATTGGCGCTGGGGAGGTGTGCCGTTTTATATTCGAACCGGAAAAAAGCTGCCTACCCGCGTTACCGAGGTGGTGATTCACTTCAAGCCAACACCGCATTTCCTGTTTTCGGATTCAGGGAATCGTCAATCGGGAAATCAGTTGGTTATAAGAATTCAGCCGGATGAAGGAATATTGCTGAAATTCGGGATGAAAACTCCGGGAGCCGGTTTTGAAGTCCAGAATGTTAACATGGATTTTCATTACAGGGATCTTTCAAATCAAAGAATTCCGTCGGCATACGAGAGACTTATTTATGATTCAATAAAAGGTGATGCCACCTTGTTTGCGAGAACAGAAGAGGTGCTTGAGGCTTGGAAATTCCTCACCCCGGTATTGGAAGCCTGGAAAAACGATCATAAAGTGCCGCTTTATGGTTATCCGGCAGGAACCTGGGGCCCTCGTGAGGCTGACGACCTGATTGAGGATAAGAATATAACATGGCGTTATCCCTGTAAAAATCTTTCCAACGATGGTATTTATTGCGAATTATAAAAATGGGAAATTCGATAAAAATTTTCGATACGGTTGATGAACTGGCACGATATTTCGCTTCGCTTCTCGCATCACGCATCAATGAAACACCCGACTGCCAAAGCTTTTCATGGTTACTATCGGGCGGTAATACACCGAAATTGATATTCAGGTACATTGGTTCAAACCTCAGGGATACGATAAACTGGAATAAAGTAAAGATTTTCTGGAGTGACGAACGTTGTGTTGGCCCGGAAGATGAAGAAAGCAACTTCAAAATGGCAAAGTATAACTTGTTTGATTTTGTCCCGATTCCTTCATCAAACATATTCAGGGTTCAGGGTGAAGCCGAACCCTCAATTGAGGCAGCCAGATACGGTGAGCTCTTTGTAAGGCATGTTAATATGGTTCATGGCATTCCTCATGCTGACCTTTTATTGCTCGGAATTGGCGAAGATGGCCATACTGCCTCCATTTTTCCTGATAACATTGATCTTTTCAATAGCGATAAATTATTTGAACCAGCTGAACATCCTGATACGAAACAAAAAAGGATCACAGCAACCGGAAAGATCATCAATCATGCGAAACTTATTGTAATACTTGCAACGGGCGAATCAAAAGCGTCAATGGTGAATCAGGTCATCAATCATTTAGCCGGTTGGGAACAACTGCCTGTGTCCCGTGTCCGTCCTCCAAAAGGGAATATTATCTGGCTGCTCGATAAACAAGCCGCGTACAAAATAAAGTCTGATATAAAAAATTAAAAGCTCCTTCAGGGGGAATAATAAGTTCGAAGCATCAGGTTTAACCTCGCCAACAGGATAAATTACATTAGTCTTGCCCGGCAACTGAGGCAGAAATGTTCATCTTTTTGATCAATGTCTTCAACATAGGTACTTGATCTCATAACGCAGATCGGGGTATGGCAATGAATTAATCCAAAAGTATGGCCCAATTCATGGATTACCTCTTTTTTGAAACGATCAAGCAGAAACCGTTCATCCCCTATAATTCCGTAACGCTCGTTGCTGAACCGGTAAAGCGAGGCAATTCCGGTGCGACCGCCTAAAAAGGCTTGTCCGAAAATAAATGTAAGAATGGGAATAAAAAGATCTACGTTAAATAATCCAAGGGTTTTTAAAGAATCGGGAAAGGACAATGAATCTACCTGTTTTAACAAAGCATTACCGTTATATTGCCTCCGGGCAGAATCGTAAAATTCACTTAAATCAATATGGCCTTCTTTGATATTTACCTGACAGTCAAATTCATGCTTAACTGATTCGGCAGTCTTCTCAAGAAAATCCTTTTCGAAATATCCAAAAGAAACCAAGGTGATGTTTTGCAGATTCATTATGTATTATTGTTGATCTGCGGGTTTTAAATCATATTTCTTGATTTTATGGTAAAGCGTCACCCTGTCTACCTTCAAAGCTTTTGCTGTACGGGAAATGTTCCAACTGTATTTATTAAGAATCTGCAGAATAAAGGTTTTTTCAAAATCATCAAGGCTTTCAGCGGAATTGGTCACAATGGTTTTTTCCAACGGGAGATCCTTCAGGCAGATTTTCTTGCCATTTCCGACAACAATGGCCCGTTCAATCATGTTCTCCAATTCACGGATGTTCCCGGGAAAGTTAAACTCCTGCAAACGTTTCAGGGCAGCAGGTTCTATTGGAATAGACGGCTTATTCATCGAGGTACAGTACTTTGTGATAAAATAATCGACAAGTAAAGGAATATCCTCAATGCGATCGCGCAATGGCGGAATGTGAATATTCACTACATTCAGCCTGTAAAACAGATCCTCCCTGAAAGTTCCCTTTTCAACCATGCCTTTCAAATCGCGGTTTGTGGCGCATATAACCCTGAAATCGGAGGTAATTTCCTTATTGCCGCCTACCCTGATAAACGTTTTTGATTCCAGTACCCGTAGAAGTTCTACTTGCATTTTAGAGGAAATTGTAGCAATTTCATCAAGGAAGATCGACCCGCTGTCGGCCATTTCAAACCGGCCTTTACGATTATACATGGCTCCCGTAAAGGCTCCCTTTTCGTGGCCAAATAGCTCACTTTCCAGCAAACTTTCAGTTAACGCCCCGCAATGAACACTGACAAAGGGAAAAAACTTACGCGGAGAATTGGAATGAATAGCCCTGGCAACAAGTTCTTTCCCGGTGCCACTTTCCCCGGTGATGATGACCGATGAATTGGTTTGTGCCACGCTCTCAACCTCCCTGAGCACATCCTTCATAACTTCACTGTTTCCGATCAGGTCTTCCACATTCTCCAGGGAGACAACCTTTTTTTTCAAGGTCTCATTTTCATCGGCTAAAGAAATCTGTTTAGTGGCGTTTCTGATCAGATGTGTTAAATCATCGGGATCAAAAGGCTTTGTTACATAATCAAACGCACCGTCTTTCAATGCTTTAACAGCGGTATCAACGGTGGCAAACGCGGTCATTACGATGACAATTGAATCCTTTTTTAGGGATTTGATTCGCCGGAGCATTTCCAATCCATCCATCCCGGGCATTTTAATATCGGCCAGGATAATGTCAAATTGGTCGGATTCAAGAATAGTAAGCGCTTTCTTTGCATTTTCAGCACATTCAACGCGATAGCCGTCTTCAATGAACCAGTTGTACAACGAATCTCTGACAGATTCCTCATCATCAACAATTAATATGGATATCTTTCTTGCCATTATCTATTCTCTTTAATTTCTGATCAAAGGTATAGTTACTGATATGGTCGTTCCATTTCCCAAATCTGACTTTACCTGTATTTTTCCTTTATGGTTTTGAACTATTCCGTGAACAATCGCCAATCCCAAACCAATACCGCTTGCATCCTGTTTTGTCGAAAAGAAGGGCTCGAAAATATGGGGAATGTCTTCTGCTGCGATACCCAATCCGTTATCAGATATTTCAAAGTTGATGGTATCTTCATCAGGGTTTTTGGTTTTAATCACGATTTCCCCGTTTTCCAATACCGCTTCTGAAGCATTTACGAGCATGGCCACACAAGCCTGCTTGATCTGGTTGGGGCTGCAATAGATCAAATCGGACCTGGCAGAAAAATCTGTTAAAAAGCTGATGTTGGCAATTTTTATAGGATGAGTCATCAGCTCATAGGTTTCCTGAAGTATTTCATGCAAATGCTTTGGTTCAAAATCATCCTGGTCCTTCCTCGAAAAATCCAATAACCCTTTTACGATGTCCCCGCAACGCTTCGTTTCATTTTCAATCAACTTCAGATGTTTGAGCATCGAATCCCTTTTGGAAGCATACAAATCGGGATTGCTTAATTGCTTATGCAACAGTTTCGTGTAAATCAGAATTCCCGACAGTGGGTTATTTATCTCATGTGCAACAGAAGAGGATAATTTTCCAAGCGAAGCCAGACGTTCCACATGCATCAGTTCATTTTGTGCAGCTCCCAATTCCTCCGATTTTTTCTGGACCTTATATTCCAGCTGTTGCGACCAGTTTTCCAACTCGTTCGTTGCCGCCTGAAGGTTGTCGAGCATTTCGTTAAATGCCTGGGAAACCATTCTCATGTCATCCAGTTGATTGGGCGTTATTTCGACCCGGGTGCTTTTATCCCCGTTTGCAACGGCTATGCTGACCTTTATCAACGCGTTCAATGGATCTTTGATTCTTTTCCGCGTGAAATAAATTAAAAATGAAACGAGCAGCAGCGTAGTAAAAATTGCCAGAAGGAAAAATTCAGTTGTTGATTTTGTCACAGCTGCATCCAGATCGGCCAATGGAATTTTAATGACAAGCGAGCCAAGTACCACATCAGTGGGCTTATGTGCATGACAGGAGCTAGTGTAGCAGGATTTTTCATTTAAAATGGGCGATTTGATCAACAGATGCCTGCTGCTATTGTCATTTTGGTTCATCTTACAATCACTGTCAACATTTATAATCTTGTAAGATTTCTCTATTCCGGGAAACATGGAGCTGATATTTTCATGACAGCTGATGCAATTCGGGTCGCTGTGGCTTTTGCTTGTATCGGAAGGGATAGATGAGTAAACCAGTGCATCCTGGCTGTCGTACATGTTCACCTCATCGATTCCCGGCAGGGTGTTGATAATATCAAGCGTATACTGCAATGAACTTTTATCATTCTCAAGCATCGAATGATACAACGCTCCCTCAACGATCGATCCGATATTGGTCCCGCTCTGGCGAATGACCGTATTCAGGTATTGCTCGTTTACAGACCTGAAGATAATGCTGAATGATAAAAAAAGAAAAACTGATAACGCGGAGATGATTAAAACTACCCGTCCATAAATAGAAGAGCGGAATTTAACGTACTTTTTGAAAATTCTATTCCCCGTATTATTTTTGCGTTTTATTTTGAAAAACATATCATACTATCGTTTGGAGTGTTGATCAACTATTAATAACCAAGAGGTCATATTTCATTGCAAAGTACAAAAAAAAACCGGTGGCCTGACACCGGTTTTAAAATAATCTGCTTTCTTACCCAAACATTGGGCCAACTTTATTTGCACGAAGTTAAGGCTTTTCAGGAGCCGGGCGTTTGCAACCGGTAGAGGTTCAAAAATTCTTTCTGAAAATCCATCCATATTTCATTAGGCAATGTTGAAAGTGAATGATCACACAATTCACCGCCATCCTGCAGTATAACCATGGATGCTTCAGGAGAATAATTTTTCATTGTCACTGCAAGGAAATCCTTAAACCTCACGAGCTCCTTTTCAGACCAGTGGGTCGCCTCTTCAGCAAAATAGCAGGATTTTGCCTCTGAAATCCAGTTTGAGGGTTTTATTTTATAAATCCAACCCTTGCCATATGGATCCTCATTCATCAAACCGGGGTTTTCGTTCAGAATAGTATTTGTGTCGAGGATTTTTCCGGAAACAGGAGAAAATATCTGTAGAAGTTTGCCATTATGATCAATTTCAGTTAAAATATCTCCTTTGTTGACCATTTCCCCCGGATTTTTCAGTTTGTTGAATTTTACCTCCCCGGTAATATGGAGCAGCAGGTCGTCAAGCCCGACTTTGGCTGCACCTGATTTTTCCATATGCATCCAGGTGTGATTTCTGGAATAAAACAACCCCTGTGGAATTCTCAGAATGTTGGCAGAAAGAATCCCTATAGCTTTTTGAATCTGCCGTGTAATTTTTACCTGCTTGTTCAATACAATCCAGAAAGGGATCAGTAAAGCCAGGAATGCGATGATGATCAGATATTCCAACCCTTTGGTTGCGAAAATATCAGAATAACTAAATCCGTCCATTTGTTCGATTTTTATGCAATCACCATTAACGGTGAATGCGGGTTAATTTATTTGTTATCATTTACCCAGGATGGGGAGTCGCGTAAAACCGGCATACGGTTAATTACCCACCTGAAGATCCATATTTCTGTAAAAATTACTGCCAGCGTAACCACCAGTTCCATCCACGATGGCACATATCGTATAGCCATATCCCATCGGAATCCGATTACGGTTACGTTCAGCCTGTTTAGTATAACGCCCAGCATAGTGATAATAGCCGCGACTTTGATCATGGTGATGTTATTTGCCCGGTAGCTGAAAAAGAACAGAATCATTGGCAAGAGGACAAACCCCAGCATTTCAAGGAGATACCAATATCCCATCGGTGTATTGAGCAGATCCCATTGTTGTCCGTGAATAAAGACAAGCATTTGAAGGAAAAAATAAGCAAACATGGCCCCGGCGCATATTTTTGATAATCCACGTACAATGCCTTTCTGCGCCTCGTGATTTTTTTCGCTGATCTGCTTGAAAAAGACCTTATGGCTGATTGATCCCTCAAAGATGACCATTGAAAGTCCGGCGAAAATACTTGACACAAAAAACATTATCGGGATAAATTCCGAATACCATAGCGGATGAATCTTGTCTTTGGCCATCAGGTAAAGCGCACCCAGTCCCGACTGATGCAGCGTTGAAAGGGTAATCCCGAAAATAACAGCGGCAATGGTCATCCCGGCCAGAATTTTCCGGGCTCTGCGTAATCCCAGCCATTCTGCCACGGCGGGTGAAAATTCGATGAGCTCAGCGATCATGTACAACAGGAAGTGCCATGCTACCAGGAAAAGGACCGAACTGGTTCCGAAACTGTTCCCGATAATCGGATTTATCACATTCCATGGCCGCCCAAGGTCGAGGAGCAAGGCCCCTGCATAAAAGACATAGGCGAGAAAGCCGTTCAGCACGGTCACCCTTACAATAGAATGGTATTTATGCATGTTCAGGATATATACCATAAAAGTCAGGACATATGCTCCCCCGGCGAAGGCAACGCCGGTAACAACATCAAACCCGATCCATAAGCCCCAGGGAATATCCTGGGTAAGGTTCGTAATTGAGCCAAGTCCTTTCCAGAAACGAATAACAATCAGAATCAATCCCAAAAGCATAATCGGGATGGAAATGATATTAAAAGGTGTAAGGAATTTACCTTTTGGTTTAAATTCGCTTACCAGGAACTTCCAGATGGATTTGCCATCGTTGTCCAGTGCAATTGGATTATTATTCATCTTCTTTCTCCTCATTTTGGTTATTGTTTTTCGTTGCCTGATGAATTCCAAGTAAGAGCGCCGGAAACAGGACAAATATTGATGGCACGCTGTAAAGGAATCCCTTTGTCAATGCAGGATAGGATGATTGCTGCAGTGTGTTGTTCAAACCCAGTTCTTCAAAGGGAACGGGTGAAAGATATAACCATCCTGTTCCGCCTGCTGCATGCTCGCCATAGATTTGATCTACATACAAATCGGGCTTTTCAACAATTCTCTTACGGCCTTCTTTGATCAGATCCCTGCGTTTTCCATATAGCAATGCCTCATTGGGGCAATTAAAAGCGCAGGCAGGTGCTTCACCGATTTTAAGTTTTTCGAAACACATGTCGCATTTCTGAATTTTCGGATTTGCGCTATGATATTCAAATTTGGGACTATCAAACGGACAGGAGACCATGCAATAGCGGCATCCCATACATTTATTGCCGTCCCAGGTTACCGGCCCCATTTTTGTTTTGTGCATGGCCTGGGTCAGACATGCTGCAACACAGGCCGGCTCATTGCAATGCATGCACTGTCGCTTAACGAACACATCCCCCTTCGCCGTTTTATAAGTATTCACAACGGTGTTGCAGGTGTCGGTCGTTTTGCGTACTGCAGCGATTTCTTTATTGGGCAATGGTTCAGGTAATTCATGTGCCAGGGCACAATCATATTCGCAACCCCGGCAACCCTTACAGCGGGTTGCATCATACAGGATTCCGTAGAACTCCACGTTGTTTTTGATTCCGGGTGCGGCAACGGCATCTTTCCCAATGGCAAGTGTCATTCCCGTTACACCCAACAGCTTGAAAAAGCCTCTTCGGTTTATGCTCATAATTCTATTTTTTGGTGTGATAAAAATTCAGTGAACAGCAGGTTTGGTTATCTGGCATTGTCAATAAATTTTGTTTGAAAATCTTCCCACACTTCAGGCCCGAGATCAGCCAGGATGTGATCCTTCATAGCACCGCCATCCTGTAATGCAATATGCGCATATTGAGGAGAATTATCGTTAATTGCGGTCGCGAAAAAATCCTTTAACCTTGAAAATTCATCCCTTAACCAGGCTCTGTATTTTTCGGCCATTGATAAAAACTGAATGTCCCTTAACCAGTTAGTTGGTTCGATCATATATACCCAGCCATCTGCATAGGGAGCCGTATTCAGGGCAGAGGAGTTTGTGATAAGGTTTTTATTGTAAGCAGTGATGGTTCCGGAAAGCGGAGAATAAATAGTCAAATGTTTTCCTTTCTGGATAATGGTAAGCAATGGGTCGCCTTTTTTAATCTTTACCCCGGCTGGTTTCATCCCGATGCGTGACAGTGATCCTGTGATATGCTGCAAAAAGTCATCGATCCCTACTTTCACGGTCCCATCTTTTTCCATGAAGGCCCAGGTATGCGTTTTGTCAAAATATAAACCCTTAGGGACAATCACCGAATTCTCATCAAAAACAAGGGGCAGGCCAGAAGCGGCGCCTGTGATTGCTCCTTTTTTATTTCTGATTCGCCGGGCCACAAAATCAAATATGAAACCAATCACTCCTAAGGCGATAAAAACCAGAAGTATTACTTTAATGAAGGCGTAGGTATCCTTTTCAGGAATAGCTGCATAAATTGGTGTGCTGTTTATCTTATCCAGTTGTGTCTGTCTTTCGCTGTTCACGAGATCGCTATAGCCATTCCTACTCAAAAACTCCTGACCATCGGTGACTACCCATTTGAGAAATGCCACTTCGTTTTCGTTTTGCGGTTTATCAGAGGATACTGAATAGATATTTCCACATAATGCTTTTGGATATTTTCCAATCCATACCCCCCTGGAAAAAGCTTGCAGATTATCATATATGTCTTCCATATAATCAATTTTCCCATTTCTGTTTTTATCGATAGGCACAATTTTTATATTCCCGGCCAAACTTTGAGTATTTGGATCAATAATATCTATCAGCTTGCAAAAACCTAATGCATTTGGGTCTTTTTGAATAGCAGAGATCATTTCCTGACCATTTGCTATTTTTATGGCCGCTATTTCAAGGGCCTTGGTATTCATAAAATTTGCCACTCCTGATTTTACAGATGGTTCATCCAACATATAAAAATGAACCGGAATGTTTTGTCCGTCTCCCAGGAGCGATCCCCATTTTTGATTTCCGGGGGTTTCAAATATGAGGGCTAACCCTTCAGGGGTGATGCCTTTGCGATAAATTTCATCCATAAAAGGATTTTTCGCATTTATAACCGGCACGATAACATCGCGGCCTACAACCATATTCCAGGTTGGTTGATTATCGAGCGCTGCAAACGATTCGTCAGACATAAAGCCTATTCCCGCGCTTGTTTTCAACAGACCGGCAAAATTGTTATCCGTTGATTTAATCACGTTAATTTTCAATGTTGGATTTAATTTGCAGTATTCGCTGGCCCACCTCGCCGTAAGATTATATAAATCCGGAGAAGCAACCACATTTATTGAGCCCTCCCGGGAGGCGCTGTTTCCGGTTAACGCTTCTTTACTGCTTGCAATACTGCAAGTTAGCAGTAACAATCCGATAATAATAAAGATCCTGGTTTTCATGATTTCCTCCATTTCATAATGATGTTAATATCGGTTATTCAATAATGGTGCCAAAGAATAAAACGAGTCGTAAAATGCAGAATATCAATATTATAATAAAGTGAGTGTTTAAAAAATATACAAACAAAGTGTTTAATAATTAAACACTCATATGTTGATTGTATATTTAACAGGCTGCTTATTAATAGCTTATCCCGATTGTATATATTATATACACATGTTGAATAAATCAACAAAATGACTATTTTGAATTCATTTTGGACTTGGGTTTACCAGTGAACCCTGTTCAATTGAAGAACCTCGATGCAAGGGGGGAATTCGCTTGAGTAGATTCAACACTTGCCGTGTATCATAAAAAATGGCCAGATTAGTTGTTTCATTTTTTGATTTGGGGAGATCACTATCAAAATACTTTAATATTCCGGTGCCTGAAATGAAATCAAACAGGATAATTTTATGATGAACAACAGATTTTTTGTTCAATCGGTGTAATAAATTATGAAAATGTATTAATTTAGCATTCCTGTGAAGGAGTCATCATGGGAAACGAACGATTTACATGATGCAAAACCA
>JBAXKG010000031.1:0-32500 GCA_037137455.1 Bacteroidota bacterium
TCTTAATAAGCCCACTTCACCCAGATTGATCCCCAGGTAAAACCTCCTCCGAAAGCAGCAAGAATAATGTTGTCGCCCTTTTTCAGTTTATTTTCCCATTCCCAGAGACATAAGGGGATGGTAGCATCGGTGGTATTGCCGTAACGGTCGATGTTTATCATCACCTTTTCTTTGCCCACACCCATGCGGCGGGCCGTGGCATCAATGATTCGCAAATTGGCCTGGTGCGGTACAAGATATGAAATATCATCGGCGGTAAGGTTATTCCGTTCCATGATTTCAGCAGAGATATCGGCCATACGCGTTACAGCAAATTTGAAAACAGGCTGTCCCTCCTGGTAAATAAAATGTTCTTTTGCATCAACAGTTTCGTGTGATGGTGGCCTGAGTGAACCTCCGCCTTTCATATGCAAATAGTTTCTGCCAGAGCCATCGGTACCCGCCATACAATCCATAATCCCAACCTCTTCGGTGGTAGGTTCAAGCAAAAGGGCTCCGGCGGCATCACCGAAAAGCACACATGTTTCGCGGGACGTATAATCTGTAATGGTTGACATCTTATCGGCTCCCACGACAATCACTTTCTTGTACATGCCCGTTTCCACATATTTTGATGCGGTTATCAGAGTGAACAGTAATCCAGAACATGCAGCATTGATGTCAAAACTAAATGCGTTCTGGATACCAACTTTATCGCTAATAATATTTGCTGTGGCCGGAAAGGGCATATCCGGGGTAACTGTGGCACATATAACAAGGTCAATATCTTCGGGCTTTGTACCAGTCTTTTCGAGTAACCCCTTAACAGCCTCGGCGCCCATATCGGAGGTACCCAAACCTTTTCCTTTAAGAATATGGCGTTCCCGGATCCCCGTTCTTGACATTATCCACTCATCGGTTGTTTCCACCATGGTTTCCAGCTCCTTATTTGTCAAAATATAAGGAGGCACCCATCCATGGACCCCAGAAATCTTCGCTCTGAGTTTTGACATGATTTGTTAAATATTGTTAATGGAATACTGTTCGAGAGCGTGCCTGATCTTTATCGAAAGTTTAGCATCATGTACTTCTTTGGCCATTAATATCATCTTGCGGATAGCATTGGCGTTAGAGATACCATGGCCTACGATCACGGTCGAATTAACCCCCAGGATCGGGGTTCCGCCATAAGTTTCATAGTTGAACCTGTCGAGATAGGAATCCTTAATCCCTCTCTTCACCAATACGCGGTACATGGCTTCGACCTGTTTGAGAACAATGTTTCCTACAAAACCGTCACATACTATTACATCTACATTGTCGCGAAACAGTTCACGTCCCTCCACGTTACCAACGAAATGAAAATCTTTGGAATCTTTCATCAGCTGAAAGGCCGATTGAGTGGTGAGGCTGCCCTTTTTTTCCTCGGCGCCGATGTTAAGAAGGCCTACCCTGGGTTTCTTCACATGAAATACATGTTCGGCAAACAGAGAGCCCAGTATACCGAACTGGTACATCACATCGGGTTTAGCATCGGGATTTGTACCCACATCAATAAGAACAGATGACCCACCATTTTCCTTGGGGATAAATGCTGGTGCGCTTGGCCTTATAATTCCCTGGATAGTATTGACGCTGTAAATCGATCCAACCATCATGGCACCGCTGCTGCCTGCACTGGCAAAAGCATTAATCTCTCTATGCTTCAACATTCTGAAACCAACCGAGATACTGGAATTGGGCTTGTTTACCAAAGCTTTGGTTGGCTGCTCATCCATTTCAATCATGTCGGGAGCATCTATGACCTCAAACTTATCAGGGCGTACATTCTCTTCCTTCAGAAAGGTTAAAATGCTTTCCCGGTCACCGATCAAAACAATTTGATCAGTATCGGGGAGTTCCTTTTGGGCCATGATAGCGCCATGTATCGTGGCTTTTGGGGCAAAATCACCTCCTAAAACATCCAGACCGATTTTCATTGGCAGCAATTTAGGTAAAAAAACTATTCCGCGGAAGCTTTCACAACGGCTTGTTTTCCACGGTAATATCCACATTCAGGGCAAACACGATGGTACAAAACCGGGGCGCCGCAATTTGAACAAACAATTGTAACGCGTGCGACGGCTTTGTCATGTGTCCTTCTCTTATCCCTGCGGGTCGTTGAAATTTTATGTTTAGGATGTGGCATAATACAAATTATTTACGATTTACAAACTACGATTTATTTTTTTTCTTTAACTGGTTCAAGGCTTCCCAACGGGGATCTTGAATATGATGTTCACTCAGTTCCTTTAATTTTTTCAATATTTCAGGGTCGCATTGACTTTTACCCTTTTCATCATCAGGATGAACCCGGCGGATAGGTAAGAGCAGATGGATATACTCATAAATGAACGGACTCAAATCGAATTTGTGCGCCGTATCAGGAATAACCTGCACATCCTCACTCTCTTCGTAGTAATGATCTCCCAGCTTGATAATCAATCGCTCGCTACCGTTAACCTCAACATCCATCATTTCGTTGCAACGGTCGCAAGGAACCCTCACCTTGCCAATGATTTCCAAATGAAGGTCCATCAATCGCTCCTCCTTGGCCATCGTTATCATCACCGACACATTTCCGCCCGTAATCTCTGCATCTTCAACCTGTTCAAAGAACTTATTGCCGATCTTAAAATCGAATTTGTGCGTTCCCGGACTTAATCCACTGAACGCAATTTGATATTGATCCGGGTGATTCACGTTTCCCCTGAAAAAGTCTGCAAAATTAAAAATTAATTTGATGAATACCAAATACCTAATTACTTCTATCTTTGTGTTTATCATCGAACTCTTTAATATGACGTGCTTATGATCAACCTATTGATTACAAAAATGCTCCCTCTGATGCCAAAAAAGCTTGTGTGGATATTTTCACGCAAATACATCGCCGGGGAGACAATAGACGATGCTATCCGGGTTTGCCGCGTATTAAACAAGCAAAAGGTGAAAATCACAATCGACCTCCTGGGTGAATTTATCACCAGGCTCGATGAGGCTACGGCGAATAAAAACAGCTACCTGGATATCATCGAGCGGGTTGAGAAAGAAAAAATTGACGGGAATTATTCCCTCAAACCCACTAGTTTCGGATTGTTGATCGACCGTGAAGCCTGTTACAGGAACATCCGCGAAATTGTTGCCAAATCAGCTTCTTATGGAAATTTTGTACGGATTGATATGGAAGATTCGCAATGTACCGAACTGGAGATTGATCTTTTCAGGAAATTGCATTTTGAATTTCCCAAAAATGTCGGGCTTGTTTTGCAAGCATATATGAAGCGTACTTTGCAGGATATCAAGGACATGAATGACATAAACCACCATGAGGTGCCTTTGAATTTTCGTGTATGCAAAGGCATTTATGTGGAGCCCGAACCAATTGCCTATAAAAAATACCAGGAGATCAACGACCATTTCCTTGAAGATTTGGAATACATATTCCGGCAGGGAATGTATCCCGGCATAGCCACCCATGATAAACCGCTGGTGGAAGGCGCTTATAAACTAATTGAGAAATATAATGTTCCCAAAACCGGGTATGAATTCCAGATGCTTTATGGTGTCACACCCGACCTGCGAAAATCGATCGTTGAGAAAGAACACTCCATGAGGGTTTATGTACCCTTCGGTAAAGAATGGTTTGGCTATTCAACCCGCCGTTTGAAGGAAAACCCAAAGATGGCAACACACATTATTAAGGCGTTGTTTGTGAGGGGATAACCACAAGGGGTTATTTGAACGCCTTCTCCAACAATCCATCCCCGCTTAAGTTCAACCTGTTGAAATATTCAGGTACGGGTTTTCCAAGAAGGTAGTCAACGTAAATTTTTGCGAGATACTGCCCCAGCATGAAGCCCTGTCCACGTAAGCCGAGGAAAAGTCCTAGTTCCGGATCAATTATCATCCGGGGTTCCACGTAATAACCTGCCCAAACGGCCTGAAACCCAACTGAGGAGAGCTTGGGAATCCAATTCGTAAAAATTTCGGACGCAATTTCTAAGAAATCCTGTGAGTTAATCTTTATATTTTTATCCGCTTCCATCGATTCAATGGCCGGTGAAGCACAACCGATAATCTGCCCTGTCTCCGCCAGCTGCTGTCCATAAACAGCAGTGAATCCTTTGTATCGCCGGCGATCAATAAGCATGGGCAAGGGCATACCATCCCTGCCAAGCATGGGCAAACGCCGGGTAATGAACGCCTGATGCTTCACCGGGAAAAGTCCTGTTTCAATGTTCAATTGTTTGGCAAATTTTTCGCCTTCCGGGCCCATTGCATTGATAAAAATTTCAGTTTCATATTCAATGTACCTGCGTTGATGATCCTGAACCAAAAGCATATAATGTCCATCCACCTTGTTCACATCTATGAGTTTGCAATCCTCCTCTACCCTTCCACCTTTATCTATTCCCATACGGCGAATCAGGTCAATGACCCTGCCGGGAGTTGCCTGCCAGCAATCGCGGGTGACCAGCGCCGACTGATATGTACCTGCTTTTGAATTAATATGTGGTGAAATTTCTCTGGCAAAATCTCCCGGTTCAACCATATAGGCATCAGACCATGACATCGATTCAACCAAAGCCCTGTACATGTTGTCATCGTGAGCAAAGGTCACATAATTGATGGGGCGATAATCAATATTATGAATTTTCTGGAGTTCTTTAAATATTTCATGGTTGTGAGTGGCAATGTCCGACAACTCTGGTAGTGAGAAGTTCGGGCGGCCGCCAGCAATGTTACGCCACGATGCTCCACGGCCATAATTAAGCAGTACCGGTTCCATGCCTGTTACGCCAAGATAACGGAATAGGGCGCTTCCCCCGATTCCACCACCCGCAACGAGCGATTTCACTTTGATTTTTTTCGGTTTGTTACCGTTGATTCCGGTAATCAACTGCTCATGAACCGACCGGGGATAGAGTTCGCCCATGGCCACCTGGTTCGAAAGCGGTCCGCGGGGCGTTGGTTCTCCAACGATGGAAATCCCTGATCCATGAAGCGTTGATTTCAACCGCTTTATGCAGCGTTTTCCGCGGCAGGCGCCCATACCAAGACGAGTAGTATGCTTTACTTCATCAACTGAGATGAATTTGCGATCACCAATGGTTTCGAGGATTTCATCCAATGTCACATCGTCGCAATGGCATACATATGTCGCCTCCTTTGCTCCCTGTTTGTATGGTTTATAAACAATTGAGCCGGGATAATTTTCCTTGACAATGAATCCGCGTACCTTGCTGAGTTCCTGACCATGAATCGTTATGGAAAGAACTCGGGCAATGTTGGTCTTATTGGGTTTAAGCAGGATCTTTTCCACGATGCCTTCACCAAGTTGGTTCCCCTGATTGTCGACCAGGTAACACTCCGATTTCCCGGCAACATCATATTCAATGGGAAGGAAAAGCCAGTTCTTTTTAATATTGTATCCAAAAATAGCCAATCCGGGACACTGAAAAACACATTCCATGCACCCTATGCATTTCTCAAAATCGATTTCGGGCACGGTACTGGTTGATGACTTTGCAATGGCGCCGTGCGGGCAGGCAAAGGCACAGGGGTTGCAGGCAAAGCTGTAAAGGCAGTCGATCAATACAAAACCCTTCTCATTCATCCGATCCAAGGTAGGCAAATAGGGTTCCTGTATAACCCTGACTGGGTGTTGCTGCGAATCAATATACTCTTTCGACAGGCCGAGGTAGTCATTATAATCGTAAACTTCGCCCATCTCATGCAGCAAGTCAAAAGCAGCCTGCCTGCCACGGAGAACAGCGCTGGTACCCTCGCCGATCCGAATGGCATCGCCGGCTCCAAAACAACGGCGACCGAAGATCTCGTTTCCCTTTATGAGCAACTGGTCATCCTGAACAAGGCCTGTACAAATATTTATTGCGTCAATACCTTCAATGATCTTTTCTGTACCAGGGATAGGTTTAAAATTTTTGCATTCTGCCACTACGGCGCCGATAATGCCATCATGCCGATCATTTGGAATGGCCTTAAGCAGGATATGTGATGTAAGGATCGGAATGGCCAGCCTCCTTACCCGGTTGGCCTGAACAGGGAAGCCGCCTTCGGCTGGCATGGCTTCAAGAATGGCTTTGACTGTAGCGCCAGCCTGCATAAGTTGATACGAGGTAAGGTAACCGATGTTGCCTGCCCCGATGGTGAGGATATTTTTGCCAAGCAAGGTAAGCTCCTGGTTCATCATCTTTTGGACTACAGCCGCGGTAAAAACCCCGGGCAGGTCATCGTTTTCAAAGGTGGGCATAAAGGGTACGGCACCTGTAGCCACTATCATGTACTCAGCATCAACAAAATAAATCTCATCAGTCCGGATGTTTTTCACGGCAATGCGCCCACCTTCAAGAATGTCCCAAACTGTTGAATTTAAAAAAATTCCTTCATGGTTATCGCCGGCAAGTGTTTTTGCAATATCAAAACCACGCATACCGCCAAATTTCTGTTCCTTCTCGAAGAAGAAGAACTGATGTGTCTGCATGAGAAATTGTCCGCCGATTTTATCGTTGTTGTCAATGACAATGTTTGCAATCTGGTGCTTATTAAGTTCTTCGCGGGCAGCCAAACCCGCGGGACCTGCCCCAACGATTGCTACCATGGTTTTAAATACTTTGAGCGGAATATCCTTTTTAACTGGCAAATAGTGCGGAGCATAGTCATGCGGGATTTCTCTAACCTCCTTAATTCCATCAATGTAAGTGATGCATATTCGTTTGATCTGTCCATCAATGAGCATTTCACAGGCGCCACATTTCCCGATACCACATTCGAGGCTTCGTTCGCGGTTGCTAAGGCTGTGACTGTGAACCGGATGGCCCGCCTGGTGAAGTGCAGCTGCTATTGTGAATCCTTTATCACCTGTAACCTGCTGGCCTTTAAATAAAAAAGAAGATTTTTGGTTTTCTTGTATCTCAAGTATTGGGTGCTTAGTGATCTTAAACATAGCATTTTGAGTTTTAGGGCAACAAAATTAGTTATTTTCCCAATTCAAAATCCCCCTTGCTGTTAATTATTTCACAGGCAATAAATTAAAATAAAATCCCAGAGACACAAGATTTTCGACCTGAATACTTTTGCTGACCTGCTTTTCATAAAAGAGACGGGTTTGAATACTTGTTTTCAAAAATTTATTAAGTCTGACCCCAATTAAATTTTTCATCACCAGGTCAACAGGTTTCTCATAATTTTTAAAGATCAGCAAATCACAGTTCCACTGAAAACGCTTCAGGAAATTTTTGTCGACCAGCAGATGCATGCTGAGACCATATTCGAAAACAAATCTTTTTTCTTTTGGAACGCCATAAAACTCAAGTATGTCATTTTGTGTATAAATCTCTCTGTTGCCGATAAAGGTGAGTTTGGCTGCAGAGAGTCCCAAACTGATCATGCCCACCCTCGGGACAGTCAGGGCCAAGCCAGCTGAAAACGTGCATAACAATGGCGTAAGAAACGAAGAATTAAGTGTTTTAAGGAGGCTGCCGGTTTGATCAGATGAATAATCATATGCATTAAACAGCCGGGTGGAAAGATTTGACGTTAATGAAAAGGTGATATTTTTTCGGAGCCTGATTTCGATACGTGTATCCAGGGTGTTTTCATCTGGCTGAAAACGGGAAATACTGTCGAAATAAAACTGAATTCCGAGGTTATGTACAAAAGAGGTGCTGATGGTAAAATTGCGGGTGTTGTTAAGTTGAGATCTGTATTTAATTCGTTGCAGGAGGGAAAACTGACTATTACTATTACCCTGCTGCCAGTTCAGAAAAAGAATATTGGAGAAAGTAAATGAATATTCCAGATCCTGGGTAAAACAGAATTTCACCAGCGATAAACCATTAACATCAAGGTTTTTTAAAGCTACAAGTATCAAAGTATCTTTCAACATCAGGCTCTGCCCTCCCCCAATGGCCGACATCAGCCAGACCCAAAGCAATACTAATCCTCCCCGCTTCCTCATAGCACAACACGGTTTCGTGTTTCAAAAGATTTATAATCATGTAGTTTGCTGTTGCTTTCAATTTGGGATGAATTGCATTTACTTAATGGCCATTTTTTGTTCGGGTGTCAGCTTCCAACTTTCCTGCATATCGATGTTTAGCCAGATAATCCGGATCCTTGCTTTTGTATTTAACTTTATAGCATCTGACAACTTAAAAAGCCGGTAGTTATATGTCCCTAAAAACTTTGCCCATGTAACGATGACAGTAAAATCCGGATCATTTATTAAATTATTCCGGGCTGAAGTCTTACCGAATTGCTTTATATGCCGAAGAATCGGGTCAAGATGCAACTCGCTGCATTTTTCATATGATGAATCGGGGCTCAATGATTTGATCTTGTCGTACCCCGACCATTGACATTGCATCGTATCTCGCTGCAGCATTGCCCCTTTGCGGTCAAATATCATATGGCTTAAAAGATGTTTACTGAACATGGGGTTTCTAATTGTCTGATAATATGAAGAAGAATCGGAAAACATATATTGATTTTCTGATGGGAAATTATGCTTTTCAAGAAAGGAGACTACTTTTTCCGGTGTTTCTTCTTTCGGTTGGGTTAAACCATATTTAAAATGCATGTACGTTTTGCAACCTGATGATACCGAAAGCAAAAGGGTTATTACGGCAATTTGTAAGATCCTGCAAATTGTTTTCATTTCGCTTTTATTGTTTTTTCAACAAAAAGCCACCCTTAAACGGGAAATCATTTTATTTGATCTGACCCCGCCTAAGGGCAGCAATTCTTTAGAATTAAAATACGATCGTATAAACTCCGTTTTCGTAAGATACCGGGTAGTTTCCCGGTTTAATGGTAAATTGTCTTGATGACCCCAGTGCACGGCATGTTGCATCCGGCAAGGTATATGCATCCAGAATTGAGATGGATGATTTAGCTTTGAAATTGGACAATGCAGCGCCATCTTCATAATTATTCAGGGCAACCTCATCGATTTCGAAAACAAGCTGGTTCCGTTCATTAAGCTTTCCCCTCACCAAACATAAATTCTTTTCTGTGTATCCATCGATATTGTCTTCCAACCCCCACGAAACAGCGAAGCAAAGACCAAAACCACTCTGGCAATCCAATTTTGGGCGATGAAAATTTACCAGTAATTTAATCCATATTCCCGTTGGCGCAAACGCGGCTGATTTCGTTACTTCTGCAAACGATGTTTCTGTTAAGAATATAATGCCCAACAGTGATAATAAAATAATCTTTTTCATGGCTTCAATTATTAATTATTAAAATATTCGCTGCCTGATCTTTCCGCCGACAGCCTGCGAACGGCCGGATAATTTTGGAAGTCCGGCCAATCTCCCGGGAAAACGATCCTCCATAAGGTTTCTTTTTCCATGTCATCTCACACATCCATAGTTGTCGTACCTCCTTCATCATTTTTTCTGCTTAATCCGGTGAGAAGTCAAAAGGTAATAGGCCGGAACATGTTTTTTTTACAAAAAGTTATCATAAAAATTATAATCAGATATAAATCATTATTTTACGCTTTTTGCTTGGAAATTATCTCAAAAATTTTTAGTATCTTTGCAGCCGAATTTCAAATAGGGATAAAACCGAGAGGAAAACATGGAAAAAGCGAAAGTTTTGTTTGTTGCGCAGGAGATTACTCCATATCTGAAAGAAACTCCAATGAGTACCATCGGTCGATATCTGCCGCAAGGGATTCAGGATAAGGGAAGGGAAATCCGTACTTTTATGCCACGTTACGGCAGCATCAATGAGAGGCGCAACCAGCTTCATGAAGTAATCCGTTTATCGGGCATGAACCTGATTATCGATGATACAGATCATCCGTTAATCATTAAGGTGGCTTCCATTCAACAGGCCCGTATGCAAATCTATTTTATTGATAATGAAGATTATTTCCAGCGGAAGTATACACTTCATGATAAAAACAACAAGTTTTTTGCCGATAATGATGAGCGCGCAATTTTCTTTTCACGTGGAGTGCTTGAAACAGTCAAAAAATTGGGATGGGGCCCTGATGTGGTACATTGTCATGGGTGGATGACCAGCCTGGTGCCTATTTATATCAAAAAAGCCTATTGCGATAATCCCCTTTTCAGCGACACCAAAGTCATCTATTCCCTGTATGATGATGATTTTGAAGAGTTGATGCACAAGGACTTTGCAAGTAAGATCAAATTGGATGGAATTAATTCCAAAGATCTCAAACACTATAAAAGCGCAAATTTCGTTAGTGTGATTAAGGCGGCAATCGATTTTTCAGATGGAGTAATCATCGGATCACCTAAGGTCAATCCCGAATTGATTAAATACATAAAGGAAATTGAAAAGCCCTGCCTCGATTATCAACCGATGGACCGCTACGTTGATTCCTACAATGATTTCTACGAAGAGGTGATGGTGAATGATCCGGTAACTGTGGATTAACTGCAATTAATTAATTCGAAACGATTGAACTATTTTCTTTCCAAACTTCCAGCCTCTCTGCTTACAGGCATCCTGGTTATCCTTGTGTTATTCTCCTGTAAAAAAGACCCCTACGAAATCGGAATAGATCTTCTTCCGCCCAGCGATACCCTTAATGTCAGGACAACTGATACTTGTACGCTCGAGGCTTTTTCGGTTAGGCAAGATTCGACCCGTACCGATAAGTGCTCTTCCCTTATACTGGGTTCTATGATGGATCCGGTGTTTGGACTTACAACCAGCAGCTTTTATACTCAGCTCTTTCTTGAATCTGAAGGGGCCGATTTTGGCAAAAATCCGGTTTTGGACTCTGTAGTGCTGATGTTGTTTTACGAGGGCTATTATGGTGACACCCTTACAAGGCAGAATGTGAAGGTATATGAGATCAGTGAGGATTTTTTCTACGACAGCACTCGATTTTCCAATCAACATTTAGGCACCTATCCTACTTTACTGGCTGACCAGGATTTTACCCCCAAAGTTAAAGACAGCGTTACGGTTTATAAGGAGAAGATTGCACCGCACCTGCGAATTAATTTGAACAAACTAACCAATTATCTGGGAAATAAAATCCTCTATGCTCCATCCGGCGTTTTGGCGTCAAACAGCGCCTTTTTAAAGTTCCTGAAGGGACTTTATGTTACTGCAGGCCCGGTTAATAATAAAGGGGCTTTGCTGAATTTTTCCATCGCCAACGGGATTTCCAGGATGGTTTTATACTTCCATGACGGCAACGAGCCAAACAATGATTCACTCAGTTATAACATGCTGCTAACCGAATACAGTGCGCGTTTTACACATATCGATCATAATGACTATCTGAATGCAAATCAGGATCTTAAACAACAAATCCTAAACCATGATTCGACCCAGGGAACCAAGCAATTGTTCCTGCAAGGTATGGCTGGAGTCAAGATTAAACTGAAATTTCCATTCATGAAAAACTTCGCCCAGGGTAAAATCCTGGCAATAAATGATGCAATCCTTGAGTTGAAGAACCTGGAAACAGATACAATATATTCACCGCCATCATCTTTATCCATTATCAGACAGGATAGTATCGGAAGAATCGGCTACCTAATCGATGAGAGTGAAGGAGCTACCTATTTCGGAGGAACATACAACAGCACCACACGATCTTATTTTTTCCGACTGACGCAGCATATGCAGAAGGTAATAATGGATTCTTATTCGGACCATTTTGATTTGTATTTGGTGGCCAACAACCCGTTACAGAGTTTGATAAGCCCAAACCGTATCATACTTAACGGCACTAATCCTTTAATTCCGGGAGGTTTAACAAACCGCCTGAAATTAAAGTTGACATATACAGTTTTGAATTAATTCTTATATTCTTTTCATCATATTCTAAAACCTAAACCATGTGTGGAATTGTTGCTTATATCGGCCCTCGTGAAGCCTATCCCATCCTGATGAAGGGACTTCATCGTTTAGAATACCGGGGCTATGACAGTGCAGGAATATGCTTGCTCAATGAAGACATCCGGGTTTTCAAATGCAAGGGGAAGGTTTCTGACCTTGAGGAGTTTGTTGAGGGTAAAAATATTTCCGGCACAATCGGAATGGCTCATACCCGTTGGGCTACACACGGTGAACCCAACACCATCAATGCCCATCCGCATTTCTCCCAGAATAAAACCCTCGCCCTTATCCATAACGGAATCATTGAGAACTATTCGGTTTTACGAAGCGAATTAAAAAACAGAGGATATATATTTACCAGTGAAACTGATACGGAAGTACTCGTACACCTTATCGAAGACATTATGGTCAATGAGAAGGTAGCAGTCGAAGATGCAGTACGCATTGCCCTTAACCAGGTAATTGGCGCCTATGCTATTGTAATCCTTGCGAAGGAATTTCCCAACAAGATTATTGCAGCCCGAAAAGGCAGTCCAATGGTTATCGGTATTGGCAACGGCGAATTTTTCATTGCATCTGATGCTACCCCACTGATCGAATATACCGACAATGTGGTTTATCTGAACGATGAAGAAATTGCCATTATTGAAAGGAACCATGAATTAAAGATTAAGACGATCAGAAATCAAAATCAAACACCTTACATTGAGAAGCTTGCACTAAGTTTGAATGAAATTGAAAAAGGGGGATTTGATCATTTCATGCTGAAGGAGATCTATGAACAGCCCCGTTCAATCTTCGACTCCATGCGTGGCCGCCTCCATTTGGACCAGGGCATCGTGACCCTTGGCGGGATAAGCGATTGGGTTGAGAAAATTCTCAGATCAAAACGTATCATTATCACCGCCTGCGGAACATCATGGCATGCCGGATTGGTTGGAGAATACCTTATTGAGGATCTGGCGCGTATTAATGTAGAAGTTGAATATTCATCTGAATTCCGGTACCGTAATCCGGTACTCACCGAAGACGATTTAGTTATCGCTATTTCCCAATCGGGTGAAACCGCCGATACGCTTGCTGCTATTGACCTGGCCAAGTCTAAGGGCGCTACTGTGCTCGGAATATGCAATGTGGTAGGCTCTTCCATTGCAAGGGCTACTCATGCCGGTGTTTATACACATGCCGGACCGGAGATCGGGGTGGCCTCCACAAAAGCTTTTACGGCACAGGTGGCGGTACTTACACTTCTTGGATTGCTCCTGGCCCAGAAAAAGGGAACACTTCCAGCCTCCAGATTCCAGAAAATCTTACTGGAACTTGATTCAATCCCTGCTAAAGTGGAACGGATCCTGAAACTGAATGATAAAATCAGAGATATTGCAACCATCTATAAAGATGTGAAAAATTCACTTTATCTTGGTCGTGGGTATAATTTCCCGGTTGCCCTGGAAGGCGCTCTGAAACTGAAGGAAATTTCGTACATCCATGCTGAAGGATATCCTGCTGCAGAGATGAAACATGGCCCTATTGCCCTCATTGATGAGTTTATGCCTGTGGTCTTTATTGCCACTCGTCGCGGAATCTATGATAAAGTGATCACCAACATCGAGGAGGTCAAAGCCCGGAAAGGAAAAATTATTGCCATCGTAACAGAAGGGGATGAATCGGTGAAAAAACTTGCAGACCATTGCATCGAAATCCCTGATACAGAAGAGATGCTTATTCCTTTGCTGGCAACCATACCGTTGCAGCTTCTCTCGTATCACATTGCAGTGATGCGGAATTGCAATGTTGACCAGCCACGTAACCTGGCAAAGTCGGTGACAGTCGAATAATCATTAACTGCACTAATAAAAAACGGGGCCATTGACCCCGTTTTTTATTTCTTACAATCTGGCTGCAACAGCATTCCAGTCGATAAGTTTCCAAAAGTCGGCGATATAATCAGGACGGACATTTTGTTTGTCCAGGTAATAGGCATGTTCCCATACATCGCAGGTGAGCAAAGGTGTTGCTCCGTTTTTTAAAGGATTGCCGGCATTGCTTTCCTGCACGATTCCGAGACTTCCATCCTCTTTTTTGATCAGCCAGGCCCAACCGGAACCAAATAGCGTTGCAGCCGCCGTTGAGAATTTTTCCTTAAACTCTGCAAAAGATCCAAAGGATTTCTGCAATGCATCGGCCAATGGGCCGGTTGGTTCACCGCCCCCCTGAGGCTTGAGGCAATTCCAGTAAAAGGTGTGATTCCAAACCTGAGCTCCATTGTTGAAAATCCCGCCACCGGCTTTGCGCACGATATCCTCGAGCGATGTATTCTCAAATTCGGTGCCGATTATAAGTTTATTCAGGTTGTTTACATAGGCCTGGTGATGCTTCCCATAGTGAAATTCAATGGTACGTTTCGAGATATAAGGTTCCAATGCATCAAAGGCATAAGCCAATTTTGGCAATTCGTGTGTCATAACAGGTAATATTTAGGGTTAATACTCAATAAAATAAACTCAAAAATCAAAACTATACATTTTCAAATCTTCAAATCTTTAAATTATTTTTTCAACATCTCAACAGCTTTCAAAAATCCAGGGTCAATAGTATTTAAAATCGGATAAAATCCATCGTTATCAAGCATGTTCCGGCCGATATAGGATTTCAGCATAGTTTTGATGTACCTGTCAGATTTCGAAAGATCCTTACCCTGGCGTTTTACACCCTTTTTATCTGCATAACTGATAAAATCGCTATAAATGTCATCAGAGATGCTGAAGCCTTTGTCGAACTGGTCTACATCCTTGAACCGCAACAAACGCACCCTGTTTCGGTCGGTATAGTCAAAGGCATATTGGTAAACAAATCCTTTATTGATACAAATATTATAATACTGCAAGGCTGAATCTTTTTCAAGGGGAATATATATGTCGGGCATGATGCCCCCCCCTCCATACACGATTTTGCCTTTTGGGGTTTTATATTTAAGTGAATCGGGAAATTTAATGGAATCGGGATGCTCAAGTTCGCCAGTCATAAATCGGTGGTAATATTCGCTGTTGTAAACATCAAGACCATCTTTATATGATTTCTGGATACACCTGCCTGTAGGCGTGTAATACCTGGCCACCGTCAGGCGTAAAGCGCTTCCGTCCTTAAAATCGAGTTGCTCCTGAACCAACCCTTTGCCAAATGAACGGCGTCCCATAATAATGCCACGGTCATGGTCCTGCACTGCGCCCGACACGATTTCGGCCGCTGAAGCTGTTCCTTCATCCACCATGATGATCAGATCGCCCTTTTCGAATAAACCATCAGCCGTCGCATTGGCCACCTCCCTGGGGTGATGCGTCCCTTCGGTATAAACAATCAGTTCGCCATCTCCAATGAATTCATCAGCAACATCTATGGCTGCCTTCAGATAACCTCCGCCATTTCCCCGCAAGTCAAAGATCAATTTTGTCATTCCATCCTTAAGAAGTGATTCCAGGGCATTGTGAACCTCATCATGGGTACTGGCCGAAAAATTATTCAACCGTATATAACCAATGCCTGGTTTTGGCATGTAAGCAATGTCCATGCTATAGGTAGGAATAACATCCCGGGTAATGGTATAATCTATCAACCCAATAACGCCTCGCCTGAAAATGGCAACTTTTACTTCGGTTCCTTTAGGCCCCTTTAATTTGCGCATAACATCATTGGTAGAGATTTTGATGCCCGCGATATTTTTGCCATCAACCTTCACGATGCGGTCTCCTGCACGTATTCCAAGTTTTTCTGATGGCCCTCCCGAAACAGGATTTATTACTGCGACAGTATCATTCTCCATGCGAAATTGCACACCAATCCCCTCAAAACTCCCCATCAACGGATCATTGGCCTCATGGAACTCTTCTGCAGAAATATAAACTGAATGCGGATCGAGTTTTTCCAGCATCCCGGTTATTGCTTTCTCTTCAATAACCTTTTGGGTGAGAGTATCCACATAATTGTTCTTCACATAATTGATTACCTCCTTCACCTTGTCCTTTTTTGATTGAAACGGAAGGAGGGTTCCCGTGCGATTAGCAAGGAAAACTCCAAGGATAATTCCGCCAACAAGCACAAGGGCAAACCAAATTGGCAAATAGGGGTTGAATTTTTTTTCCATGTGGCAAAGATACCTCTATTCAGAAATCGAATTTCAAAGCATCGTAAAAATATACCTATTTTTGCAACCTAACTACTCAATTATGCGCATTGCAGGAACATTTCTGATTATTCTATTTATCCTCATGACCTGGGATGGGGATCTTTTTTCTCAGGTTCCTGAAAAACCTTATCAAAACAGTCGGTTCGATACGGTCGACTCCGTTGTTTTCCATTACCGTGTATGGAATAATCAGCTACTCCATCCAAAAGGAAAGGTAATCCTTATCCACGGATTTTGCGGATCGACATTTTGCTGGCGGAATAACTATGATACTTTGGAAGCCGCCAATTACAAAGTGGTTGCAATTGATCTCCCGGGATTTGGCTATAGCGAACGCGATGCAAAACTTAACCAGTCGCAAAGTAATCGAGGCCGGTTAATCTGGGAACTTCTTAAAAAAATTGACGGTAATGATACAACTAAATGGAATATTGTTGGCCATTCGATGGGTGGCGGAGCAGCAGAAGCTCTAGCACTAATGAACCCCGGAAAGTCAAAAAGCCTGACAATTCTCGATGGTATGATCTTTATTAAAAACAATAATGTAAACCTGAGTGTTGTCGGCCTTGTCAATCAACCATTATACAAAAAACTACTCCTTTCCTATACTGAACACCGGTACCTGTCATTCAACAATTTCCGTCGCCAGCTAAAAGGCACCTATGGGTTCCTCCCTGATACAATTACAACAAATGGATATTGGCAACCCCTTCAGATCGAAGGGACAGCCGAAACCGTGGTAAACCTGCTGGCAAATTCCAATGAGATTCAGGAACTTGACGCAAAGGGATTAAACCAGTTACCGGTGCTGGTCATCTGGGGAAAGAAAGACCGCACTATCAGGCTGAAAAATGGCAAAAAGCTTAAACGCGCTGTTCCATCCATCGAACTCAAAGTGATTCCAAATGCCCGGCATATGGCCATGGAAACACATCCGAAAGAGTTTAATCATCTGCTATTAGAGTTTTTGGATAAGAATAATTGCCCGCCTGAGCTTGCCCCTTAAGTAAAAGCAAGTCAAAGCGGGCTCTTTCCTGCACCAAATAAAATTAATTTTTCGGTTTCTCTTTCTTCTCCGAATCCAAAGCAAATTTTATTGGAAGAACAGTCACAACAGCTACTGGTTTCCCCTTGTCCTCGCCCGGGTTCCATTTTGGCATCATTTTTACAACGCGAAGTGCCTCTTCATCACATCCGCCGCCGATTCCCCTCTGAATTTTCACATCAGTAATGGAACCATCGGACCTTACGACAAAATGTACGAACACCTTACCCTGAACATTCTTTTTCATTGCTTCTTCAGGATACTTTATATTCGCTATAAGAAATTTAATCAGGGCATCATGTCCACCAGAAAAAGAGGGCATTTTATCGATAGTTTTATTTTCATCATTGCCTTGTTTAACCGGCACAGTTTTAACCTGTGTTTCCTGTTTTGATTTATCCTGTATAACCGGGTCATTTAAAGAATGAGCCGGGGTTAAAACAGGACTACCGGGTACAGGCGCCTCCAGGGAATTACTGAATGAGCGGGCTGTTAGTGTGAAAAATAAGGCCAGCAGCACGGGCAGGGCAATCAGTATTTTACTTTTCGCCCATGTTTTCGATTTTGGTTTTGTCATCATGGCTATACGTTTTTTAAGTAATGAAACATTAAAATTATTTGTCAGGTCATTCACCCGGATACCCATGGTTTCATCGAGGATCATTTGCTGATATGTTGAGCGGCTGATTCCGTTCTGCAGAACTCCTTCATCAGCCAGATATTCATGTATATTTTTCATTTCGCGGCCAGCTAACCAGATAAATGGATTAAACCATTGCAGAATCGTAGCCAGTTCCAGCATGATCATATCCAAACTGTGGACCTGCCGGATATGGACTCGCTCATGTTCAAGAATAGTTGGCAAACTGCCAGCCGGAACCATCGATTCGTTAATAAAAACGAGGTTAAAAAAGGAGAATGGGGAATATCCACGGCCAACAAAAACCAAACGATGTCCCAAACGTTCAATGACCCCGAAACGCCGCGCGATCAGGTGAAGCTGGATCAGCTGCACTGCGAGCCGGAGAATAAAAATAATTAGGCCTGTGAAGTAAACCACAGATGCAATTTCAATCCAACCCAACTTTGATTTAAGGGTTTGCTCCATCTTTTCTGGAGTGATCATTACCGGCTCAAGCAACATTACGATTATAGCCGATGAATCAGAGAATGTCAAGTGAAAAGGAAACAATGGAAACAGCATGGAGAAAAGAACCATTGTCAACATGTAAAGGCGGTTCAACTGGAAAAAGGTTTCCCGCCTGAGGAAGAGCCAATAAACTGTATATAGCAGTGAAAGGCATAAAGTCGATTTAATCAGGTATAATAATAATGTACTCATAAATGTTCCCCCCTCTGTTTATTTATCTCTTCATCAATGGTCTTTTGGATCTCTTCAAGTTCCAGTAAGCTCAGCTTCTCCTCGGTGGCGAAAAACGATGCGAGCGATTTGTAAGAACTGCCGAAATAGTTAGTCATAAATCCCCTGAAAGACGATTTTGTATATTCCTTTTTGCTTATAACCGGGAAATATTCATGGGTGCGTCCATATGCTTTGTGTGCTACAAATCCCTTTTGTTCAAGAATGCGGACAATTGTTGAAACTGTGTTGTAAGCAGGTTTCGGCTCAGGAAATCTATTTAGCAGATCATGTACCATCCCCTTCTCAAGTTCCCAGAGTATTTGCATAACCTCTTCCTCCGCACGCGTGAGCGTAAGCGAGGCTTCATTGCTATTTTTACCGTGTGTCATATCAGAAGGATTGAATTTCGAATTCGAAAATATTAGAAAACAAATATACAACTAATATTTTAGTTTGTCAACTAAATTCTTAATTTTATATCGACTGTTTTGGGTATTTCACCGAAAAGAAATGCCAATTCACAGATTAGGATAAATAGCGATCCTGGCAAATCGAAGAATTTCCCCGTTACCAAATGGGAAATCATTCGCGGTGATTGAAAAAATTTGAATAAAATATTTATTGGGGCGATGGGGAGACACTGTCGACCAGGTAGGTGGTTTCACCGCGCCATGGCAGCACTCCGTTTTTCTCTTTGTAATGCAGTATTACCAAAGTTCCTTCAAGTGTCAGAAGTTTTTCGGCCAATGCTTTTTCAGGCACCGAAAAATAAAACTTCTCTGAAGCCAATGAAACATTCTGATTACTTTTAACACTGCTCAGGATCAGTTCACCTTCATATGTTTTGAAGATATTTCCTTTGTAGGAGAACTTTTGCAACAATCCCGAACGGTTTCCTTCGCTATAAGTAAAACTGTATTTCCAATAGATAAAAACAGCCAGCACAATCACCAGGATGGCAATGGTCCAATATAAAAATTTTTTCATGGATATAGTTTAAAAAACTGGTACAAACTTAACAGAAGTTTAAGACAAATCAAGAAATTGTGATCTCACAACAACATTTTTTCATAAAAAACACATATTCACGGGAATTTTTCAGAACTTAGTGCACTTTAAATTCAAACCATATGAGCTCAAAAGCTACAAATCTGATTGCGCTTTTCGAAGCGGCCATACGTGATAACTGGGAACTTACCGCACTTTCTGATTACGGCGGCGAGTCATTTACCTACAAAGCCATTGGCGAAAGAATAATAAAAATTCATTCACTGTTTAAAGCAGCCGGTGTTCAAAAAGGAGATCATGTGGCGCTTTTAGGTAAAAATTCAGCGCACTGGTGCATGATTTATCTGGCAACAGTAACCTATGGAGCAGTTATTGTTCCAATCCTTCCCGATTTTAAACCGGCAGATGTTCATTACATTGTTACCCATTCCGACTCTGTAATCCTGTTTGTTGAAGATACTCTTTTTAAAGATCTCAATCATGAGGCAATGCCCCAGCTAAAGCATGTATTGAAAATACAGGATGATTCTATCCTTTATTCCATCGATGAATCGATATCTGCTTTTTCCGACATTAAGGTTCCGGCATCAGGGATAATTCCTGACATACTCCGCTTTCCTTCTTCCGATGCAGCAGATGTTGCGGTAATCAGCTATACTTCAGGTACAACAGGGTTTTCAAAAGGAGTGGTACTGCAACACAAGAGTTTGCTTGGCAATATTCTTTATGCCCATCGGAATATGCCTTTAAACCCTAGAGACAAAATCCTCTCCTTCCTGCCTTTGGCTCATACTTATGGTTGCGCCTTTGAATTTCTCTTTCCATTCAGTCTGGGGTGCGACATTACTTTCCTCACAAAGACTCCGTCTCCTAAAATCATAATGCAGGCATTCCAGGAGATCCGCCCCGCTCTGATCCTATCTGTACCCCTGGTGATTGAAAAGATTTTCAAGTCACAAATCATTCCGGCGCTCCGAAAGCCTGCTGTGAAATTGCTGATAAGCATCCCGGGTATCAACCAACTGATTTATAAAAAGATCAGGAAAAAAATGGTAGCAGTATTTGGTGGAAATTTCAGGGAATTGGTAATCGGTGGCGCGCCCTTCAATGCACAGGCTGAACGTTTTTTCAAAAAAATGAACTTCCCGTTTACAGTTGGGTATGGCATGACTGAATGTGGCCCGTTGATATCCTATGCTTCCTGGAACACGACCCAGCTTGGTGCTTCGGGACGAGTGGTTGATGAACTCGAAATCCGCATCGACTCAGATGATCCATACAAAAAGTCGGGTGAAATCCAGATGCGCGGAAACCATGTGATGTTGGGGTATTACAAAAATGAAGAAGCCACTAAAGAAGTACTTGACGAGTCGGGGTGGCTTCATTCCGGCGATTTGGGCGTTATCGACCATCATGGAAACATATATATCAAAGGACGAAGCAAGAGTATGATTCTTGGACCTTCCGGTAAAAATATTTATCCCGAAGAAATTGAAGCTATCCTCAACAATCGTTTTATGGTGATGGAATCATTGGTAATTGAACGTGATGACAAACTTTTAGCTTTAATTTATCCCGATTTTGATGCCCTCGAAAAAGCAGGGGCTACCCGTGAGCAGCTTCCTGAAATATTTAAGGGATATATCCACGACCTGAATCACCGTTTGCCAAAATATATCCGGGTTGCCGACTTTGAAATCGTCACATCGGAATTTGAGAAAACTCCCAAAAGAAGCATAAAACGTTTTCTTTATCAGTAAATTTTTACTCTCTTAAATAACAGAACATTATGAAGATCACATTACTGCGTTTTGCCCTCACGCCGGCTTTAATTTTTGCTTTTTTTCCTTTTATTTCAGGACAAGATTATGACCTGAAGCAAATGCCATCACTCGATCCGAAAGTGAAAACGGGTGTACTCGAAAATGGTATGCACTATTTTATCCGCGTTAATAAACTACCAGAAAAACGTGGAGAATTCTTCATTGCCAATAATGTAGGGGCTATCCTCGAGGATGACAATCAGAACGGACTGGCCCACTTCACCGAACATATGGCTTTTAACGGAACGGAAAACTTTCCTAAAAAAGGGATCCTCGATTACCTCGCGACCATTGGTGTGAAATTTGGAACTAATGTAAATGCCGGAACCGGCCTCGAACGCACAGTCTATAACCTTTCGAATGTACCGCTGCTGCGGGAAGGAATCATCGATACGGCTTTGATGATCCTCCACGACTGGTCGGGATATATCTCTTTTTTGCCCGAAGAGATCGACCTTGAGCGGGGTGTGATCCGTGAAGAATGGCGTATGTATGGCTCGGCAAATGAACGCATGAGCAACGAATTGGCTCCGATTATTTATAAGGGATCGAAGTATGCTCTCAGGAATGTGATCGGCGACACTGCCGTTATTAACAATTTCAAATACGAAACCATTACAAACTTTTACAAAAAATGGTACCGTCCCGATCTGCAAGCCATTGTCGTGGTGGGCGATTTTGATGAAAATGTGATGGAAGCCAAAATCAAGACACTATTCAGCCCAATTCCGAAAGTGCAAAATCCCGCTCCCAAGGAAGAATATGGATTGCCCGATAACATTGAACCCATAATCGGAACTGCCACCGACAAGGAGGCTACTGCAACGGTCGTAAATGTATATTATAAACATGACGCCATCAAGGACTCGGATAAAAACCTGGGATATATGCGCACGCAACTAATTCGCGGCCTTATCAACAATATGTTCGCTCAACGTATGAGTGAGCTTGCCAACAAGGAAAATCCCCCATTCATTTATGCCCGTAGTTATTATGGACAATACACCCGCACCAAAGATGCTTTTACCGGCATGGCACAAGCCGCCAATAACCAGTCAATCAAAGCGCTTACCGCCCTGCTCACGGAGATGGAAAGAATGAATCGTTACGGTTTCACAGCGCCCGAATTTGAACGGGCCAAGGCCGATCTTATGCGTAACTATGAATCACGATATATGGAACGCGACAAACGGAAAAACCGCGAACTGGTTTCAGCCAATGTTTCCTATTTCCTTTCCAACAATCCCAATCCGGGAATCGAATTTGAATATAAGTTTGTCCTTTCTATGCTTCCCGGAATCTCACTTGATGAAGTAAACAAAGAAACCAGAAAATATGTCAGGAACGACAACCAGGTGATTGCAATTACCGGACCTGATAAAACAGGGATCTCCTTGCCTTCAACAGTTGAGATCAAAGCAGTTCTTGATACTTACAAGAACGCCAAAATTGACCCATATATTGATGTATTGGCCGGTAAAAAGCTCATCGAACAGGATCCGAAACCAGGGAAAGTAGTGAAAACATCGGTAAATCAAATTTTCGGAACTACTGAATGGATACTTTCAAACGGGATGCGCATCGTTTTTAAACCGACTGATATCAAGGAAGATGAACTAACATTACGTGGCTTTTCTGCCGGGGGCGCCTCTCTTTTAAAAGATGAACTGCTTCATTCGGCCGACCTTTTCAGTGATGCTGTTGGACAGATGGGAATTGGTGGTTTTTCCCGTACTGACCTGAACAAAATGATGGCCGGAAAACGGGTAAACGTGTCTCTGGGATTAACGAACGACCAGGATTTTGTAGCGGCCCGCACTTCGCCTAAAGACCTTGAAACAGCGCTTCAACTTATCCATCTCTATTTCACCAATCCAAGATGGGATGCTACCGATTACAAAACATGGATGGAAAAAGTAAAATCAAACTATGTCAATGCAGCCTCCGAGCCAAGAACGGCCATGAGCGATACTATTGCGGTAATGATGAGCAACCATAACCCCCGCGCTGTTCCTTTATCATACAAGCTGCTTGATGAGGTGAGCCTGGAGAAGATTCAGACTATTTACAGTGAACGTTTTGCCGATCCTGGTAACTTCACATTTGTTTTTGTCGGAAAAATCAACCCTGAAATGACGAAGCCGTTGTTCGAAAAATACCTTGCTTCACTGCCTGGCAATAAGCGCTCCGAAACATCCAAAGATGATGGCATCAGGCCACCCGCCGGCAAGGTAACGAATGATTTCAAACGTGAGAATATCACCCCCCGGACCTCCATATTCGTTAATCTCAATGGCACCTGTAATTACTCTGCCGATGACAAATTGTTAGGTGCTGCTATCCGCCATATCCTTGAACTTAGATATGTTCAATCAATCCGTGAAGATGAAGGAGGCGCCTATAGCGTAAGGACCTCATATACCCTGAATAATTTTCCTGTTACCAGATTCCTTCTCAACGTGAGTTTTGATACTGATCCGGCCAAAGCTGATAAACTTCTTGGTATTGTTCACCGCGAGGTGGGCAAACTCATTGATAACGGTCCAACAGAAACCGATCTGCTAAAGGCAAAAGAATATTTTCTGAAGCAACGTCCCGAAGATTTGAAAGAAAACACCTTTTGGAGTACTATTCTCTCTGATTATTATTTCTATGGGATGGATTATTTTAGTGGGTTTGAGAATAAGGTAAAGGCTTTGGATGTGAAGTCGGTTCACGACTACGTGAAGAAAACCCTTACCCAGGGCAACGAAGTACAAGTGATCATGAGACCATAGGAGAATTTACGATTTTGGGTTTACGATTGATAAAATTGAAACAGATTAAATACTTTCGACATGGAAACAAAACGATTTAAAAATTGGTGGTTTTTGTCCATAAATGGGTTTATTTTTATCCTTTTTGGTATTTTACTTATGTTTTTTACCCAGCAATCCATTTTGACGCTGATAAAATATTTTGGAATTTTTTTACTTGTCGGCGGCGCTGTTCTGATGTTATCAGGAATCAATAACATCAGAAAGGACAAGTCTGCGGCAATGATACTTATGGAAGCCATCGCCAGCGTCGCGATAGGGTTAGCGCTGCTTTTTTTCCCTCAACCATCAGTGGATTTGTTTTTAATATTGGTCGGAATCTGGGCCATAATCATCGGGATAATTCAACTGGTAATCATCGTAAACATCAAAGGGGTCATTGCCAGTAAGAATGTGATACTTATCAATGGATTGCTGACCATTGCATTGGGAATTCTTTTATTATTCAAACCCTTTGCCTGGGCCATTTTTATGGGAAAAATCATTGGTGTTTGTGCAGCATTGTTCGGGATCCTTTTACTTTTCTTTGCTTTCAGACTAAGGTCGATGAAAAATGAAGCATAACCTTTTGACCTGACAAGGCAATGCAGATTTATCCTTATCTTTGCACGTTTTTTGCTTGATCGGGGTTTTATGAAGGATTTGCATGGAGGAGTGACGAATTGTTTGTTGGTTCAGACAAAATTTTCAGATTACAGTTTCTGGAATTATCAGGAAGTTTGCGAAATGGTGGGCAAAAAATACCCGGCCGCTCCGCTCGGACTTCTCACTGTGGCTGCCCTTTTGCCCCAACACTGGCAATTCAGGCTGATCGATGAAAATGTTGAACCATTGCTTGATGAGCACCTGCGTAGTGCCGATCTGGTTTGTATAGGAGGCATGCTTCCACAGCAAAACAGTATGCTCGATCTGATCGCGCGTGCACATAAACTTAATTGTATCGTGGTGATGGGTGGGCCTGATCCGACGTCACAGCCCGATTTATACAAAGATGCCGATTTTCTGGTTCTCGGTGAAGGGGAAATTACCATTCCCATGTTTCTGAGCGACTTACAGAAAGGCGCTAAAACCGGCAAGTATGTTTCGCCCGACAGGGCCGATATGCTTAAGGCCGTTGTGCCACGATACGACCTCATCAGTTTCGCAGATTACATCATGATCGGACTACAATTTATCCGTGGATGCCCTTTCAACTGTGAGTTTTGCGATGTGATTGAGCTGTATGGCCGTATCCCGCGGTTCAAAACCAACGAGCAGGTGATAAAGGAGCTGCAGGCGCTCTATGATTTAGGCTATCGTGGGCATATCGATATGGTTGACGATAATTTCATCGGAAATAAAAAAAAGGTCAAAGATCTTTTACGCGAAATAATCACATGGACAAAGGAGAGGAATTACCCTTTCTACTTTACAACCGAAGCATCGGTGAACCTTGCCGATGACGATGAGTTGCTTCAACTCATGAAGGAATCCGATTTCCGTTACGTATTTCTTGGCATTGAAACACCCGACAACGAGACCCTTGCCCTGAACAAGAAAAACCAGAATGTTGATAAATCCATTGAAGATGCCGTGAAGAAAATCCTCTCATATGGCATGGTCAGTAACGGCGGCTATATTCTTGGTTTTGACAGCGACCGGCCTCAAATTGCCGATCAGATGATCAATTCCATCCAGGATTCGGGAATTTGCATGGCCATGATCGGTTTGCTCTATGGATTGCCCAATACACAACTTACAAGGCGCCTCGAAACCGAAGGGCGTTTGTTTCATTCTCATTCCAAGTCGGTAACTGATGAGGATATTGACCAGATGACCAGTGGCCTGAACTTCATAACAGTTACATCCCGTACCGAAATTCTGAAGAATTATATCCGCATAATCGAAGCCATCTTTAATCCCTCTAATTATTATAAACGTGTTATTTATACAGCGTTGAATGTAAATCCGGACTATAAGCACAAGCCTGATTTCAGAACCTGGCTTATTTATATGCGATCGTTTCTGAGGGTTTGTAAAAAGGCCGGCTTTTCAAAGGCTACCGGATTTTATTATTGGAAAATGTTCTTTACGGTCATCTTCCGTAATCCAAAAGGCATCGAACCAGCTGTTAACCTGGCGGCCATGTTCATCCACTTTCAGAAACAAAAAAATTATATTGTTTCGGTTACCAGCCAAATGATTTCAAGCATTGAACATGTAGGCGAAAAGGCATTCAACGAAAAAATGTTAGGGAATAATTAAACGACATTTCCGGATTCAGAAATGTCGTTTAATGCATTATTCGTTTATGATTATCAGTTTCCTCACTACGATGTGATCTCCAAACTGAAAGACCAGATGATAAATCCCACTTGGAGGATTTCCAAGATCAAGGCTCTTTGTGACCTCTCCCATAAGTTTATAGTCAGACAGTATCATTGATTTCTGGCCAAAGTTGTTGACCATTATTATTGAAAGGGTCTCCTCACGGCCGGCAGTGTTCATTGTAAGTGTTAACCTGTCGTCTGCAGGATTTGGATAGAACTTAACCGTTGAAGTTTCTCCATCCACAACGCCTACGGGGTATATCTCAATAATATTGGAGGTGTCAGACACACAACCATATGGATTTGCTATCACGAAATACCTCCCGATACTGGTAACAATGTAAAACTGACCAGTAGCCCCGGGTATTGGTTCGTATTCCCAATACCATTGATTGCCTAAAGGAGCGCTTGAAATCAATGTGTCGGGTTCGTGACCGGTTATATGCGGCGTTTCCGGAAAAGGAAACACGCCAACGGGTAATAATGGTGCAAAGGGTCCATTTCCGCATGAGTTGGTTCCAAACACAGAAATATTGCCCGGTTGTGATGTGTTCCCAAAGTTCACGGTAATGATATTTGTGTTTGCCCCGCTGACTATGTTGGCAAAAACGGGAACATTCCATATGTACCCAACCGCGTTGGCGATGGGGTCAACGGAATAAACAACTCCGTTTTGTGGCTTGCAGATAATGGTATCGCCTGATATTGGCCCGTGGGCCTCTGGAAGCGCTTTCACTATAACATTCATGATAGCTGGAAATGCTGTACACATGGTAGCGCTTGTATAGATAACTGTTACCGTTTGAATACCTGCCAGTGTCCAGTTAATTTGTATTGAACGTGTTCCCTGACCACTAACGATAATTCCTCCATAAGGAACAGACCAAAGATAATTATATACTCCAGGTTCGGTACTGTAGGTGTAATTTCCAGAATTCACACAAACCTGATTAGGACCTGAAATAGTCGGTACAGGAGGCGAATATATCGTTACAGAAAAGGTTGAAGGAATGATTGACGAACAGCCATAGGCATTGGTATCAGTGTAAATGACTGAAACAAATTGTGTTCCCGTTGAGATCCAGTTGATAGTAACTGTTGGTGAATTGGTACCTGAAACAATTGTTCCTCCTGACGAAACTGACCAGAAATAATTGCTTTTTCCGGGTTCAGTTGAAAAGGTTGAATTGCTAAGTACACACCCATTGTGCGATCCGGTTATTACCGGTATTGGCGATGGTTTTACAAAGATTGTCTTCACCGCAGGCGTTAAGGCCGCGCAGCGTTGGTTGGCAAAAGTGACTGTGATAGTTTGGTTTCCGGCAGTGAGCCAGGTCACAATTACTTTATAAGTTCCTTGTCCATTTGTGATGATACCCCCTGAGGAAACAGTCCAGAGATAATTGTTCATTAATGAATCCGTTGAATAGGTATTTAACGGATCATTTTGACAACTATTAACCGCTCCTGTAATAGATGGTACGGGTAATGGAATAACCGTTAAAGTAAAAACAGCCGGCGCAGTAGCATAACATCCTGAAGAATTGGAATAGTTCACTGTCACCGTTTTTAATCCCGGTGTAAACCAGGTCAGTGTGACACTACTGCTTGCCGAAGTGCCCCCTGCCGTGACGATTCCCCCGGATGAATAGTTCCAGATGTAATTGTTCATGCTGCCTTGAGTTTCATATACATTTCCTGCTGCATTCAGGCAACCTATATTTTGACCACTCAGGGTTGGGTTAGGCTTGGCGTTTACAACACAAGTAAAAGTGCCCGGGTTCAGGGCTGTACACCCTCCCGACACAATTGAATAATTAACTGCCACGGTTTGTGTGCCTGATGATAACCAGGTTACTAAAATTGCATTGGTTCCTTGTCCACCGGTTATAGTCCCCACACCTGGTAAAACACTCCATATGTAACCGCTCATCCCCGATTGGGTTAAATATGTACTCGTCGCAGATCCTGCACAGGCAACAGTGGTACCAGTGATAGCGGGAGTGGCGGGACGGTTACTGATTGTTACATCTTTCCGGGTCGGTGTAATCGCAGCACAGCCTCGGTTATCGGTGTAACTTAAATAGACTGACTGCACCCCAATAGTATTCCATACAACCGTAATTGTACTGGCAGAGGTTGACGGGTTAGGCGAAATTTCTCCTCCTGTAACGTTCCATAAATAATTTGACATTCCCGTTGCCGTTGAAAATTCAGTGCCATCGCCTCCAAAACAACCGGAGGTCGGCCCTGAGATAACCGGCACAGGAGTATATACAGTGACTGTTTTTGTTGTCGGCGCCGTGGCAGAACATCCACCAATCGGGTTAGTATATGATACCGTTACCGAGCGGGTTCCAGCCTGTGTCCAGATCACCGTGATAGCACTTGTTCCAATACCCGATGTAATTGTTCCTCCATTAGGAACACTCCAATCGTAGAGGGATTGTCCGACTTGTGTTGAATAGGTCTTTGTATCATTTAAACAGGATTCGGAATCACCTGTAATTGTTATATTCGGGGAGGAATTGACTGTAACACTCTTTGTGCCTTGTGTCAGGCAATTACCTGTGTTGATATAACTTACAGTGACAATTTTTAATCCCGGGGTGCTCCAGATAACTCCAATGACATATGTATTACTTCCTGATATGATGGTACCTCCCGGTGTAGCAGTCCACTGATACATAGTCATTCCTGCTTCGGCCGTATAGTAAACAGTGCTGGAGGTACAGGCTGAGAGCGGCCAGCTGGTTATCGGAGGAGCCGTTGCCGATATAACAGTTACTGTTTTTATAGCAGGACTACCAGTTAAACATCCGCCTGGCGTGTCGGAATATCTTACCGTAATCGTCTGATTTCCTGCCGATATCCATGATACAGTAATGGCATTGGTTGTACTCCCGGCAACAATATTGCCTCCGGCTGATATCGTCCATGTATAATTATATTTTCCTGTTTCAGTGAAATAGACAACTCCTGCGCTTCCAGGACAAAGTGAGGATGTTCCGGTTATTGTGGGGGTACCTGTTGGACTCGGGTTGATTGTTACAACTCTGTACACTGATATTGGGCCTGTACATCCCGTGGCAGTTGCAGTGATAGTAGCTGTTCCGCTAAATCCGGTAGTCCATGTCATTAATCCTGAAACGGCTCCGATTGTTCCAGCCCCCGATGGTAATACTGAATATTCTATAGTACCGTTGGTAACAGTCGATCTGTATGTAGTTGTAGTTGTGCCACTACTCAGCTGACAAGTTGGTTCTGTTCCTGCTGTTATGGTTATGGCCGTAGGCGTTCCAACGCTCTGGTTTACAGTAATAGTGAAGGTTTTGGATGATCCAACGCAACTCACCGATCCATTTGTAAAAGTCGGTGTTACGACAATTGTGGCTGTTGCCTGGGTAGTACCGGTATTGGTTGCAGGAAACGCTGTGATAGTGCCGGTACCACTGGCGCCCAGACCAATGCTTGTGTTGCTGTTGGTCCACGAATAGTATGTTATTCCCCCAGTATTAATGGTACTAAAGGTGACAGGAGTAGTGGTTGAGCCGTTACATAATACCTGGCTTGCAGGTTGATCCACCTGCCCTGCAGGGTTGACCGTTACAACCCTGTAAACTGATTTTGGCCCTGTACAACCCAAAGCAGTAGCGGTGATGGTTGCTGTTCCGCTAAATCCGGTAGTCCATGTCATTAATCCCGAACCGGCTCCGATGGCTCCGGCCCCCGATGGTAATACAGAGTATTCGATAGTACCATTGGTAACAGTCGATCTATATGTAGTTGTGGTTGTGCCACCGCTAAGCTGACAAGTTGGTTCTGCTCCTGCTGTAATAGTTACAGTTTCTGGTGTTCCAACGCTCGGGGTTACAGTGATCGTGAAGGATTTGGTTGATCCCTCGCAACTTACTGATCCATTTGTAAAAGTCGGAGTCACAACGATAGTTGCTATTGCTGATGTTGTGCCGGTATTGGTTACAGGAAATGCAGCGATTGTGCTTGTACCGGTAGCGCCAAGGCCAATGCTTGGGTTGGTGTTGGTCCATAAATAGGTTGTTGTTCCGCCTGTATTGGTAGTACTAAAGGTTACTGGTGTGGTGGTCGAACCATTACATAATACCTGACTGGCAGGCTGATTCACCTGCCCTGCAGGGTTGACCGTTACAACCCTGTAAGCTGATTTTGGCCCTGTACATCCCGAGGCGATCGCAGTGATGGTAGCTGTTCCGCTAAATCCGTCAGCCCACGTCATTATTCCTGAACCAGCCCCGATTGTTCCGGCGGCTGATGGTAATACTGAATATGCGATCGTACCATTAGTAACAGTTGATGCATAAGTGGTTGTCGTTGTACCACTGCTAAGCTGACAAGTGGGTTCTGTTCCCGCTGTAATGGTAACGGTTGTGGGCGTTCCAACGTTCGGGTTTACAGTGATCGTGAAGGTTTTGGTTGCTCCTTCGCAACTTACGGATCCATTTGCAAAAGTAGGTGTTACAACAATCGTTGCTGTTGCCGGTGTCGTACCAGTGTTAGTGGCAGAAAAGGCGATAGTGCTTGTGCCTGTTGAGCCAAGCCCAATGCTAGTGTTGCTATTTGTCCATGAATAGGTTGTTGTTCCACCAGTATTGTTGGTACTAAAGGTAACCGATGCTGTCGATCCGATACATACTGTCTGATTATCAGGCTGATTCACTTGACCTGAAGGGTTCACTGTAAAGGTGAAGGTTTTAACAGACCCTGAACAACTCATTGATCCATTGTTAAATGCAGGGGTCACAACGATCGTGGCCGTTGCCGGGGTAGTACCATTGTTGATCGCTGAAAAGGCAGCGATCGTAGTGCTTGTACCGGTAGAAGCAAGTCCAATTGTAGGATTGGTGTTTGTCCATGAATAGGTGGTTGTTCCGCCTGTATTGGTCGTACTAAAGGTTACAAGTGAGGTGGTTGAACCGTTACACAATAACTGGCTGGCTGGCTGATTCACCTGCCCCGACCGGTTTACGGTTATTGTAAATGTGGTTGGGGTGCCTGTGCATGAAATACCTGCATTAGTATATTTTGGTGTAACCACAATTGTGGCATTAATGTCGGTTGTTGTACCGGTATTAGTGGCTGTGAATGCGGCAATTGTGTTGGTACCGGTGGCTGGCAGTCCGATAGTAGGATCGCTATTTATCCAGGTGTACTCTGTACTTGATCCCGAAAAAGATACTGATGTTGTTAAATTACCGTGGCAAACACTCTGACTTGCAACAGTGCTAACGGTTGGAGTTGGATTCACAGTTATCGAATAACCCGATGGGGTACCTTGACAGCCATTGGCTGTTGGAGTTATGTTGATATTTGCGTAAACCGGAGTTGAGGTGGTATTTGAGGCTGTGAATGATGGTATATCAGTAGGAGTACCCCCACTGGCTATCTGTCCGATGGCAATGTTGTTGTTGATCCATTCGAAAAATGCTCCGGAAACCGGACTTGTAACCGGAGTAGCCGGGGCGACACCCAAATTGCAATATGCTTGATTTGTGATTGGCCTCACAGTAGGAACTGGATATACTGTCACCGTAGCTGTCGTATACCCGATACATGTAGTACTTGTATTTGTCTCTGAAAGGGTAATAGTGCAAACCTTAGCAGTAATCGTTGTATTTGACCAGGTAATAGTCACTGAAGTTGAAGTTGATGATCCATTGATTACACCAAAAGCGCCATCCGGTGCGGTAATGCTCCATGAATAGGTTGAACCTGAAGTGGCCGTTGTCGAATAAACCTTGCTGCCCCCTGAACAACTTGAAGATGATCCGGTAATCAATGATGCAGGTAACCCATTTATAGTAACCGTTCTTGTTGAACTTGTTGCCGTGCATCCTCCGCCGCTAACATTGGAATAACTTACGGTTATGTAAGCGGTTCCGGTAGCGGTGCCCGAAACCAGAATTGAAGAACTGTACTGTCCGGTAAATGTTACGACCCCTGGGGTTACAGTCCAAACGTAATCGTAATATGGTTGAGCAGGGTCATACGGGGCAGTGAATTGCACCCCGGTCTCTCCAACGCAGATATTATCTTTCCC
>JBAXKG010000032.1:0-31595 GCA_037137455.1 Bacteroidota bacterium
GAAAGAGGGAACGATGGGCGAAGGGAAGCGGATCATCACATTTTCCCAATTGCTAAATCATGCGACATTTCCATTGGCTGAAATTTTAAAAAAGGTGCTCGAGATTGGCCAGCGTGAAATGAATAAGCCGGTTGAAATTGAGTTTGCCGTGAACCTCGACATGCCCAAAGGACATTCAAAGGTATTCAGTCTGCTTCAGATACGTCCGATCGCCGGCCGCGATGAAACTATCAATATTAAGCCCGACAGCATTAAGCAGGAAGATACGCTGATGATTTCTCAAACGGCCCTGGGAAATGGTATCATCAAGGGAATCCATGATTTTGTTTATGTAAAACCCGATGTGTTTGATGCATCAAAAAGCATGGAAATAGCTCATAGGCTTGAAAAGTTGAATGATCAGTTTCTCAGTGAAAAAAAATATTATATTTTGGTCGGCCCCGGACGCTGGGGATCCAGCGACCCATGGCTTGGCATCCCGGTAAAATGGCCCCAGATAAGCGCAGCCCGCGTGATAGTTGAATCGGGACTCGAACATTATCGTATCGATCCCAGTCAGGGAACACATTTCTTTCAAAACCTGACATCATTCCGGGTGGGGTATTTTACAATCAATCAATACGTTAACGAAGGTTTTTATGATGTGGATTATCTCAATGCCCAAACTTCCTTTTACGAAGATGAGTATATAAGGCACATTCGTTTCGAAAAGCCCATTCGAATTGAGATAGACGGGAAGAAAAACTTCGGGGTGGTATTTAAACCATAAAGTTATTAACAATTCCTTCACTTTTTGTACTTACTCCGATTAAGCAGAAAAACTGCTTATGAAAACATCATTGTTGGAACCGGGAAAGTATTACCACGTATACAACCGGGCAAAAAATGGCGACCCGCTGTTTGAAAACGAGGAGGCCTATCGCTTCTTCATGAAATTGTACCACGCGCATATTTACCCCATCGCGGAGACTTATGCCTATTGTTTGCTTAGCGACCATCTGCATCTGCTTATCCGCATCCGGGAAGATGCCGAAGGGAGTCTGTTCAAGCCCTTCGCAATGCTTTTCAACGCTTATTCAAAAGGTTATAATCTTCACAATGGGAAAGAGGGCAGGGTCTTCAAATTTAAACTCAAACGGATCGAAATCCGGAACATGCCATATTTTCGCGAGATGATAAGGTATGTAAACCAGAATCCCTGGCGACATGGTGTGACCGAACACCCTGGCAATTATCGGTTTTCATCATTCAGGGCAACTGTTACAACAAATCCGACCATGGTAGCCAAAGAAAAGGTAAAGGAGTATTTTGGTTCTTACGAAAACCTTTCAGCCAACCTCCTCACCAAAGTTGACGAGAGCGCTATCAAGTTGTTTATGATGGAAGAGTAATAAGAAAATTATCTCTTTTTGCCTTGATTGGCAACCTCATCCATCAGTTTTTTAATTACCTCCGGATCGCCGAGAAAATAGTCTTTCTGAAGCGTCATCTTGTCATCGAATTCAAATACATATGGAATCCCTGTTGGCAGGTTAATGCTGACAATATCCTGATCGGAAATGTTTTTCAGATACTTCAGAATTCCGCGGAGGCTGTTTCCATGGGCTGCCACCACAACCTGATTATGCTTTGCCAGGGCAGGGGCCATTACCTCTTTCCAGTAAGGCACTATGCGCTCAACAGTATCTTTCAACGCCTCTGTTCCCGGAATATCCCTGGGATCGAGATCGCGGTAACGATGGTCAAAACGGGGATGGCGGGGATCGTCTATTTCCAGGGCAGGAGGGCGCACATCATAACTTCTGCGCCATATTAACACTTGCTCATCGCCATATTTTTCAGCCATTTCCGATTTATTCAATCCCTGTAGTACACCGTAATGCTTTTCATTGAGTCTCCAGGTTTTATGTACAGGTATCCACTGAAGGTCCATCTGCTCCAGCATAAGCCATAATGTTCGCAGGGCACGCGTGAGATAGCTGGTGTAGGCCATCTTAAATTCAAAGCCCTCTTTTTTCAACAGTTTTCCGGCCTCAATGGCCTCGTTTATTCCGCGTTCAGATAAATCAACATCTGTCCAGCCTGTAAAGCGGTTCTCTTTGTTCCATGTGCTTTCCCCATGGCGAATTAATACGAGTTTGTTCATGATCAGTGGTTTTTGTTCCACGGCAAAAATACAAAAATGTCTCTATTTTTCCTACCTTTGCGGCGCTCCAATGCCTTTCTCCATGAACAGTTATAAAAAGATCAACAACATCCTCGGCTGGATCGTTTTTACCATTGCCTCTGCCGTTTATATTGTCACTTCTGAGCCAACCATGAGTTTCTGGGACTGTGGGGAATACATATCCACTGCTTTCAAACTTGAAGTCGGCCATCCCCCCGGAGCCCCTCTGTTCCAGTTAATCGGCAGGTTCTTCTCGCTATTTGCTTTCGGAGATGTAACACATGTGGCACGTATGGTTAATACAATGTCGGCCCTTGCAAGCGGATTTACCATCCTTTTCCTGTTCTGGACAATCACCCTGATCGCAAAAAAAATTATCCTTCGCCAGGGAGAGATGACGAAACAAAAAATGTGGACGATCATGGGAGCTGCACTGATCGGATCATTGGCATATACATTTACCGATTCCTTTTGGTTCTCAGCAGTTGAAGGTGAAGTTTATGCCATGTCATCTTTTTTTACAGCCATCGTTGTATGGGCAATTTTTAAATGGGAAGAACATGCCGATGAAAAACATGCCTATCGATGGTTGATCTTAATTGCCTACCTGATGGGCCTTTCAATCGGTGTTCACCTGCTTAACCTGTTGGCCATCCCTGCTATTACATTCGTCTATTATTTTAAAAAATATCCAAATCCGGATTGGAAAGGGGTTGCCATCACAGCAATTCTTTCGATCCTGATCCTGGCCGTGGTAATGTATCTTATTATTCCATGGATCATTAAATTAGCCAGCCTTTTTGAACTTTTCTTTATTAATTCGATCGGACTCCCGTTCAACTCCGGAACGATCATCTATTTCATCCTTCTGATCGGGTTGATAATTTGGGGGCTTTATTTCACCAGTAAAAAAGGTAAACCTGTATGGAATGCTATCATCCTGGCATTTACCTTCATCGTTATCGGGTATTCCTCATTTCTGATGCTGGTAATCCGTAGCAACGCCGATACACCAATCGATGAGAACAACCCTGAAAATGCCATGTACTTGTTGGCTTATCTGAACCGCGAACAGTACGGAGACTGGCCGCTATTAAAGGGCCAATATTACAATGCTCCGGTTGTTGACCGGGCAAACGGGAACCCGGTATATGCCAAAGATCTCAAATCAGGTAAATATATTGTGACCGACAAGAGAGAAAAGGTGATCCCGGTTTATGATGAACGCTTTACGACCATTTTCCCAAGGATGTGGGATCAGTCGGAATCAAGATTCGAGCAGGAATATATCCGCTGGGGAAAGGTAAAAGGCGTACCCGTGCAGGTTCAATACGGCGACCGGAGCGAAACGCTTAATCTGCCAACATTTGCCGAAAACCTTACTTTTTTCTGGAATTACCAGCTAATTCATATGTATTACCGATATTTCATGTGGAATTTTGTCGGGAAACAGAATGATACACAGGGAATGGGTAACAAACTCGACGGAAACTGGAAAAGCGGGATAACCTTCATAGATAAAATACGGCTTGGCTCACAGGATATTCCCGAAAACCGAAAAAGCAAAGGGGACAATAGCTTCTATTTCCTGCCTCTCCTTCTGGGATTAATCGGTGTATATTTTACCCTTCGCAATGATAAACAAAGCGCCTGGGTGATTTTTCTGCTTTTCCTTATGACAGGAATCGCCATTGTATTGTACCTGAATTCACATTCGCCACAGCCCCGTGAACGCGACTATTCCTTTGCGGGATCTTTTTATGCCTTTGCTATCTGGATCGGACTTGGAATCATTCAACTCGAGCGGTGGCTCAGCAAATTTACCGGAAAAAATATTGCCTTGATTCTTTCTGTTTTCCTTGGAATGGGAGTGGTATCGCTGATGGCACAACAGGGCTGGGATGATCATGACCGTTCGGGTCGTTATACTGCATTAGCCGTTGCCGAAAATTATCTTAATTCATGCGCGCCAAATGCAATTCTCTTTACCAATGGCGATAACGACACCTTCCCTCTTTGGTATGCCCAGGAGGTGGAAGGTATCCGCACCGATGTGCGAGTGGTAAATTTAAGCTTGCTGAATACCGAATGGTATATCGATCAGATGAAACGTAAAGCCTATGACTCAGATCCGGTGCCATTTTCACTTACAAAGGAAAAATATCGTCAGGGTAGCCATGATGTGACTTACTTTGTAGAAGATGAGGGACTGAAAAATACATATGTTGATGTAAAAGCGCTCTTTGGGATTATTGCCCAGGATGATGCCAGGCTGAAGATGAATACCTCGCAGATTGGCATGATCGACTATTTTCCGACCAGGAAGTTTATGGTCACTTACGATTCTGCTGCCCTTGTGAAATCGGGTACGGTTTCACCGGAAATGGCCAGAAGGCTCGATACGGTTCGTTGGGAGGTAAAGGGCCAGGCTATCGAAAAAGCCAGTCTCATGATAATGGACCTGCTTGCTACAAATAACTGGGAACGCCCTGTCTATTTCGTTATGACTACCGGCGCTGATTCATACATCGGCCTGGAGAAATATTTTCACCTTGAAGGTCTTGCATACAGGTTGCTTCCCGTTCAGGCAAAAAGCGATGAAGGGCAGATTGGGGAGGTGAATACCGATGTGATGTACGACAACCTCATGAACAGGTTCAAATGGGGTAATATGAACAAAAAAGGAATATATATCGACGAAACCAATGCGAGGATGTGCATGAATATGCGCGGACTTTATGGCCGGCTTGCCGATGCGTTGATACTCGAAGGGAAAGTGGATTCGGCAAGGCGTATTCTTGATCGCTGTTTAGAAGTAATGCCTGAAACAGTGATTGGTTACGACTTCTTTACCGTAACACTCATAAGTGGTTATTACAAAACCGGTGAAACGGCCAAAGCGAACCAGATAGCCGCGAAACTCAACAAAAACGTGTCAGACGACCTGAAATATATCTTTTCATTCCCCGATAAGGATCTCAAAGCTATGGATATGAGCATCCAGGAGGCAGTATTTACTATTCAACGCCTAAGTATGGTTGCCAGAGAGGCAAAACAAAATCAACTTGCCGCCGAAACAGAAGCTACTCTCAAGAAATATTACGATTTGTATGTTGAAAAGGTTTATCAACCTTCAAATCAATGAGTTTTCACGGGTCGCCTTTTTTTTTCAGGTGGTTAAGCCCAAAATTTATCCTCTGTGACTTTCCCGGGGAAGAAAAGGTCATTTATCTCACATTTGACGATGGGCCTATCCCGGAAGCAACACCGGAAGTTCTTGAAATCCTGAAGAAATACGGCGCGAAAGCTACTTTTTTTGTAGTTGGCAGCAATGTTCGCAAAAACCGAAGGGTGTTCGACATGGTGATGCAGGATGGGCACGCGATCGGAAACCACACATTTCATCATCTGAATGGATGGCATACTGCACCAGGAGCTTATATTGATGATGTGTACCGGTGCAGGGAATATTATGATACTTCTCTGTTCAGACCACCATATGGGAAGTTCAGCCCATCACAATACCTGCTCCTGCGTAAGGATTTTCGATTTATTTTGTGGTCGGTCCTCACTGGCGATTATCACCGGAATATCACACCTGAACAATGCCTGAAAAACGCTCTTGATAATTCCCGCAGCGGGTCTATCGTTGTTTTTCACGACAGCATTAAAGCCATTGAAAAGGTCAGGTATGTCCTCCCAAGGTTTCTTGAGAATTTTTTAGAGTTGGGATACAGTTTTAAGAGCCTTTAAAGTGTTCCGTCATCGGCAAAACTGTAATAGCTGTTTTCCCCAATGATCAAGTGGTCAAGTACTGTTACCTCCAGCATAGCTCCTGCTTCGCGGATTTTCTTGGTAATTCGCATGTCCGCTTCACTTGGAGTTACCACTCCGGATGGATGGTTATGACCGAGAATGATCGATGAGGCATGATGGTCGAGGCTGATTTTAAAAATTTTCTTGGGATCAACAACGGTGCCTGAGATGCCCCCTTCGCTGATGTTACACTTCTGCAGAACTTTATTGGCCTTGTTGAGCAGGATAATCCAGAACTCCTCATAAGGCCGGTCTCCGAGTGTGCTTCTGAAAATTTCATATGCATCCCGGCTGGTATTTATTTTATCACGCGCCAACACCTCCGATTCATTCCTGCGTCGACCCAGTTCCAGTGCCGCCAGGATGCCAATAGCCCGAACCTGTCCAATGCCTTTTACGGATATTAGATCTTTCATGTTCATTTTCGATAATTCAGCCAGGTTGTCATGGGCAAGGTGTAAAATATTTTTAGCGAGGTCTAACGCCGATTCATGTCTGGTTCCAGATCCTATAAGGATCGCCAATATTTCTGCATCGCTCATGCTGTGGCGGCCTTTCATCAAAAGTTTCTCACGTGGCCGGTCATCCTCGGCCCAATTCCTGATCGTGGTGTGATTGGGATAAGTATCCATTATTTCTTTTTCTGCTTAATCAGGCAATAGGGCAAAAGGTGGTACCCATAAAGAAGATATATTCATTAAAATACCTGAACTTGTCAACACTAAATGATCAAGGCATCCCGTTATAAGGTAATAATTACCATCTGTCAGTTCCGTTATCTTACTTTGACACCACAAATCACATGATCGGAAAAACAATCTTTGAACTCGATCGCGTCGGCTCTACAAATGACTATGCAAATCAGGTGCTTTCAAAGGGAGAACTTGATGAGGGAACTGTTATCTGGGCCCATGAACAATTTGCCGGGCGTGGTCAGCAAAATCATAAATGGGTAAGCAAAGCTGGCAAGAACCTGACATTCACCGTTATTCTGAAACCTATATTCCTGGCGCCTGATCAGCAGTTCCTTTTAAATAAAGCAGTATCATTAGGTGTTCTTGATTTCATCAGAAATTCCTTATACATGAATACATTTCCACTTTCAAATCCGGGAGGCAGTATTCCATTTCATGCCGCTAATATTAAATGGCCCAATGATATATACTTAGGAAGTCAAAAAATTGGCGGTATCCTGATTGAACATAAAATTATGGGATCATCATTGGAAAGTTCACTGGCAGGTATTGGAGTAAATATCAATCAAACGCGATTTTCATCAAAAATTCCAAATCCTGTTTCACTCATTCATGTGCTCCGAAATGAAATGGCGTTGAAAGAGGCGTTGCTATCTGTATGCAAGTGTCTTGACTTACGCTACATTACTCTTGTTCATGATGGTCATGAAAGTCTGGATCAGGATTATAACAAGTCGTTGCTGGGATTTGACCAATGGAGTAATTTTAAACGGGATGGGGTTTCATTGGAAGGAAAAATTGGAGGTGTTGATAACCTTGGTCGACTTCTGGTTGAAACACGTAGCGGAGAAATGTTAAGCTTCAATCACGGAGAGATTGAGCAGGTCACTTATTATACCTCTTCCCAAACATGAAACTCAGGTACAACGTAAGAAAGAATGACTGTTTGGGGTTGTAAGCCATTATTGGAACGGGAATAGGGGAATAATCAAATATCCCACCGATCTCAAGGGAATTGATTTGTTTGTTCTTCACGCCAAATTCGAAATCCAGGCCGGTTTTGACATAAATACACGGATGAATTCCGAGGTTGGTAATTCCGGATAGGAATGAGCCACGACCATATATGTTATCACTGAAATGAATTTCGGGGTCGTACTTTTCCTCTTTGACTTCATAATCAGTGAGTCCGCTGTTGAAGTGAATGATATATAGGTATATAGGTTTTGTAATCGCAAAAGAAAGTCCTCCGTAATAGAGCCAGCTTAACTGAACAGCCCCGCCCCAATAAGGTTTTCGGTTTAGAATATGCTGCTGCCCAACTCCGCCACCTAAAAACCAAACATAATTGAGTTTTCCATAGAAATAAGATCGGGAGTCGGAGAAATAGGGGTTAATACTTCGTACCTCTTTCGATGATTTATAGGTGGAAAATTCCAGTTCCCACATAAATTGTCGGAGCGCGGTAACATTATGCCCCTTACGAAATTTCAGGCCCCAGCCATTGGTATGGATCATGGCGCCCAGGCTCCATTGGTTTTCGAATAATACATTGTCGGGAGTAGTATCGGGCAACGCTTCGAATTGTGCGTTGGCAAAATATCCTCCGGCAGTGAGAAAAATTAAACACAGGGTAAGGATATTTTGTTTCATTGACAAATAATAATCTGACAGGAAACAAAAGTACTAAAGAAAAAAGAAATGAAAAGGCAGAGCCCACCATTAATGAAAGAAAACAAAAGGAAAATTTTTTTTAACGACGTTCAGTTTGGTATCTTTGCTTTTCTCCGTATGCCGGACAATTCTTTTGCGAGGCGCAGGATAAGACGATACCCAGAACACAAATGGTCAATATTACAAAGAGGGCTTTTTTCATGGTGGTTGATCCTGATTTCCTTTTAATCAGATAGACAAAATTAATTCTTAATATGATAATGAACAAACAATTTCAATATTTATTGTGCAAAGACATAATTGCCTAAAGTACATAAAATCATGGAGAAAGTAAACCCTGTGATCGAAGAAAGCTGGAGAAAAGCGCTGGCTGATGAATTTGAAAAGTCATATTTCAGCGAACTGAAAGCGTTTTTACTGGAAGAGAAGAAAAAATGCAGGATTTATCCTCAGGGGAAATTGATATTCAATGCCTTTAACCATACTCCTTTTGAAAAAGTAAAGGTGGTGATTTTGGGGCAGGATCCTTATCATGGGGCCGGTCAGGCACATGGATTGTGTTTCTCGGTACCTGAAGGCGTGCCACAACCTCCCTCACTTATCAATATTTTTAAAGAAATGCATGATGACCTTGGAATTGAAATGCCCCGTCATGGTAATCTTGAGAGATGGGCCGACCAGGGCATTCTGCTTCTCAATGCCACACTCACAGTTCGTGAAAACCAGGCAGGTTCGCACCAGAACCATGGTTGGGAAACCTTCACCGATGAGGCTATAGCACGACTATCATTACTCCGCAAGGGTTTGGTTTTTGTGCTGTGGGGAAACTATGCCATAGCTAAAAAATCGCTAATCGATACATCAAGGCATTTTATCCTTACTTCGGTGCATCCCTCCCCGCTATCGGCACATCGTGGTTTTTTCGGTTGCCGGCATTTTTCACAAATCAACAATTTACTTCGTCAAAATGGCGTTGAAGAGATAGATTGGCGTTTGGAATGAGAGATGATCTGAAAAATATAATGCTGAAGCTTTTGCGATTAATTCCGGAATCTGGAAATTTGTTTTTTGTGTTTCTGGCATCCCTGATGATGTCGGGTACCGGGTGCAAAAAGGATCAGCCCGATTCGCAGGTATATAAGCCAACTCCTTATATCATTACCGTTCCAAGGTTTTTTCCGACTGAATTAAATATCCCTGAAGATAATCCCATGACCGTTGAAGGGGTAACCTTAGGGCGATACCTCTTCTACGATGGCAGGCTTTCTGGACGCACCGATTCCGATTCGCTGATGAGTTGCGCTACATGTCATCTTCAGTCGCATTCGTTCGTATGCGGCATTGACCATCCCAAATACCTGGGAGGACATCCGTTTGGCCTGACAGGTATTCTTACGCCACATTTCATGATGCCGATGATTAACCTGGTTTGGTCCACGAATGGCTATTTATGGAATGGGAAGGTTTCAAAAGAAAATCCCTCTGCTTCGATGAGAAACCTTGAGGATCTTACCTGGATGGCCATTCTGGCGCCCCACGAAATTCATGGTGATACTTCAAGAGTTGTTGCACTTTTCCAGTCGATTAAAGGTTATCCTGAGCTATTCAAAATAGCTTTTGGCGCCGACAGAATTACTGTGAAGAATATGGGTCGGGCCATTGCCCAGTTTGTGCGTACCCTGATATCTTCAAATTCGAAGTTTGACCGTTTCCTGCGGGGCGAAACAAACCTGAGTAATACAGAACGAAATGGCTATGTGCTTTTTATGACTGAACAGGGAGGCGATTGCTTTCATTGTCATGGTGGCGATGGAAACCCGCTGTTTACGACAAACCAATTTTATAACAATGCAAAAGATTCGCTCTTCACCGACCCGGCCGACCGGTTCTCAATAACAGGCAACCAGATGGATGTAGGCGCCTATAAGGCTCCTACGTTAAGAAACCTGGCATTCAGAGCCCCTTACATGCATGATGGACGTTATAAAACCATCGATGAGGTACTTGCGTTTTATAATTGGAACCTCGTTTGGTCACCCTACATCAGCCCGCTGATGCATCATATTGATACTCGTGGCATCCGGCTTACACCTTTACAACTGGCTGATCTGAAGTCGTTTTTGCTTACCCTCACCGACAGCTCCTTTGTCGCGAATCCGGCATTTTCCGCCCCTGCGTACTTTCCTGACGGGAAATAATAGTTGTAAAAATATCTTACATTTGGCCCTATGATCCTTTTTCCAAATAGCAAAATCAACATTGGTTTAAACATTATCGGTAAGCGGCCCGATGGTTATCATAACCTCGAAACCATCTTTTTTCCAATTCCACTTAAAGATGCCCTGGAGATAATTCCCGCAGTCGATGGGATTTTTGAATTCCACTCAACAGGATTGGCTATTCCCGGAAAAACTCAAAATAACCTGTGCGTCAAAGCATTTCGACTTTTGCAATCAGAATATAAATTGCCTGAGGTGAAAATGCATCTGCATAAGGTGATTCCTATGGGGGCCGGCCTTGGAGGCGGATCATCGGATGGCGCGTTTTCCCTGAAAATATTGAATGACCTGTTTAACCTTGCCCTTGATAACGACCAGCTGAAATTATTTGCCTCTGCCCTGGGCAGCGATTGCCCGTTTTTCATCGAAAACTGCCCTCTTTATGCTTATGAACGCGGTGATCAATTTCAGCCTGTGCATATTAACCTCTCCGGGCTGACTCTTCTGCTGGTCATTCCCAGTCTGCATGTGAGCACTGCCGAAGCCTATTCGGCAGTAATACCGGCAAAATCTGAAAAATCGTTGATGGAGCTGGTTCATCTTCCGGTCGAACAATGGAAGGATTTGCTAATTAATGATTTTGAAATACCGGTTTTCTCAAAGTATCCGGTTATCGGAAAAATTAAACAGAAATTATACGAATCAGGCGCCATCTATGCCTCAATTAGCGGCAGCGGTTCGGCAGTTTACGGACTTTTCGGGGAAATACCTGATATCAAAGAAATTTCCCGGGAAAATTTCACTGCATTTTTCCTTCTCTGAAAGAATACGATTCGCCATTTCCCTATTTATTTCAATGCAAACCTGAACAGGAACAAAGCTATAAAACCAAAAATAATGTTGGGGATCCATACGGCGATCAACGGAGGAAGATCGCCAAAGGTTGCGAAAACGGTAAATATCTGCATGAAGAGGATGTAGATAAATGTCAGAGCCAAACCAAGCCCCAGGTGAAATCCGATTCCGCCACGCACCTTCCTGCTTGATACTGAAACGCCTATTACCGTAAGGATCAGTGTTGCAAATGGAAATGCAATCCGTTCATACTTTTTCACTTTATATTTTATCACATCAGGATCTCCGCGTAACTCCTTGTCTTTAATGTGTTCCCTCAGCACGAAATAATTCATGACTTTGACATCTTCAATATCTTCAGTAAAATCAGCAGGTTTGAAAGGTAGTAATGTATCCATCTTTATCCCTTTGGTTATCGATTCCCTCATGCCGCTGATACTCCGTAAGTAATAATTCGATATCTGCCATCGCAAACGCAAGCTGTCCCATTCGAGGCGCTCCCCTTTCAATTTATATACCAATTCCCTGTTTGCAAATTTTTCGAGCGAAAATTTCCAACCAACGTTTGTATGTGTATTAAAGTTTTCAAGGTAAATGAATGTTCCAGGGCTTAGTTGCTTATGAATATTCTGGTCGCTGAACTCTTTTGGGTCGTTTATATATTTTTTTTCAAAAGCAAGCATGCTTCTGTTTGTATAGGGGATAATGAAATTGGCCAGAAAAAATGAGAGTAAGCCCAGTACCACGGCTGAAAGAAAGTAAGGGAACATAAGTCGTTTGAAGCTAATACCGCTACTCAGGATTGCAATGATTTCAGAATCAGAGGCCATGCGCGAGGTGAAAAATATCACCGCGATGAAAGTCAGAAGATAGCTGAAAAGGTTAATAAAATATGGTACAAAGTTAAGGTAGTAATCAAAAATGATGGCATTGAGCGGGGCATCGCGACGCAGGAAATCATCAATTTTTTCAGAAATATCGAACACAATGACAATAAAAATCAGCAATACCAATGTAAAGAAAAAGGTACCCAGAAATTTTTTGATGATATAGAGATCGATTGTTCGCATGAACGAATTACAATTTTAGATGTTGGATTTTTTCGCTATTCGTTATTTTAAAGTCGTTGCATCAGCTGCTTTACCATCCTGCCCTTCCATGCTGAAAAAGTTCCTTCTGAAATCTGTTTTCTTGCCTCCTTCATCAGCCAGATGTAAAATCCAAGGTTATGCGTGGTAGCAATCATCGCGCCAAGAATCTCTTTTGAAATGAACATATGCCTGAGAAAGGCTTTAGTGTATTGGAGATCGGCAAATACATCACCATCTCTTTCAAGTGGGGAAAAATCATCTTTCCACTTTTCATTTTTTATATTGATGATTCCGCTACGGGTGAAAAGCATCCCGTTTCGGCCATTTCGGGTAGGTATCACGCAGTCGAACATATCAATGCCCAGTGCAATACTCTCGAGGATATTGGCAGGAGTCCCCACGCCCATGAGGTAACGCGGTTTATCCTCCGGAAGAATTCCACATACAAGACCAGTCATTTCGTACATCATGCCGGCTGGTTCACCAACAGACAGCCCGCCGATTGCATTGCCCGATGCCCCCTGGCTGGCGATAAACCTTGCCGATTCAACACGTAGTTCTGGATAAACGCTTCCCTGGACAATCGGAAATAAACTTTGCGTATAACCATGCTGACATTCTGTTTTTCCAAAGTGGGAAACACAACGGGAAAGCCAGTAATGTGTTCGTTTCATCGACTTCCTGGCATATGCCTCATCGCAGGGATATGGCGTACATTCATCAAATGCCATAATGATGTCGGCGCCTAATTCCCTCTGAACATCAATGGCTTTTTCCGGTGTAAATAGATGCTTCGATCCATCAATGTGCGATTGAAAAATCACACCATCATCGGTGAATTTACGAATGTCGCCAAGAGAATATATCTGGTAACCCCCACTGTCGGTAAGAATGGGTTTTGACCATCCGTTAAATTTATGCAGGCCGCCTGCCTTTGAAATGATATCAACACCAGGCCGCAGGTAAAGATGATAGGTGTTTGAAAGCATTATCTGCGCATGGATATCGTCACTCAGCTCCCTGATATGCATAGCTTTTACTGCGCCGGCTGTTCCAACGGGCATGAAAAACGGAGATTCAATTAATCCGTGATCAGTTGTGAGTAATCCTGCCCGTGCTGAGGAATAGCTGTCGCGATGTAAAATTTCGAATTGCAAATGGATAATATTAGAAAACTTCGGACAAAGGTAAGAGTTCTTGATTTTATTGTGAGGACTCTTTTCAACCATATTGCTAATTTATGCACAATCATGACTATTGTAATGGGAGAATGAATAACTTTGTCCAAATCATCAATAAATTATTTTAAATGATTGAATTTCTGATCAATATGAAAACCTTGCCACTAATCTTAGTGTGTATATTCACATTGATCGTTATTTTGCAACTGGTTTTTTACCGTGTATTTTACTGGCGTCTCGGGCGATACACGCCCCAAACTGCTGAAAACAGGCAAAAAGGGGTTTCAGTGGTCATTTGCGCCCATAACGAATATCATCACCTGAAAGAGAATCTGCCGCTGATCCTGGAGCAGGATTACCCCGATTTTGAGGTTTTGGTTGTGAATCACTCATCCGATGATGATACACGTTATTTGCTAAACGAACTTGAAGAAAAATACCAGAATCTTAAAACTATCGCGATCGAAGAGGACCTCAACTTTTTCTCAGGAAAAAAATTTCCGCTTTCCATTGGCATTAAATCTGCTAAACATGACCTGATGCTGCTTACCGATGCTGATTGTAAACCTGCCTCTAAGGATTGGATCAGCCATATGCAATCAGCGTTTACACAAAACATCGAGGTGGTGCTGGGCTATGGCCCTTATAACCGCAGCCCCGGATTGCTCAACAAACTTATCAGGTTTGATACAGCTCACATTGCCATCCAGTACCTTTCATATGCCCTCGCGGGTGTTCCCTATATGGGTGTAGGCAGAAACCTGTCATACCTGAAACAGATTTTTTATAAAAATAATGGTTTTATCTCTCATTACCAGATACTTTCAGGCGATGATGACCTGTTTGTCAACAGGGTGGCTAACAAGTCGAATACGGCAATCATGATACATCCGGGGAGCTATACCTTTTCGGGTCCCAAACAGACTTTCGGAAACTGGATCACTCAAAAAAAACGACATCTTTCTACCAGCCACCTCTACAAATTGAAGCACAATCTGCTTCTTGGGCTTTACTCGGGCAGTCTGTTTTCTTTTTATGTGCTTTTTATCGTCATGTTATCGCTTAACTGGTCGGTAATACCTGTTCTGGGACTCTGCGGGGTCAGGCTGGCTTCGCAATATATCGTCTTCGCACGATGCATGAAACAGTTGAATGAAAGAGACCTGTTACCTTTCCTCCCTGTTTTGGAGATTTTGCTGTTGCTCTTCAATTTAGGGATTTGGATTTCCAATTTGTTTTATAAACCGGCCCGATGGAAGTAACGGATCATTTGACCGAAAAAGCTCAACGTGATTTCATGCTAGTGCAACTGGCCCGCGATAATGGAGATCAACAGGCATATGCCGAACTGCTGAATAAATACCGTGATTCACTATTTTTTATGATGCTTAAAATGACCAGCAATGCCACTGATGCCGATGATCTTACAATTGAAGCCTTTGGAAAAGCATTTAAAAACCTGAAGCAGTATACTCCCGAATTCGCCTTCAGTACCTGGTTATTTAAAATTGCAGCTAACAACTGCATCGATTTTCTTCGTAAAAACAAGCGGATCCAGTTTGCCGATAACTTTTTTGATGATGACGGTGAATATACCGATGCTCCTTCGAACATTGCATCAAACAGCCTTGATCCGGAAGAGAAAATCATTGAAAAGCAAAAAATCCAAATGATGCATGATGTGGTGGAAAAACTTAAACCACATTACCGGCAGCTGATTGAATTACGCTATTTCAAAGAATGGTCGTATGAAGAGATTGCCACGGAACTCGATCTGCCCATTGGTACAGTCAAAGCTCAGTTGTTCAGGGCTCGGGAGTTCCTCTACCAGATTTTGCGTACCTCACAGGAGAAGATCTGAAAAACATTATACTGTTCCTATGGAAACAAACGATTTCAAAAATACCATTCTGCAAGGCATCCCGGTCCGATTGCCTGAAAAGCAACTCTATGATCATTCGGCAAATCATGCACCTGCCCGTAAGGATATTCTATCTCCTGATGAAAAAAAACTTGCATTAAAAAATGCATTGAGATATTTTGATCCGATACACCATGCTCTACTTGCACCTGAGTTTGCTGATGAACTGAAGAAATACGGGCGTATATACATGTACCGTTTTCAGCCTGCATATAAAATGTACGCAAGGAATATTCATGAATATCCGCACCGTTCAATTCAGGCTGCGGCTATCATGCTGATGATCCAGAATAACCTTGACCCGTTGGTAGCTCAGCATCCTAACGAACTGATCACATATGGCGGAAATGGCGCCGTGTTTCAGAATTGGGCTCAGTACCTGCTTACCATGAAATACCTGGCCACCATGACTAATGAACAAACTCTGGTGATGTATTCAGGCCACCCGATGGGACTTTTCCCTTCTCATATTGATGCCCCCCGTGTTGTGGTTACGAACGGGATGATGATCCCCAACTATTCTAAACCCGATGACTGGGAGCGTTTCAATGCGCTGGGTGTTACACAATATGGCCAGATGACAGCCGGTTCTTACATGTACATTGGCCCACAGGGAATCGTTCATGGAACGACTATTACCATTCTGAATGCAGCCCGTAAAGTGAAAGTCGATGACATTGCCGGGACTGTTTTCGTTACTTCAGGATTGGGTGGAATGTCGGGAGCACAGGCCAAAGCGGCTGTGATTGCCGGCGCTATTGGCGTTGTGGCCGAAATCAATCCTTTGGTGGTCAAAAAACGCCATGAGCAAGGATGGGTGGATGAGGTTTACACTGATCTCGGGCAGCTGGCAAACAGGTTGAGGAAGGCCATTCATCATAAAGAAGCAGTTTCGTTTGCTTATCAGGGCAACGTAGTTGATCTTTGGGAGTATTTTGCCGGGCTGAAACTTAAGATAAAACTGGGCTCTGATCAAACTTCGCTGCATAATCCATGGTCGGGCGGGTATTATCCGGTGGGGCTTTCGATTGACGAATCGAATGCGATGATGGTAAATGATCCAAAAAAATTCCAACTTACAGTCCGGGAATCCTTGCGTCGCCAGGTTACTGCGATAAATAAAATGGCCGAAAACGGCATGTATTTCTGGGATTATGGAAATGCTTTTCTGCTTGAAGCCTCACGTGCGGGAGCCGATGTTATGAATGCCGATGGAACATTCATCTACCCATCATATGTTCAGGACATAATGGGCCCTCTTTTTTTTGACTACGGATTCGGACCTTTTCGTTGGGTATGCACTTCGGGAAAACCAGAAGATCTTGCCGTTACCGATCAGATTGCTGCAACAATCCTGGAAGAAATAGCCACGAACTCGCCGAAGGAGATAGAAATGCAGATGCGCGATAACATTCATTGGATTCATGAAGCCGGAAAAAACAAGCTGGTGGTTGGGTCGCAGGCCCGTATTCTTTATGCCGATTGTGAAGGGCGGACTAAAATCGCGAAAGCGTTCAATGAAGCAATAGGTTCAGGCCTGATTTCAGCTCCGGTCGTGATCGGGCGCGATCACCACGATGTATCAGGAACCGACTCACCCTATCGTGAAACTTCCGATATTTATGATGGGTCGGGTTTTACGGCTGATATGGCCATCCAGAATGTGATTGGCGATGGATTTCGGGGTGCGACATGGGTTTCAATTCATAATGGCGGGGGCGTCGGCTGGGGCGAGGTGATCAATGGCGGCTTTGGCATGTTGCTGGATGGTAGCGCCGATACTGCCCAAAAATTAATGATGATGCTTCATTGGGATGTAAACAACGGAATCGCCCGTCGTGCATGGGCCCGCAACGATAAAGCCATCTTTGCCATAAAACGTGCGATGCAGAATGAACCCCGGCTTAATGTGACGTTGCCGAACCTTGTCAATGATGTTTTTCTCGGCGATTAATCAAAATAAGCATATTCATATTTCAGATAATAATGCCTGCTGATTGTCTTTCCACGACCATCAATAAAAACCTCTACTTCATCGGCAAGCCCATTTTCGTTATAAATACGGTTTATGGTCGTAATAATTTCACCATTCTCATCCAGCTCTTCTTCAGTGACTATCTGCTCTTTATCATTATACGTGATACGTGTTTGATTCGGTTTAACCGTTATTTCGTCAGGGGCCGCGACCGGCTCACCCATTCCGTCAAAAATATTGTGATTTGAAAGCGTGTCATTTTCCCATTCAAAAGTTTCGACCTGCTCAACTTCTCCCTCATCGGTGGTGATTGTTTTTTTTACCAATTGGTCAGACTCATTATACTGATAATCAATTGTGTCGACCGACCCGTCCTGATAGTGTTTTAATACACAGATTACCTGTCCGGCTTCATTCCGATTAAATGTTTTTTCTTCGGCCAGCACATTCTCTTCGGGATAGTAAGATTCACGGATGAGATTGCCCGTTGAATCATAACCATATTCAACTTTTTCCTCAAAATCGCCATATCGGCTGTACTTGATCTCAGTCAAAGGCCGTCCATCCATATCAAATTCATTGTAATGATATGGATGGCCCTGAATATCCAGCTCCTCATCATTTACATTCCTAATGACATAGTCAAATTGAGTAATGGTAATGCTTTTGGTTTTTTTATCCATTCAAATAGGTATAATCGTTAATTTATCAAATCAATGGCATAAAAATACTACAATTATTGAAATTGGCCCGCTTAAAAAATAAATATTTTTTGCCAGATGCAACCATACTGACCATTACATTGTCATTATAGTGTTGCCCCCGTCTGGCCCGGAATAAAAAGTTATTAACAACTGCTTTACCTTTTCGATTATTCCGGATTAAGCCTAAGATATCCCGACCATGATACTCCGATATTCAGATGAAGCTCTTATTGATGGCCTGAGGCAAAGAAAGCTGCGTTATATTAAATATATCTACCAGGAGTTTACACCGGTAGTAAGGCACCATATCCGACAAAACACAGGTAATCAGTCGGATGTTGAGGATCTGGTTCAGGAAGCCATGATCATCCTGTACAAAAGAACACTCGATCAATCCTTTAAATTAAGATGCAGCCTGAAAACATTTTTTATATCGATTTGTAAGAATTTGTGGTTGCAACATCTCGATCGCAAATACCGACTGCTGTATCAGGCCGATTTTGAAGTCAATGAGCCTCAGGGAGCCTATAACAGGGATGAGAAGGATATTCAGGAGGAAGATTATTTAAAGCTTCGATTGCTGTATAAAAACATATTATCACTACCAGAAGATTGTCAGCGCATTCTGGAACTTTACCTTTTAAAAACACCCTACAAGGAGATTGCAAAACTCATGAATTTCAAGGATGAAATAAATGTGAAGATGCGTAAATATTCTTGTAAAAATTTGTTGAGAAAAAGAATAATGAATGATCCCGAATTTCACCAATACTTTGAATATGAGCGATATGGATATAACAAGTGATTGGATTGACCGTTACAATGAGAATGAACTGAATGAAGATGAAAAAATTTTCTTCATGAAACGAATGGAAAACAATCCTTTGTTGCGTAATGAGGTTTTTATCGATGCCTGCCTTAACAAGTTGTATCAGGATCAAGGCACCATGGACCTGATGAAAAAAATTCAGCAGGTCAGCCGCAAAACTGACCGTGAAGAGGGCATCCTGAAGTATTTGCTGATAGCAGCATCTTTACTTTACCTGATAGCTTTTGGTGCAATTCTTAATCTTATCCAAAATGATCCGGTTGATATTCCAAATAATTTTAATCCGGGAATTACTGAAATTAAGCGCTGGCCTGCTGACAGGACTTTTACAACCGATTTTTTAAAAGTTCCGGTTCAGGTTAAGAATATTACTCCAATAACAAGAAGTGAAATTTCACACAAACAGCTTCTTGCCTTAAATTATATACCGTTGGCTGATTTTGAATTGCTTGTCGGTTCTGTTACCCGGTCGGCCTATATGAGTTTGATTGCACCATCGGCATTCCTTAAAATATCAGCAGGCGATAATGTCATATTTGAATGGATTTATAAGAGCGGTTTGCATCCAATCAGCATTTTGTTTTTTAATAACAGGGGAAACCTCGTTTTTGAGGCAACGGATCTTCGTACTGATTCATATATAATTAGTACGAAAGAGTGGCTCGGGGGAATATATTATTGGAAAATCATCATCGATGATGAAATGATCTTTATGGGAAAACTAACGCTATTGTAAATAATTAATTCCAGTTATTATGAGAAAGATATATTCATTGATTACAATTTTACTTCCCGGGATAATTATCCCCGTGATTCCGGGACTTATTGAAGCCCAGCCTTGTAAATCGAAATATTATTCCAGTAATATTCAACAAAACCTCAAATCCGATGAAGTAATTCTTGAATATTCCATTACCGATTCTTCGGCTTTTGTTTATGCGATCACCGGCGATTCAACACTCCTTGCTTGTCAGTCACTGAATTCATTATTCTGGATGGCCCACAAATCCTTCAGAAGAAAACTTAAAACTGCAGATCCGAAAGGATTTGCGATTGCCGGACAGATATTATATCTTTTTCTGATCAAGCCTGTTCAGGATTTTATATCCGGGAAAAGACGATTGATCATAAAGTCGGATGACCAATTATCGGAACTGCCATTTGAAGCCATAATCCTTCCTGATGACAACTGCCAGATAAAAAAGAATTCTTCTATTCACTACCTCATTTATGATTACGAAGTAATATACCGGTGTAATAAAGTTTTATGGCAGGAAGATGTGTTGGAAACAGATGATTACACTACAGTTACTACCGATGATCGCCAATTTGCTTTCATTGGATTTTCACCTGTGTTTTGCAATCACCCCGGGCTTAGTACGCTGCCTGATTCCAAACACGAAATTGCTGAAATTGGCTCTTTATTCCGGCAAAGAGGGCTTACATCCTGGTTGGCCTATGAACAATACTCTCAAAAGGAGTACTTTAAAACAGTAGCACGTAAAGGGAAAATCGTTCACCTTTCCACTCATTACATCTCGGAAGCGCCCGGAAATGGTGGAGGATTCCTTTTTTGGGGTTATGACCCTTCCGGATCAAAGGAGGGACGAAAAAAGGGAATTCTCACTATTGAGGAAATCAACAGCCTGCAATTGCAGGCCGATCTTATAGTTCTGAATGCCTGTGCCTCAGGGATTGAAAAGCAGAATTCGGGGGCACGTAAGAATTCGCTGCCTGCCATTTTCCTAAAGGCCGGGGCACGTAATATACTCTCAACGCTTTGGAGTGTAACCGATCGCCTGGCCGGTGACTTTATGGTTAATTTTTACAGTTCATGGCTGTCAGGAAAAACATATAGCCAGGCTTTACGTGAAGTCAAACTGCAGATGATAAACTGCCCGGAGACTTCATTGCCAAATATATGGGCCCCATATGTATTAACCGCGAGATGAATTGGAGGACTTCGAGGTTTATTTCACCGCTATCGTTTCAATTTCGATCAAGGCGCCAAGGGGTAATTTAACTACGGCATATGCCGCACGTGCAGGTTGATTTTCAGAATAATATCTTCCATAAACTTCATTCATCGCTGAAAAATTATCCATGTCGCTCAACAGACATGTTGACTTTACAACATCCTTGAATTCAAACCCGGCTTCATTCAAAATTGCGCCTATGTTTTTCATAACCTGTTCGGCTTGTTCAGTGATGCCGCCTTCGACAATTTTTCCTGTGGCAGGAACGATGGGAACCTGTCCGGAAATGAACAATATTCCGTTTACTTCAACGGCTTGGCTGTAAGGCCCGATGGCTTTCGGCGCATTGGGGGTGGAAATAATTTTTTTCATATTAGTTTGCATAATCCCTGAAATCACGTTTTTTATTTAATTTAAGATCCTGCAGAATTGAGGCTTTCACGTTTATTGAGAAATTCCAGCTTTGTTGGCCACCTTTGGGAACCCAGCCGAACCTCATTTCCCAGCAATGGAGGTCGCGATAAACATCGATAGATGTATAAGATAATTGGCTGTTCACAAAATCCCAGCCAGTCGTAAGGGAGATTTTCCATTTAGGCGTGATGTTTAGTTGACCGCTAAAACCTAATGTCTGTGTTATTTTGGCAACCCTGATTTTACTGTTGTTATCCCAGACTTTAGTATAATGAAAGTTATAATTAAATGAGAAACTCCAGGGAATGTCGAAATCGACATAATAATCGTAGTAATCTACTATATCCTGCCGTTCATTAATTGTTCCCTTATTTGTTGATTTCTTTCCTTTGACCTTTTCCGATGACAAAGTGTAGTTAAATCCCGCATCCCAGGTTGTATTATCAAGTCGTATAAGCCTGTGGTTAGCTTCCCATTCGGTGGTGTTGATGCGCCTGCCAAGTGAATCGCGCGAATACATATCCCATGTACTTGAATACTGAATGGTTAACCCTTTGATAATCGTACTGCGTCCGCTGATAGAGATGGGAGACCAGTTAAGCGAATCTCGTGCGATATCATATGAGCACCGGATAGAAAGATCATCGATGAGCGGAATTTTTTTAGCTCCCGTTACGGTGTCTTTCCTGTTCCTGACTTTCATCTCCAGGTTATTGCTGATGGCAAAGGTGATCATTCCCGATTTTTGGCCGGGCGGCCCGCCATAGTTTGTGCGCTCAAAAATTGAATAAACGGCTGGATTTCTGGTATTTGTGTCATTTTCGATATTGCGGTAATAGCCTAATCCAGGCGCCCCCCAGTTGGGTGTATAGGAAAACGAAACAGAAGGGGTAACCATATGACGGATTGCTATTACAGGTCCCCCTTTTATTTGATACATGCCATAAAGACGTGTATTCAACGACGAAGAAACACTGAAATCAAAGGCATTTGAAAACCCTGAAACATTTTTGGTTTTATATCCGGGCAAAATAGTGTCGCCATCTTCTACGACTGTGTCGGCCTGATAGTATTTTCGAATGGTTTTAACATACATTCTGTCGGTGATGTTCATCGAGTTCGACCAATTGAAATATTTCAGAATCCTGAAAGTGGCGTTAATCGGAAAACTATGCCGCATGCCGTTTTGCAATGAATCGATCCAGTTACCTTTCATAAAGTTGGAATCATTGGTGTTATACCGGTTTTCCATGTCAAGGTTGTACTTCATGCTGATTTGTTCATACCATCGCATTTTACCTACCGGATTTTGACGACGGAAGGGATAAAACTGGTTAACCGAGAAGGAGAGCTGGGGCAGGGTAATATTAATTGTTTTGTTGAGGGTGTTCTGGCTATGGCTGAAGTTTAGATTCAGATAATATTTTCCGGAAAAATTGGTGGAATAGTTCACGCTTGAAGCAAAGGTATTTGAAAGATATGATTGAGTAGTGGAAGCCAGATTGTATTTGTTGAATGTATTACTGACAATGTTGACATTGGCTGAAAAACTACTGCGTGGACGGGCTTTTCCATCCTGGCTATGAACCCATCGGATCTGAAAATCCTTTGATTTCTGATAATCGGGCGAATCAGCAGCCCCTAGGATATTCACGGCATAACTGAAATTTAAGGAGCCATTGTAATGATATCGCTTATTGTATCTCAAGGTTGGCTTCACCGCCCAACTTCCACGTGTATAAATATCGGCCTGTACCTGGAGGTCAAAATACTGGCTTAGCGCCATGTAATATCCGAAATTTTCAAAATAAAATCCACGGTCTTTCGATTCCCCGTAGGTAGGGAGAAGGATTCCTGATCGTTGTCCCGATTTATTTGGAAAAAAACCAAACGGAATGATCAGGGGAGTAGCAACTTCTGCAATATCCATATAGGCCGGCCCGGTAACAACCCGTTTGCCCGGAATTACCTTGCCTTTGCTGAATTTAAATGCAAAATGTGGATTTTCCTCCCGGTCGCAGGTAGTGTAAGACCCTGATTTAATGTATGTGACATCATTTTCCATCTTTTTTACAACAGTCCCATGCAGATATCCGTCATCTTGCTTGGTAAATACAGTATTGATGAACCCCCTTTTTGTGGTATAGTTGTAATTAATGATTTTTGACTTGAAAGTCTGTGTTCCCTGAACAAATTCAGGCGTTCCGACTACTTTGTCTGTTGAGTCTTTGACGCCGGTTGCATATACAAGGTTTTTTGGGAAATCGATCTCTATATAGGCCGCTTTAAGGCTGATATCCTGGTACTTGATGTCGCCCTCCTTGTAAAGAAATACCTTTTGCCCTTTGATTTCAAATCGAAGTGAATCCTTTGCTGCATAATCGACCTTCGCGTCCAGTTTGCTTTTTTTGGGAGGTTTTTCACTCAGGCTGTCTGCATTTATTGAGTCGGCCTGAATGGAATCACTGGGGAAAGAAAGTTTATGCAAGGAATCGATTCGGATCGAATCATGCCTGGAAAAATCAATTTGACCTGCAGGCATGACTGCATAATCTCCTTTTTTCTGCCGTATCGTATCCTGGGCGATCGCATTGGTGATTTGCAGGAATGAAAGGACCAAAAAAAGAGTGTAAGGGAAAGGCCCTGTTAATAATTTCGTTAACAACTTCTTTTCTGAATTCTGAGGTTAAAGTTCTATCTTTGTTTTGTAAAAAATTCAGAATAAAAAGGCGTTGAAGACCGTTATTCTTAGGGTTTCAAAACTAATCAAAATTATTGATACTCTCGCTTTTTTAAGATACTTTAACAATCCAATATCGCGGATGCCCCGATTTATCTGGCTTTTGCCGGTTATTATTATTTTGGCGCTGCCCTGCGTTTTACAGGCACAAAAGCGAAGTGCGATCCGCACGGTGGTTATCGATGCCGGCCATGGCGGACATGATCCGGGAGCCACAGGGCAACTGGCCAGGGAGAAAAATATCAACCTGGCGATTGCTCTTAAACTCGGGAATCTGATTCAGCGTACAATGAAGGATGTTCGGGTAATTTATACCCGCGACAAGGATTATTTTGTTGAATTATATCGCAGGGCTGAAATTGCCAATGAAAACAAGGCCGATTTGTTTATTTGCATTCATTGCAATGCCAATAACGACCATTTACTCAAAGGTGCAGAAACCTATGTTATGGGTTTGCATAAATCGCAGGCTAACCTTGAAGTGGCCAAATTTGAAAACGCCGCCATCCTGCTTGAGTCCGATTACCAGTCAACTTATAACGGATTTGATCCCAATGCCGATGAATCATACATCGTTTTTTCTTTAAACCAGAACTCAAATCTTGAACAGAGTACCGATTTCGCGGCAGGTATTCAGTCACAGATGGAGGAACGGGTAGGCATGAATAACCGTGGAGTGCGACAGGCAGGATTTATTGTTTTGTACAAGACTGCCATGCCCAGTGTATTGGTTGAAGTGGGATATATAAGTAACCCGAATGAGGAAAAATTTTTGGTATCAGACAAAGGGCAGGAGTATATTGCTTCTGCCATTTTCAGGGCATTCAAGAGCTTCAGGGAATCTGTTGCAAATTCGCCATCTAATAAAGAAACTACGATAAAATCATATGTGCCTGCCCGTGAAGCTACAAAGGTAAACGATTTTGCCGACGACACAGCCCCGGTCGTTCAACGATCAAGAAGGGATCGCGCAAACATTGATCTTAATAATAAATCGGGGGAAATATCTTACAGGGTCCAGATTGCAGTAACCACCCAGGACATAGGGGTTAATGCACCGGAATTTTCTACTTTCCGCCAGGTAAAAATGTACCGTCATGGCGGTATGTATAAATATACTGTCGGCGATGAGTCTACCCTGAATAATGTTCAACGGATACTGGATCAGGTAAAAAGCAGGGGGTTTAAGGATGCATTTATAGTTATATTCAGAAATGGAGAACGAATCCCTCAGAATGAGGCTGACCGTTTACTTGGTAAGTGAATATTATTATTTGTAAGTTTGCATAAAACTGATGTTGTGAAAATCAGGAAAGAGATAAAAGTCGGTGTTACATTTGTGATTGCAGTTGCAATCCTTATTTGGGGACTAATGTTCCTGAAAGGTCTTGAATTGCTTAAACCAAGCCGCACTTTCTATGCAGTTTATGACCAGGTAAATGGCCTGGTTGCAGCGAACCCCATCTCTATCAAGGGATTGAAAGTTGGTCAGGTAAAGAAACTTTATTTCGACCCAAAAATACCGAAAAATATCATCGTTGAACTCTATATTCTGGGTGACTATCCCATAGCGATAAATTCAAGCGCCCGCATTTTTAGCTCCAGCCTGCTCGGAGCGCCAGAAGTGGAAATAATTCCAGGCGATTCAAAAGAGATGGCCGAAACAGGTGATACGCTCATGGCGATGACTGAAGCAACCCTCAGTCAGGAGGTAAACAAGCAATTGTTACCTTTGAAAGTTAAAGCGGAAAACCTTATCAGTTCTATTGATAGCATTGCAATTATTGTGCAACAGGTACTTAATAAAAATACCCGCGAAAACCTTGTAGAGGCCATCGAACACGTAAAACTAACCCTCGGGAATATTGCCCATACAACCCAAAATCTTGACACCCTGATGGGTTTACAACGTAATAACTTATCCAGGATCATTATCAATGTTGAGTCGATCAGCGGGAACCTGAATAAGAATAACGATAAAATTACCAATATCCTCACAAATTTTTCCAATATAAGCGACTCTCTTGCCAAAGCGCGCATTCCATTCACGATTGCACAACTTACCAAGGCCATCGGCGATCTTGATCTGGTTGTCCAAAAAATCAACAAGGGCGAAGGAACAGTTGGCCAGTTACTTACCAACGAAAAACTTTATCTGGAAGTTGAAAAAGCCGCACGCGACCTGAATTTATTGCTTGAAGATATCAAGAAAAATCCAAGCAAATATGTTAAGGTTTCAGTATTTTAATTTACCAAACGAAGATGTCCTTCTTAGTTAAGGGTCTCCGTTTTTCCTCCCATTTGAAATTTTTTAATTTTCGTTCATTCAATGGAACCGTTTTCTCGGGATAAAGGTGTGAAACGGGATTATCGATATATGTGATGCTTTTCAACTGATTTTTTTCAAGAAATATAAGCATATCGCTCGATACAGACATATTTATACCAATCAAACTCCGATCCTCCTCACGGGCATAATAAATTGTTTGTGAATTTCCCAAAACCCTGATTTTATAGAGTTCATTGTCGCGGAATTTTGCAAGAACATTTCTACCTTTTATCTGGTTGAAACTGCCGGTATCATCCTTCGAAATAATGAAAGCTGAGTTATAGAGTTTGAGTGAATCAGCCTCTCCGTTACGCATCGTAAGTCTGATCGAATCGGCCGAAAGCTGGTTCGAATCCGACCAGATGATAGGATCGTGGTACATCGTCATCGATGAATCCCGGCGAAAATATGTCAGTGAATCACACATCCCTTGCAGGTCATGCCGGAAAAATTTTACTTTATAAAAGCAGAATACCGAATTAATGTTTTGTGCTGAGTCAAACAGGGCACGGAGGGTATCAGAATGCATGAACAGCGAATCTTTTTTCTCCGCCATCACCGCAACGGCGCTGTCGGTCATGAAAGCCCGACCTTCTGTACGGTGCATTTCCCCGTAATTTCCCATCAGCAGGATATTCTCCTTGGTATCGATCATCAATGCTTTACGAAATACCTGCCCGAAACCATTCTTCCGCTCATAATACATGCTGTCGCCCGTCAGAAATGTAAGTTCATGGTAAATGCGCGCCCTGTTTCTGAAACGGGCAACATCGAGATGGGTGTTGTACCAGCCGTTTTCACAATATATCGAATCCCGCTTATCCTTGCTGATAATGTGCGAAGGGCCATAAAAGAAAGCAGTCTTGGTCAAAGTATTGTACATGAGGGTATCGGAATTCATAGTGTACTCGGGGTTGATCAATATCACCTTATCCTTAAAGAAAAATTCCTTCTTATCAGTGTAATAGTACCCATGATGGCTCACAAGAATATTTTTATCATTGACAATTTTCCCCCAGTAATCATATTGTGCAATCTGGGTTTTTCGACTATAAACAAGGGTGTCGGTAGTCAGAATGGTTTGGTTATCGATAAGCCTGACATTACTGTTAGCATTGGCGATTTTTGTATTTCCATTATAGCGGAGCGAATCGCTGTAAAGGTTCAGCGTGTCGCTGAGCTTGACGCGCACATTACCGTAAGCTATGACTTTGTTTGCCGCTTCATTTACGTAGGCGCTGTCGCAATAAAGGAAAGCGCTGTCGTGGTTCATAACCACATTTCCGATTATCCGCGGACCATCGGGGTAAATCTCCTTGTTGAACTGCCAGGTTGTTCCTGAATACTGGATCTTGGTAGGAGCGGCCTCTTCCTGCGAAAATGCGTTATGATGACAAATAAAAAGAATCAACGAAAGAAGAGAGAAAAACCGGGTCATGAATTCATTAATAGCGCCACAAAGATACTAAAGTCAATGTTACCAAAATTAATGAACAATTGCTTCCGGATATCCGTAAAATGGGTAATTTTGAGACCTCTTTTAACTATTTCTGCTGATCCCATGAAACAACTCTTCGATGCCAGACGCAACCATTCAGAAACCCAAAAAAAGACAGGATATGTAGCCCGTGAAACAGCCACTCAGGCTGATTATGACCGCATTGGTTTTATGTCGGGACTTGAAGTACATCAGCAGCTAATGACAAAAGAAAAACTCTTCTGCCATTGCCCTGCCGGTATTTTCCAGAAATCAGATGACTATGACGCGGAGTTGATTCGTCACATGCGGCCCACACTGAGTGAACTTGGTGAATATGATGGTACTGCCCTGATGGAATTCAGAACGAGAAAAAACATTATCTACCGGATAAAAAATGAGACAGCCTGTACTTATGATGTAGATGATACGCCGCCTTTCCCGCTGAATCAGGAGGCTTTATCACAGGCAATTGAAATCTCGCTGCTTTCGAAGCTAAAGGTAGTCGGGGAGGTTCATATTACCCGCAAACAATATCTGGATGGTTCGATCCCGACTGGCTTTCAACGTACTGCTATTATCGGGATTGAAGGCGAAATCCAGTTGAAACATAAGAAAGTCCGCCTGATCCAGCTTAGCCTCGAAGAGGATTCATGCCGTGAGGTTTCCGATATCGGGCATGTTCGCATTTTCCGCACCGACCGGCTTGGAATGCCATTAATTGAGACAGTTACCTATCCCGATTTTAAAAACCCGGACGAGGTTAAGGAGGGGGCTGATTATATCCGTTTTCTGAATCGCAGTACAGGCAAGGTTCGCGGTGGCATTGGCTCAACACGTGCCGATGTAAATGTAAGCTGTAAAGGTGGCACGAGGGTTGAAATCAAGGGTGTTGCCCATACCGGCTGGATGCCCGAACTAACACATAATGAAGCATACCGGCAGTGGGCCTTGCTTGCAATCAGGGACGAATTGAATAAAAGAATCAAGGATACCGCAGGTTTTAAAATTTCATCAAGGGAGGTCAAAGCCAAAGATTTCAAACTTGAAAATCTCGGAGTGCCTAAAAATACGACCCTTAAGGTTTATGTTGTCAATCTTCCAATGTTTCAAGGTATATTATCCCATTTCACACAGCCGGGGAAAATGTTTGCCGATGATTTTTCAGACAGGTTGAAAGTTATTGCATGTATCGAAAAGCCCAACCTGGCCCATTCAGAAATGTTTGAAGATGCAGTCGGGGAGAGGGCGTGGGCTAAAGTGCGCTCTCTGTTGGGGAGCAAGGAATGCGATGCCCAGTTGATTTTCTGGGGAGCTGAAGATGATATTAAAACAGCCCTTGAAACCATCGAAGAACGTTGCAAATTGGCCTTTATAGGCGTACCGAACGAAACCCGGAAATCATTTGAAGATGGAACAACGATTTTTGAGCGCGTATTACCGGGCGCCGACCGCATGTATCCCGATACCGACTCAGCGCCCATTCCGCTTGAAGATGCAACGATTGATGAAGCGATGAAGCGCCTTCCAAAGCTTGTGTGCGAACGTATTAATCAACTGATTGAATGGAATGTGCCCGAAGATACCCATACCTATATTCTGAAGAATAATCTTGTTGCGTTGATGGATAGAGCCCAGGCTGAACTGAAAGTGCCTGCACGGTTTACCTCTTCGTTATTGGCCCACACTTTAAAACACATCCAGGGGCAATTTCCGCATTTACCTGAGTTTGGCTATGAAAAAGTATTTGATTTGCTGAAATACCTTGTCGGCAGGAACCTTGATCTGGCCATTGCCAAACGAATGCTTTTGCACCTTTATCAGCATCCCAAGATGGACTTCGACTCAATCCTGATCACCCTGAATTTTAAAGAGGTACCGAAGAATGAAATTCTTGGGAAAATTCCGTTTTTGGTTAAAAAATATAAAGAGATCAGGAGCTCTCACGATGATTCAGCGGGCAATCGCTGGGTTATGGGGAATCTCAATAAACTGGCAACCGGAAATATTTCCCTGCGTGAGCTGAGTAAAGGGATCGTTTTTTGATAAAATTCAAAACCAGAAATAACCATTAGCCTAAAGGCAAGGAATATTGTACAATTCAACAATTCAATAATTCATCCATTCATCAATTCAACAATTCTCCATGAGCGAAGATATTTTCCAGGGATACAAAGGGCGCGCACTCGCAGTACTACAAAAATTCAATGCCAGGGTTTGGGCGAAGGTAAGAGTCGACAGCAGCAGGGGCATTTTTGAGGGAACAATTTTGCCACGGGCCGAAAACACCGATGACAAGCACCTTGTCCTGAAAATTTTTACTGGTTATAATATCGGAGTTGACATTGATGGTATTACAGCCATTGAAGAACTTGGTTACAAGAAGGCCGTTTATAAAATACCGGAGAAGGAGTTTCCCTATTCAAAAGAAAAACCCAATGTGAAATTACTTGGCACGGGAGGAACCATTGCTTCAAGACTTGATTACCGCACGGGCGCCGTGATTCCAGCCTTTTCGCCGGGTGAATTATATGGAGCTGTACCCGAGCTGGCCGACATCTGCAATCTGACGACAGAAAAATTATTTGCGGTTTTCAGTGAAAACATGGGCCCCGATCAATATAAAAAACTGGCTGTTGCCATCGGACATGAGATTGAGAAGGGCATTGATGGCATCATCATCGGCCATGGAACGGATACGTTGCATTATACCTCAGCCGCCCTGACTTTCATGGTACAGAATTCGCCGGTTCCCATCGTGCTGGTTGGCTCGCAGCGATCGTCAGACCGCCCCAGCTCCGATGCTGCATTAAACCTTATGCACGCTGCTACCGCCGCGGCCCATGGCGACATTGCCGAGGTGATGGTGTGTATGTTTGGCCCTACCTCCGATGAATATGGATTTCTGCATAAGGGGACGCGGGTGCGTAAAATGCATTCCTCGTACCGTTCGACCTTCCGTACCATCGGAGATACACCCCTGGCCACCGTGACCCGGCAAGGTGTTGTTCCCATCAAGCAGGATTACCATCGAAGGCGTAAAGACCGGAATGTGACCATCATGCCATTTTACGAAGAAAAGGTGACCATGATTTATTATTATACCAACATGCAACCCGATGTGATCGATGCGCTGGTTGCTGCAGGTTATAAAGGGATCATCATTATCGGAACAGGATTAGGACATGTGAACAAACCGATCTATCCGGCCATTGAACGCGCCATTGCAAAGGGTGTGGCGATTTACATGACTGTACAAACCCTGTGGGGCTACGTTCATATGTTCGTTTATGACACCGGCCGCGATCTGATGGCCAAAGGAATTATCCCGGCTGAGAATATGCTCCCCGAAACTGCCTTCATCAAGCTCAGCTGGGCATTGGGACAAACCAGCGACCTTGAAAAGGTCAAAGAGATCATGCTGACGCCCATCAACAATGAAATCACTCCGCGTGAGCCATACAATGGTTATCTGATCTACCAGGGCGGTGTGCCGGAGGTGGAGGAGTTTATCAGGAGGTTCAGGAAATAA
>JBAXKG010000033.1:0-30751 GCA_037137455.1 Bacteroidota bacterium
AATTACTTCCATGGTTCGAGCCTCCTTATTTTAATAAATCTCCAACATAGGGCATTAAGGCAATGTGCCGGGCCCGTTTAACTGCCTGTGCAACTTTCCGCTGGTATTTGGTTGATGTACCGGTAATACGGCGGGGAAGCAATTTGCCTTGTTCATTTACGAACTTCAGCAGAAAATCAGCATCCTTATAATCAATATATTTGATACCGCTCTTTTTAAAGCGGCAATATTTCTTCTTTTTGGTATCGACCGCGATGGGGGTCAGGTACTTTATTTCACCTTGTTGTTGTGTTGCCATGATCTAACTGATTTTGGGTTGTTACTACTCTTTTACTTCTTTTGCGGCCTTTGACTTATTACGCTTCTTTTCGCTGTAGGCGAGCATGTGCTTGTCGAGGACCACCGTTAAAAAGCGGAGTATCCGCTCATCGCGTTTAAAGGTTACTTCCCATTCGCGGATCAAGGTTGGCTCAGCCTTGAATTCAATCAAGTGATAGAACCCTGTCGATTTTTTTTGGATGGGATAGGCGAGCTTTCGCAAACCCCAATGATCCTCGTGAACTATCTCAGCTCCTTTGCTGACGAGGAATTTCTGATACTTTTCTACCGCTTCCTTCATCTGTTCATCAGACAAAACGGGAGTCATAATGAAAACGGTTTCGTACTGTTTTAACATTTCTCGTTGATTTTAATTAATTTATGGTTTTTAAAAAGGACTGCAAAAGTAGAAAAAATAAATCATACTACCAAAAGATAGTTCTTTGAATTTGATCTTTAGAACATTTACAGCTTTGAAAAGGTTGTATCGTGGCTACGTGTCGTGCCCCACAAGGCCCCCGCACGGCCAAAGCCCTCCCCAAGGCCACTCTGCAACCTTTTCATATCTGTGGAGTGAGGTGTGAACAAAAAATTCAGGTTGATTTTTCAAGCAGGACGGTAGCATATGCCGAGATGCCTTCTTCCCTGCCGATGAAGCCGAGATTTTCACTGGTCTTGGCTTTTATGGAAAGTTGCTCTTCCCCTATTTTCATTACAGTTGCAAGCGTTTTGATCATAACAGGAATATGATCGCTGATTTTAGGGCGCTGGAGAACAATGGTTGAATCGATATTTCCAATTTCATATCCTTTAGCCCTGATCATTTCAATGGTGCTGGAAAGGAGGATTTTGCTGTCGATTCCTTTAAATTCAGCTGCATTATCGGGAAACTGATGGCCGATGTCGCGCAATCCGGTTGCACCTAGCAGGGCGTCAATGATAGCATGAATAAGCGCATCGGCATCCGAATGGCCTGTTGATCCTTTGGAATGCGGAATCAGAATTCCGCCCAGCCAGAAATCGCGGTTATCATCTAACCTGTGCGTATCAAAGCCGAAACCGATTCTTAGCATTTGGCAAGTTGATAACGTTGTGAAATTAGTTTGATCTTCCTGCTTTGTCAGCCTTTTTTGTGTTGTCGAAATTAAATAACAGGGTAAACTGCAGGGTATTTTGGAGTGGGTTGTTGTTGCGGATGGGAAGCAGATAAGAGAAATCGAGTCCGAAAACATTATACCTGAGGCCAGCGCCAAGAGTAAAGAACTGACGATCGCCCTTGTATTTTGATTCATAGAAATATCCCAGGCGGATCGAAAAAAGTTTATTATACCAATATTCGGCTGCAACAGCAACGTTGATTTCCTGCATTTCTTCTTTGAAGCCATAAGGGGCATCATAAAATGATTGTAGCATACCTTTCACAACAGATACATCGGGATCCATACCTGCTTCGATCACTTTTTTTCCATCGGGGCCGATGATCGGGTTGTTGTTTGTATCTTTTGCATAAATGGGAGGGGTAGGAACGAGCAGTTTTGTGAGGTCGAGGGAGACAGAGAGGCGGTTATAATCATCGATATCAATAGTGAAGGAGGGGCCGAGGCGAAGCGTTGTCGGAATAAAATCACGTATCACAGAGGTGCTGCTATATGACATTTTCACGCCAATGTTTGAAATGTTCAGTCCAAAATCAATAAAAGCGTTCGATAAACCTTTAATCTCCATTTCATGGTGATAATACAATGCTATGTCGGCGGCAACTGAAGTTCCCGGGCGCACATCGTAACTGGAATAATTGACCGGTACAAGGTTTGAATAGATGAACCTGCCAGCTACCGCGCCTGAAAATTCCCGCGAAAACTTTCGTGCATAGGTCGCATCAATTGCCCATTCATTCGGTTTTACCTCACCAAGTTCCTGCCCTACATCATTGGTAAACATAACGGATCCCATTGAAAAAAAACGCAGCGACATGGCAATCGCCTGTTTATCGCCTATTTTGCCAAAACCAGCTACTGATGCCAGGCCGATATCGTTAACAAGCCCACGTAACCATGGCACATACCCGATGCCAAATCCAAATGACTTATCGCTGAAGGCATATTTTGCAGGATTCCAAAACATGGAATAGGCATCGGGACTGGTAGCAGCCCCAACATTTCCCATCCCACCGGAACGGGCATCGGGGGAAATAGTGATAAAGGGGACAGCTGTAGAGATTACCCGGCTTCCATCAGCAGCTTCTGGTGGCAGGTCTTGTCCAAAAGTTGTTGTAATTATCAGAGCAAAAGCAAATAGAAAAACGAATCGAATCCTCATTTGTAAAATCTAAAATTAAAATAATTAATAATAATTAAGGTATAAAATAACGCTATTACTTTTTATATATTGTTTTGGCCTGTGCCGAAAAATAATTATTTTGGAGATGGCTTATCTACCTTATAATCACAAGTTTTTGACTGGTTTCGCTGTAAGCCCCGTTTTTACCTTTGAAGCAAATTTTATAAGGATAGATACCACTGCTGAGTTTTTTCCCGTTGGTGTCGGTACCATCCCACGACAATTGCGGCCATGACGACATAATCGATAGTTCCTGATAACTTGAAGAAAGGGTACGTACCAGCTTGCCGTTCAGGCTGTAAATCCTTACCTGCACATCCAACACACCGCCGTACGACTGTTGAGGCTGAAACAGGAAACTGGTGTGATCAAACATGGGGTTTGGGGCATTGATCACATTTTTCACGGTTAATTGAGGTTGATCAAAAACATAAAATCCAATTGTTTTTTCCGAGGAATTATCAAACATATCCCATGCTCTCAATGTCAGGGTATGATTGCCGGCAGTAAGTCCGGAAAGAGGAAAGGCAATACTTCCGCGGGTATATGAATTGAATGCTGATGTAAAATAGTCATTCAGAAGCATGGAATGGGCCCGGTCGTTGTCGAGCACAGCTTCAATTTCATGACCAATACCCAGTCCGAAAATATTGATTCCATTGGTATCGTATATATCGGCAAGCAGGATGGGTGCGCTCCCGGTTTTCCCACCGGAAATAAAATTGCGGTCATCGAGATACATTGCAATATCAGGTCCCCGGTTTTCAGGATTGATTGAAATATCTTTTCCTCCGATGATTATCTGATCTGAAAATCCGGCTGCATCCTTATCATCGCTGTAAGCGTAGTAGCTCAGCTTCCCATTTCCGAATTGCAATGCAATACTTTTCGGAACGATAAATGAGAATTGAAAATCTCCGGAAGTAACAGGAAAATCACCTTTAAAAAGGAGAGAGTTTTGCACCTTGAAATTCTCAGGATAGTTGTGAGTGCGATTTCCAAGAGTACTATTTGTAACCGGCTTATCGAATACTTTACAGTTTACAACACCGTTGAACGATGAGATTTTGTCTCCATTGGAATCTTCGATGCTCCCGTTAACAGTAACTGTTGAAAGGCCCTCGACCGTGACAGGATCGTTTACCTGTTGACTGTTTATCAGCGTGGTTTTCACATTATTGCCGGAGAATGCGATACTCTGTGCGGGATCGCCCAGTAGCACAAAATTGCGAAGCGACTGGCTATTATTGTTGTCATTTTTTGAAATCCTGATCAGATCTCCCATTTTTACGAAATCACCATATTCATCACGGTCCATAAGGTGATTGAAAAAACTGGTATTTAGTTTGATATTCTGGGCCGCGTATGCAAGGCGAGTTGTTGAATAAAGGGCAATGGCTCCCCCATTGGGGTGCAGGATTACCATTTCGCCGGCGGTAAACCGTTCGGGGTTGTCGAACCTGCTGAATTCGCAGGTTGCTGTTACGAATACCGGAAGTTTATCCGTATTTTGCCATTGCTCAATATCGGCAGTTGTAAGCACCTGTTCAAAACTCCAGCCTGTTTCGCCGCCATGCCCTGTATAATTAATGATGAGTGAGCCTTTTGACACAGCATCATTAAGCGCAATGTTGGCATCGGGGAATCGGCTTCCACCGGGGATCTCCAATAATTTGTAGGCATCGAAATAAATTTTGTTCACATTAAACAAAGGATATTTTGTTGCAACTATGGCTGTCATTTCTTCGGCCTGGTGAAGATGGAGGTTATTATCTTCATCATCGGCAACAAAGGTTATGGTATTCCGCCAATCGGATCGCATGGGATAACCGGATGATGAATAATAAATGATTTTATCAACCAGCTTTTGTGCTTCACTGACGTTGGATACGGGAAACCTGCCAATTCCGATATCGATATTGCCATTGGCTTCTTGTCCGGAATCATCGGCCATGATGCCGAAATAATCATCAGTTACATATGATGCGGTTGCAGATAAAGATTCAATGGACTGAAATGTCGGAATCAGATTATTGTTTCCCGGAACACGGTTTTTCGGGTCATATGAACCATCTCCAAAGAGCAGCAGATATTTAGGCCGGTTTTCAACAGAAGCCTTATCGTAGAGCAGTTTCATATAATCACGAATAGCGGTTGGATCCATTTGTCCGCAACCAAACTCATTGTAAATTTCGGCAGATAAGACTACCTGTGTCCCAATTCCGTTATGCTGCTGATGAAATGCTGCCAGTTGTTCAGCCTGTATTTTAAACAACGGGTGGGTTACGATGACCAGGGTCGTAGGTTCCATGGCATGAAGGTTTTGATTAGGAACTTCACCGACAAACCGGACCGGATGAAAGAATGAACCGTCAAATGCAATGAATTCTCTCAGGCTGTCAGTTTTCTGTTTGAATTTCAGCATGTTATTGACAACTATTGATTCAAAAACACCGATCGATGAAGGGTTGGTAACATCCCACACTTTAACTTGAGGAGTTGCATTTTTCATAACGAATTCCGTAATATTCCCGGGACCAACCGTACCGGCATCGCGGAATTGCATTTGAGGATTAACCCAGAATAAATTTCGTATACAGTTTAATTCCAAATAATTAAGGTAGCCAATCGAATTTGAAGTCGGCATATTATAGGTTAACGTAACAGATTGGTCAGCTTTTGGGTTTTGAATTGTAGTCTGCTTGAATTTCGATCTCCCCATTCGAGTAAATTCTGCAGGATCGGATGAGTCGACTTTCAATGAATCAATTTTTTCTCCATTCCGGGAAATTATAAAATAACTTGGATATGCAGATTTTGCAACGACAAAGGTTCTGATTCTTACGGGTGCCAGCGTATCGATATCGGGGAAATAGAAGGGAAATTCCCATGAATTTTTTGTATTATCAAATACTTCACCATACCATTCGCGTCCTGATCGAAGGAGATTGCGCTGATCTAGCTCGTGCAGCAGGTAATCATCGAAACGGGAGGAAACATTTGCCGGTGTTGAGGAGTAAGGCTGCACAGGTTGAACGCGTTTACCGGGGCCCTGGTCGAAATTAAGAAAATAGTAAGTAGAATCGGAATAGAGATTTCGCTGGTGTGTAAAAAGCCGGCTAAGCCGGTCAAAATTCCATTTATCGGCGCCTTCGCCATAAAACAGGATATAATCGGAGGCATCGAAATGGCCATCGCCGCCATCGATAACCTGAATAGCAATTTCCCTGAGATCATCAATACGGGGCGAAGAATTTACTTCCGGCAACATTCCTGAACCGTTACCAAAGAGCCGGATATTATCAATATCGATCGCAGCCGGATTAATACCAACGGCGTTCAGGTCGTTATAAGTAATCTGATGAATTCCGGTTCTGCTAATGGCCAGTTTAAACCATCGGCCGGTGGCAAGAACAGAGCTGTTTTTATGGTGTGATCCCGCCAACACAAACAGTGGAAGTACCAGAAACAAGAGAACTAAGATCTTTTTAAGAGGCATTATGCAACTTGGTTTGCAAAGTACGCAACTAACGGATAACCACCAACTTTGACGATTGTCGTTTTATTGTTCCATCGGGTATCATCAGCAGCATCTGATAAACATACATACCAGAGCTGATTTTTCTTCCATCGTCCTGGGTACCATCCCATTTAATGGAAGCATTTCGGTATCCTTGAGAATTAATCGTTTGCTTGAGGGTTTTGACCAGATTTCCGGAGATGGTAAAAATTCTTATTTCCACCTCCAGGGTTTGGTTCACCTGGTTTGTCTCCCATGAAAAAGTCGTTTGATCGCGCATGGGATTGGGATAGTTCAGCAGATGTTGAAATGCAAATTCAGCTGAAGAGACCACAATGAAATCAATGCTGGCATCGGATGAGTTATTATATACGTCCCATACTTTCATATTAATCTGGTGGGGGCCATCCGATAATGAACTTAGCGGATAGCTGATCATCCCGCTCCTGAAGGTATTAAGGTCTGATACATAATAATCATTGAGGACTATTGGCGTTGTGGTTTTGCCATCAAGCACTGCAGTAATATCATGGCCTATTCCATTACCTACAGTATTCACTCCGGATGAATCGCTCACATCGGCAAGAAGTACGGGATTTTGGTTGGTAATACCACCTGAAAGAAATTGCCGGTTATTGATATAGAGAGAAATATCGGGGCCTTGATCATCAGGCAGGGCCTGATTATTATATCCACCAACCTGAATTCTGTTATCATAGCCGTTGGCATCGGTTTCAGGGCTTCTTGCATAATAGCTGATTTTGCCCACACCATATTTATAAGCAATATCTTCGGGGACAATAAAAGAAAATGAAAATTTCCCATCGACCACATTGACCTTTCCTTTATAGACCGCGTTTTTGCGAAGGAAAAATTGAACCGGGCCTCCAGGCCCCTGATTGGCTTTGGTCCAAACTTCAGAAGATTTATCAAAAACCGTAGGGAAGACAGTTCCGGAAAAGCTAACAGCATTGTGTCCCGTGGCATCCTGTACTTCGCCGGTAATGGTGACTTCGGCAAGCGCTTTTAAAGTATCAGGAACCGCTGTCGGGGGATTGGCATTTATTGACGTTGTAACAACATTCAGGTTGGGATAGGCCATCTGCATGGCCGGATCGCCAAGTAATACAAATGCATGAATGTTTTCCGAGCTCCCCATATTCGTTTTGGAAGCAACAAGCAGATCGCCTAATTTCATGTAAGCTCCCGATGATTTCCTGAAAATACTATTGTATAAATTTTCCAGAAGAGACTGGTTGGTACCCGCAAATGTAAGGCGGGTAGTGGTAAAGAGGCCGATTCCACCTCCTCGTTCGTTCAGAAATACCCATTCCCCGGCCGAAACACGTTCGGGGTCATCAAAGCGGCTGAATTCACAAGTAGCAGTGATAAAAACCGGCATATTGCTATAGTTGCGCCAGTTTTTTATATCGGGCACCTCCAAAATGCGTTCATGAGCCCAGCCAAGCTCCCCTCCATGCCCGATATAGTTCATGATGAGCGAACCCTTTTCCACACGTTTATTAATTGCCTCATTCACTTCAGGATAACGCGCTCCTCCAGGTGTTGAGACCATCGTATAGGCATCCGAATATATTTTATCAATATTATAATTCGGATATGATCCTTCAATATTTTTTGCAAGCGCTTCGGAACTCTCAATAAACAAATTTCCACCTTCATTCTGATCATCGGAAACAAAGGTCACTATATTACGCCAGTCGTTCCTCACGGTATCATTATTTGAGCAATAATGAATTACCTTATCAACAGAGGCCTTTGCCTGTTCAACAGAATAAACAGGGAAACGACCAACTCCTATATCAAGAGTGCCATTGGCCCATTGTCCCTCGCCGGGATCAAGCATTCCAAAATAATCATCAGAAACAAATGAATAGGCAGGCGAAAGCGACTCATTTGATTCATAGGAAGGAACAAAATTTGTATTGTTCTGAATGCGGTTTTTATAATCATATGAAGCATCGCCAAAAAGGAGCAAAAAACGGGGTTCCTTGCCGGGCATTGCTTTGTTGTACATCATTTTTACAAAATCACGGATCGCGGTGATGTCCTGAGCCCCGGAAGAAAATTCGTTATAAATTTTATCCGGGGTTGTAACCAAAACAGAAAGGTTGCTGTTTTTACGGTGGAAATCAGCCAGCCGTTCAGCCTGCTCAAGAAAAGTCGGATGGCTTATCATCAGGTAATCGGGGACCCCGGCGCCATGAAGGTTTTGATTTCCAATATTGCCTATAAATTCGGGAACAATAAAAGAAGAGCCATCAAAGGCAATGAATTCCCGCAAGGTATCGGTAGCCAGGCGATAAATGTAATTATTTTCCGATTTTGACGCCAATATATTCATAATGTTTCCGCCCTTGGTAACATCCCAAATCTGGAGGTTCTGGCCATTTCCTCTAAGGGTAAATTCTGATATAACTCCTTGCGAGGCGCCTGCAGCAGATCTAAAATGCATTTGAGACCCGGTCATGATCAATTGCCTCGAAGCATTAACTTCAAGATAATTCAGGTAACCAACCGAACTGCTGGCGCTCTTGTTGTAATTCAATTTAACATCGATAACCGGATTTGATGTATTAAAGGATGCGGAACCACTTTTTTCAACTGCATAATCGCTATCGTAACTGCCGGATATAGCTTGTATGCTGAGGTTCATCATGGCTGTTCCCTGGGCAGAAACAGTAAATGAGCTGTTTCCCACGGTCGACCTTGCGGCAACAAAGGCAGTGAGGGTTACCGGGTCGGCGCTGTTGATGTTTGGAAAACTGAAAGAATAGTTTCTCACTGTGGTGATGTCAAAAAACTGACGGTCCCACCATTCGCGACCTGATTTGATCAGGTTTATATCATCTTTTTCGTAAAATGCATAGTCGTTGAAACTGTTGACAATGAAGGAGGCAGGTTCGGTAGTTGAGGAAATTGAACTTATTCGTTTACCCCGTCCCTGGTCAAAGTTCAGGAAATAATACATCCGGTCGGAATAGAAATTTTTTCGATGATGAAACTGTAGATCCGTTTTACTAAAAGCCCATCTGTCGGGCGACTGACCATAAAACAGCAGATAGTCTCCCTGATCAAAACGGCCGTCTTCTTCACCAAAAACAAAAATGGCGTTTTCCAACAGGTCATCGGTCCGCGGTACTGAATTGGCTTCGGGAAGCATTCCTCCTCCATTGCCGTAAATCCGCAGATTCCTTGGATCAAAAGAACCGACGTCAATACCGGCTTTTTGCAGATCTTCATATCCGATACGATAAATTCCATCGGCCCCGACTGCAAACTTATACCATGCACCAAAAGCCAGAACTGAATTTGAAGCATAACCACCAGAGGGTTTCAATTTAGATAATGTTTGTTGCTTCACAAGATTAATAACCAGCGTAAATGAAATAAGCCGTTCAAACGCGCCGGTAGCGGGGTTTATTCGTAAAGGAAGCAAGCTGATTTCCAGAAAGGATTTCTTTCTTTGCATTGTAAGCTGGTATGACAAAGAAAGAGCTGTGGAAATTTTGTCCAAACCATCAATTTGCAAGAGTTCTGAGGCCGGGATTGGCTCAAATATTTGGTTTTCAGCAACTACATTACTGACTGAATCCATTTCCGCGGTAAGTGGAAACGATTTAATGAATACTGGTAACATTCCTGATTCACTCCGCAGAAGGGAGCCCTGAAATGACATAACCGGGGTACGCGGATATCCGGGGCTGTTATTATACTGAATCGGATTCCACGAAATGGCATGATTGATCTCAAGGTTCGATTGCTGGGCCATCCCGAAAAAGCCGGAAGCACATACCAGTAGAATACCTGTGAAGATCAGGACAGACCGTTTTTTTGTATCCATGTTTCAGATCCGAAGCATTAAGTAACAGACAGCAATATTAGTATAAAGGTTGCTGCCAGAAAAAATAATCTTTAAAGCTAAAATGTTATTGCTATTTAAACGTTAGCTGTTAGTTAATTATTGTAATTTCCTGTTTCAGGGGATTCAAATATTTTGCAATATTGTAAGCCTTAACTAATCAGGATATAACTTGCATTCATGACCAGGCTATCAGTGGTTTTAATATTGTTTTCCATGCATTTTTTTTCCGGAAAGGCTTTTGCGCAGGATCCTGAGTTTTCGCGGTTCTATGCCAACCCCATTTACCTGAACCCTGCTCTTGCCGGTATTACACTATCTCCCCGTGCCATCGTCAACTACCGTAACCAATGGCCCGGCATTGGAAAAGCTTTTGTGACCTACCACGCTTCTTACGATATGTATCTCAGTCCCCTGCATGGAGGGGTAGGACTGGATGTTTTCTATGACCAGGCGGGAGGAGGAAGTATGAATACCTTTGCCATCAGCGCAATGTATGCCTATAAATTCAATATAACATCACGTATTAAGGCCAGTGGAGCCATAAAAGGAGGTTATTATCAGCGGAACGTTTCAACTGCAAACCTGACATTTAATAATCAAAGTAATTGGGATCCGGTTTTGAACGAAGACCATATGGCAGGTGTACCCGATTTCGGGGCAGGGATTTTTTTGAGCTATGATGACCTTTTCTATGGAGGCCTGGCGGTAGACCATCTGACCCAGCCGAAAATCGGATTTAATACTGACAGTACCACCCATCTGAATATGAAATACACGGTACATATCGGTTCATTGATCAACTTGCGCGGAAGGGGCAATGTAGATGACGACCGCGAATTTTCCATTTCACCAAATATCATGTATCAGCAACAGTTCAATTTTCATCAACTTAATTTGGGATTATATCTTACCATCGACCCGTTTGTAGGAGGATTATGGTTACGGCTTAATTTTGAAAATGCAGATGCACTTATCCCGATGCTGGGATTTCATTATAAAAATTTAAGGATTGGATTCAGTTATGATTACACAATCGGCACCTTAGAAGGTGCGTCTGGCGGGGCATACGAAGTTTCTGCATCATGGCAGTTCTCACTTTATGGAAAAAAAGACTTATCATCAGGGCAATAAAAAGACCGGGATTTTAGTTATATATTTGCAAAAATTTTCAACGAATGAAAATTAACAGATTTTTTCAGTTAAGCGCTCTTGTGTGCGTAATACTTTTTGTTGGAGCTTGTAAGAACACAGGCTCGCGTTCTTCTTCCAGTTCCACCGGATGGGAATATAATAATCCTAAAAACGGTGGATTCGAAGTCAGAAAGTTTGCCGATCAGCAAACCGGACCAGGTTTGGTATTCATTGAAGGTGGTTCCTTCACTATGGGAAACACTCAGGATGATGTGCTGTTCGAGTGGAATAACAGTCCACGCAGAGTATCAGTAGCCAGTTTTTACATGGATGAAACAGAAGTTCGCAACCTTGATTATATAGAATACCTCTACTGGCTGAACCGTGTTTATGCTACTGATTATCCCGGTGTTTACCGTAAGGCGCTTCCAGACACATTGGTTTGGCGTGATAAATTGTCATACAACGAGCCACTTTTGGAGTACTACTTCCGCCATCCTGCGTACCGGAATTATCCGGTAGTAGGAGTTACCTGGGTGCAAGCCAACGATTACTGTCAGTGGCGTACCGACCGGGTAAACGAAATGATGCTTATCAAACGAGGCATTCTTGCAATGGATCCCGCTCAAAAGAATGAAAATAATTTCAATACCGAAGCATACCTTGCCGGACAGTATGAAGGACTTGTTGACAAACCTCTTCCTGATCTGAATCCTAATGGAACCGGCACGCGTAAGGTGAAAATGGAAGATGGGATTATGCTTCCCAAGTACCGTCTTCCGACTGAAGCCGAATGGGAATATGCCGCCCTTGGCCTTATTGGAAATACCTACCACGAGCGCGTTATCGAACGTAAAAATTATCCCTGGAATGGAAACTCTGTTCGTACAAACGAAAAGAAATATTCCGGCAGTTTCATGGATAATTTCAAGCGTGGAAAAGGCGATTATATGGGAGTTGCCGGCAACCTTAACGATGGAGCTGAAATTCCTGCTCCCTGCGGTTCTTATTTCCCGAATGATTTTGGACTTTATAACATGGCTGGCAACGTTAGCGAATGGGTTCTCGATGTATACCGTCCGTTGAACTCTTATGAAGTATCTGACCTTCGTCCATTCCGTGGCAACGTGTTCAAAACACCGGTTAGGGATGCCGAGGGATTTCTGGCAGAAAAAGATAGTCTTGGCCGAATTAAGTACCGCGACATTACCACCGCTGAAGCCATGAACCGCAAAAACTACCGTCAGGCCGACAATATCAACTACCTTGATGGCGACTTTGCCTCGAATGTTGATAACAATGTATGGAAAGAGGGAAGCAAAGAGTCAGGCGCCACCAACCTCATGTATCAATATGGGATGAGTTCACTGATAAGTGACCATGCCCGTGTTTACAAAGGTGGTAATTGGAAGGACCCGGTCTATTACATGAGCCCTGGAACAAGGCGATATCTGGATGAAAGCGATGCTTCGGATGCTATTGGGTTTCGCTGTGCAATGACCCGTGTTGGCGGATCGATCGCAGGGAAGTAAAAACTTTTGAAAAAGTATTTAACCCCGTTTCGTAAAGGAAGCGGGGTTTTTTATTACTTTGTACGGCGCTTTGCGAATGTATATGGATTCATTGATCAGTAAAATTTATCCGATTTTTTTGAAAAATCCGGTTGTTTCAACCGACAGCCGCCAGGTTCAACCCGGATCATTATTCTTTGCATTAAAAGGAGAGTCGTTTAACGGGAATGAATTTGCTACATTGGCTTTGAAGCATGGAGCATCATACGCAATAGTGGATGAGCCAAAATATGCTGACAATGACCGCTTCATACTCGTTAAAGATGTTCTTTCAACCTTGCAGGAAATGGCCCGCCATCATAGGCTGCAATTCAATATCCCCGTAATTGCGATAACAGGATCAAATGGCAAAACCACATCCAGGGAGCTGATAAACAGTGTGCTTTCAAAAAAATACCGGACCCTGGCTACTAAGGGAAACCTGAACAATCATATTGGAGTACCGCTGACTTTGCTCAGTATAAATGCAGAAACTGACCTTGCCATCATCGAAATGGGCGCCAATCATCCAGGAGAAATAGACTTTTTATGCCGAATTGCTTATCCCAACTTCGGACTGATCACAAACATCGGAAAAGCGCACCTCGAGGGATTTGGGAGTTTTGAAGGAGTCATCCGCACCAAAACGGAATTATCAAATTTTCTGAAAGATCGGGATGGAATTATGTTTTTAAACAATGGAGATGAATTGTTGAAGATACATGTTGAATGTCCGAACATTTTTACATATGGACCTCCCCCGGCCGATGTCGCTTTGTTGAATGTTGTTTCCGACCCTTTTGTGAAGATGGGAATCGGGTTCTCAGATAAATCACTAATTTTCATTGAATCGAATTTGTATGGCAGTTACAATGCCGGCAATATACTTTCGGCTGCCTGTATCGGACAACAATTCAGTATTTCACCAGAAGAAATAAAAACAGCAATCGAAGAATATCATCCCGGAAATAACCGGTCACAAATTTTAAAAACGGACCACAACCTGCTTATCCTTGATGCTTATAATGCCAATCCGAGCAGTATGGAGGCAGCGCTTACCATGTTTGCCGAAACCACCTACATAAAAAAAATGGTCATTCTCGGCGACATGCTTGAATTAGGTAACGAAGCCGATCATGAGCACAGGAAAATACTGGGACTGCTTGATCATTTGAAATTTCAGCAGGTTTTTCTTGTCGGCAACATTTTTACCAGACTGAATACAAATCGGGAGAATATCTGCTTCCATGATACTGATCTTGCCCGGATGTGGCTTGAGCATCATAAAATTGAAAACTCAACAATACTTGTAAAAGGATCGCGAGGGATCAAACTTGAGAAACTGGTTGAATCCCTCTAAATAAAATTAATGGATATCACAGCTATTGATCTTTATAACATTTTAAGGTCTAAAATAGGAGACAAGGAGGCTAAAAGTTTGATTGAATTTGTTGAAACGAGCTTAGATGAGAAACTCGAGGAACGCAAAGATTTTCTGGCATCGAAAAGTGACCTGCATTCAGTAAAGGCTGACATGATCAAGTGGATGTTCATTTTTTGGGTTGGTCAGATTAGTGTCAATATTGCACTTATGGTTCTTTTTATTAAATGATTACGAAGCATTATTATGTAATCGGATTAATGTCGGGAACCAGCCTGGATGGCCTGGATCTTGCATTTTGTAAATTTAGCCAACTCAATGACCGGTGGTTATACAAAATTCATTGTGCAGAAACAATACCTTACTCCAAAGAGTGGAAAGAACGATTGTCGTTTCTTGAATCAGTATCAGCTTTGGAACTTGTAACGGCAGATGTTGAATTCGGGCATTTACTTGGCCGGTTATCAAAGGAATTCATCGAAAAACATCATCTTAAGCCCGATTTTATTGCATCGCACGGGCACACTGTTTTTCATCAGCCTGATAAAAAAATCACCTGTCAGATCGGACGGGGCTCAGCCATTGCTGCCGAAACAGGACTTCCTGTTGTGTGCGATTTCCGGTCTCTTGATGTTGCCCTAGGGGGACAGGGAGCCCCACTGGTACCCATCGGTGACCGGTTATTGTTTCCTGAGTATGAATATTGTTTGAATCTTGGAGGTTTTGCAAACATCTCATATGAACAGGATGGAATCCGGATTGCTTTTGATATCTGCCCTGCCAATATCGTGTTAAATGATCTGGCAGGTGCGATTGGACTCGATTGGGATCCTGATGGCCAGCATGCCAGCAGGGGAACCATTGATCATGATTTACTTGCTAAACTTAATTCCCTGCCGTATTATGGAAAGCTTCCTCCCAAATCACTTGGGAAAGAGTGGGTAGTTGAACACGTTTTTCCTTTGTTGCAGAATGCGTTTAACTCAAAAGATGACCTGCTTGCGACTTTTTGTGAACATATTGCCATGCAGGTTGCAAAATCATCTTCAGGTAACCGGGAGAAAAAATTTGTTATTACCGGAGGAGGGGCCTTGAATAAATTTCTGATCAGCCGGATACAATTTCATGCCAGCCATAAGATAATCATTCCCGATTTATCTACTGTAAATTTCAAAGAGGCGCTGATCTTTGCATTCCTTGGGGTTCTGCGATGGCGAAATGAAGTAAATTGCCTGAAGAGTGTTACCGGCGCTTTAAGGGACTCTATCGGAGGGGCGATTTATTGAATTGTTGATATCTTTTTCGTGTTTAATGATTACTTTTGGTGTAAAATCCGATTAACACATATCAATATGGCAAAAAAGAACGATATGACAGATGAACTTGCAACCAAGGCGGACATCTATAAACTGGATGTTAAGATCGAAAAAACGAAGGCCGAAATCATCAAGTGGATGTTCATTTTCTGGGCGGGCCAGACGAGCATTATGATTGGCATCCTGGCTTTGTTTCAAAAATGACCTATAACCAAACACTCGAATACATTTATGCGCAACTGCCCATGTATCAACGGGTGGGCGCTTCAGCATACAAGGCGAACCTCAACAACACCATTGCTCTGTGTAACCTGCTGAACAATCCGCAGCAAGCTTTCAAATCTGTTCATGTCGCCGGAACCAATGGGAAAGGTTCAGTTTCACACATGCTGGCCTCTATACTTCAAACTGCAGGATTTCGAACTGGTTTGTATACTTCTCCCCATTTAAAAGACTTTCGCGAGCGTATCAGGGTGAATGGGAAAATGATTGGAAAAGGATATGTGACCGGCTTCATAAAAAAATATCGTGATGAATTTGAAAAAATCAATCCTTCGTTTTTCGAATTGACTGTTGGTCTGGCCTTCGACTATTTCCGTGAACAGAAGGCAGATATTGCCATAGTGGAAGCCGGATTGGGTGGAAGGCTTGATTCGACCAACGTTATAACTCCTATCCTTTCTGTTATCACCAATATCAGTTTTGATCACATGCAATTTCTTGGCGAAACCCTTGAAAAGATCGCCGCTGAGAAAGCCGGGATTATAAAACCAGGAATCCCGGTAATAATCGGAGAAACTCAAAATGAATCAAAGGATGTTTTTCTTGAAAAGGCGATATCCGGTTCATCTGAAATTCTTTTTGCAGACCAACATTTCAAAATAAAAAACAGTTTCCTTACGGATGTAAAAACCAGCCGGCGTGTCATGGATATATACCATAACGGGCATCTTATGATTAAACAACTCAGAAGTCCGCTAATTGGAATATATCAGCTGAAAAATACCCTGACAGTCATTGCTGCTTGTCATAAAGTAAATGAACCCGGATTCGAAATAGATAAAACTGTTATCCGAAAAGGCATAAAAAATGTGGTTAAAAACACTCATTTGTCGGGGCGTTGGCAGATCCTGAACCGCAACCCATTGACAATTTGTGATAACGGACATAACGAAGGAGGATTGAGAGAGGTTATCACTCAAATCTCCTCGACACCTCATAACCGTCTTCATTTCGTATTCGGAGCGGTGAATGACAAGCAACTTTCTCCTATCCTTGATCTGTTGCCAAAAAATGCCACATATTATTTTTGTAAGCCCGATATTCCAAGGGGACTTGATGCAAATGAGCTAATGAAACAAGCCCATAATGCAGGTTTAAAAGGAGAAAGCTATTTATCTGTGACATCAGCAATGCAGGCGGCCCGCCGGTCGGCTTCTGAAAATGATCTGGTTTTTATCGGAGGGAGTACTTTTGTAGTGGCTGAAGTGGTATGAAAAGGTGACGGATGACGGATGACGGATTGTAGCGGGAGCATTATCCTCCGGAAATAAGATGCAAAACCATCACTTCATCTCCGTCCCTGATCATGGTTGTTTCGTATTCATTCTTTTTGATCAGCCTCCCATTAATCTTGATAATCAGCATTTTGAAAGTATAATTTTTGATCTTTAACAGCTCTGTTACCGAGATCAGATCACCTGTTATTTCTTCGGGGTTATTATTTAAAAGGATTTTCATGATTTCACTGTTTCGCTATTTCACCAGCTCGCTACCTAATAAAATTTCAAGCACGACATTTGCTTGCATATTCGCCACGATGCCCACCCTTGGCGCGATGGGCGGCAAATCAGGGCTGATTTCAGAAATTTCATCGCCACAAATAAACAGATTGTCAACTTTCCGGCAATGGATGTTATCATTCATGCCCCATCCTGCCATTCCCAAACCGACTACGACAGGAACCAAAGGCATGGCAATAAACAACGATTCGAGAAGCATCTGCTTCTGATCGGCCATGTCAAAAGCCTCCACAATCACATCACATCCGGCAAAGATCAGCGGAATATTTTCACATGATAACCTGAGTTCATGGGCAATTACATTTACCACAGGGTTAATCCTGCCAATGTTTTCCTTCAGTGCGTAAACTTTTTTAAGGCCAATCTGATCGCAGAAATAATATTGACGGTTCAGGTTGCCTTCACTTATCACATCAAAATCGGCTATGATGATCGTACCAACGCCGACACGGGCAAGGGCAACCGCGCAATTGGAGCCTAAACCGCCACATCCGGCGATGCCTACTATTTTGGTTCCAAGAATTTTAGCGATTTCTTCAGTCTTCATTCGTAATTGGTCATTCGTGTAACGAACTACAAAATTAGCAAAATTTGAATCGATGATTTCACACTTTTTGATACATCCCGATATGCATAACAAAACCTATCGAACTTTTTGATCGACGGGTATTTACCTTCTGCTTTTTTATTATTTTTGTTTCGTTATAAAATTCACAAAATATCAATCGATATGACATTCGAAGAATTCAGGAAAACACACAAATTGGTGGCGCAGTACAAGTACACCTGGGCCCCGATTGAAAAAGGCTACAATAATCGCACTGTTCATATTGACGTGGGCGACCGAATGATTAAGGAGAAACCTGTTACTGACCAGATGAAAGAAAAATTCATTGGGGGTAAAGGCTTTGACCTTCGGTTACTTTGGGATGCCACCAAGCCCGATACCAGATGGAATGATCCCGAGAATGAGATAGTCATTTCCGGCGGCCCCTGTTGCGGTATTACCCAGTATTCAGGAAGCGGAAAAGCCATTTGCTGCGCAATCAGCCCACAGACTGATATAGTGGTCGATTCGAATGTTGGTGGTTTTTTCGGGCCCTTTCTTAAATTTTGCGGGTTTGATGCATTGGAACTGCAGGGGAAATCGGATCAGGAGATCCTGATTGTTTTTGAAGAAGAGCGTGAAGTGATTGAAATTTGGGAAGCCGGCGACCTTCCCTCCGACAGCCATGTTCTTGCTGAAGAGTTGCACGATATGATGGCTGTTCCGGGGAATGAAAAGGACAAATACAATGTTTCGGTCGTTTCGGCCGGCACGGCAGCTGAACATTCACTCATCGGGATGCTGAATTTCAGTTTTTGGGATATCAAGCGTAAGAAGGTCCGCCTGAAACAGGCCGGCCGTGGTGGCATTGGTACTGTTTTGAGGGATAAAAAGATAAAAGCGTTGGTTGCTCATGTGAAAAACATCGGGGGAAACCGCAATAATGTTGTGAACATGGAAGCCATCCAGGAACGTGGCCGCACATTTAACAAGGAGATGCGCGAACTCGATGACAAACAATGTGAAATGCGCAAGAAGGGTACAGCTCACCTTACCAATGTGATGAACGACTACGACCTTTTACCGGTAAATAATTTTAAATACGGCAGTCATAAAGATTCCGACAAAATAACCGGTGATGTATGGATGTCGTACTTTACCCAGAATGTTCCTGATGGCTGTTGGGTTGGTTGTAACATGGCATGTGCCAAGGGTGTTGATAACTATCTTCTCCGTTCAGGCCCTTATGCCGGAAGCAAGGTGATAGTTGACGGACCTGAATACGAAACAACCTCCTCGCTGGGCTCCATTGCCGGGATTTTCAATCCTGACTTTACCATCGAAGCCAATTTTTACTGTGATACCTACGGCATATGCACTATTTCCTGGGGAACCATCCTTGGATTTGTGATGGAGTGTTTTGAAAACGGCATTTTGAATGAGGAACGCACTGGCGGGCAGAAGCTGAATTTCGGCAATGCTGACGCGGCCATGGAACTGCTGCACCAGGTTTCCCGAGGCGAAGGCTTTGGTCTCACTGCCGGACTAGGTGTTCGCAAAATGAAGGAGTTGTTTGCCAAAAATGGTTGGGGCGATGCGGCATTCATGCAGGATATCGGAATGGAAAACAAAGGGCTGGAATATTCGCAATATGTTTCAAAGGAGTCGCTGGCCCAGCAAGGCGGGTATGCCATGACCAACAAGGGCCCCCAGCACGATGAAGCATGGCTTATATTCATGGATATGGTCAACAACCAGATCCCCACTTTTGAGAAGAAGGCCGAAGCGCTTCATTATTTCCCGATGTTTCGTACCTGGTTCGGCCTTGCCGGATTCTGCAAACTTCCATGGAATGACGTGGAACCTGAAGATAACGCTCAAACGGCTGAGCCTGCCAAGGTTCCACAGCATGTCGACAATTATGTCACCATTTTTAATGCAGTAACCGGATCCAATATCGATAAACACGACATAATCCGCATGTCGGAACGGGTCTACAATTTTCAGCGCATCTTCAACATCCGTCGTGGATACGGCTTGCGCAAACACGATGCTCAACCTTACCGTGCCTGTGGCCCTGTTACGAAGGAGGAATACGAATCACGCGCCGAGCGTTATGACAAACAGTTAATAGAACAAGTTAATTTCGATCCTGCCGGAAAATCAACTGGTGAGAAGATGAACGCGCTTCGTAAATATCGTGAAAATAGATATGAGCAACTGCTTGATGCAGTTTATGAGCGTCGTGGCTGGACAAAAAACGGGGTACCTAAAATTGAACATCTGAAAAAACTTGGCATGGATCTGCCTGAATTGCTCGAGGTAGTTGCTCCATTACAGTGATTTACGACAAAAGAAGAAAATTTTTCATTTTTCGTAATAGATTATTTTTTTTGTGAATTAAATAATTGTTTATGTTTGCAGCCTCAAATAAAAACAGAAACAACATTTTTGAATGAATAGCATTTTAAATACAAATCTTAACTTTTGGTGGTGGCGCTCTGTAATTAACAGAACGTAAACATCAAAGTTTTTCATATCTGAACGAATACCTGAAAGGCTTGCTGTTTACAAACGGCAGGCCTTTTTTGATTATTATAAATGAAATGGTTTGCCGCATTAAAACAGGTAAACCATTTTTTTTATAAACCCTAAAAATTCAAACATCATGACAAAAAACAGAAGAATTCAATTGAACGAGCGAGAAATGCCGATGCAATGGTATAACATTCAGGCAGATATGCCAAATCCATTACTGCCGCTCCTGCATCCGGGGACTAAGGAACCTATTCAACCAGGCGACCTTGAACCATTATTCGCGAAGGCATTGATAGAACAGGAAATTTCGACTGAGCGGTATATTGATATTCCGGATGAAGTACGCGATCTTTACAGGCTATATCGCCCTACTCCGATGCACCGGGCCTATAATCTTGAGAAGATACTTGATACCCCTGCGAAGATCTATTACAAGAATGAAAGTGTAAGTCCTCCAGGATCGCATAAACCTAACACCGCAATTCCTCAGGCATATTACAACTATAAACAGGGAGTCAAAAAAATGACTACCGAAACCGGTGCAGGGCAATGGGGCAGTGCACTTAGTTTTGCAACGAATTTCTTTGGTATAGAATGTATGGTTTTTATGGTTAAAGTAAGTTATCAGCAAAAACCATATAGAAAATCGATGATGAATTTATGGAATGGTTCTGTTATTCCGTCACCCAGCGATTCTACCAATGCAGGGCGTGCATTCCTCGCCGAAGACCCTGAATGCCCGGGAAGTCTTGGTATTGCAATTTCAGAAGCGATAGAGGTCGCTGCCACGAACGATGATACCAAGTATTCATTGGGAAGTGTACTTAATCACGTACTTCTTCATCAAACTATCATCGGACTTGAAGCAATTAAGCAACTTGAAATGGCGGGTGATTTCCCCGACCTGATTATCGGGCCCTTTGGAGGTGGCTCTAACTTCGGAGGATTATCTTTCCCGTTTTTAAAATATAATTTTACAGAAGGGAAAAAAACAAGGTGCATTGCTGTTGAATCAACCTCTTGCCCAAAGTTGACCAAAGGCAAATTTGAATATGATTTTGGCGACACGGCAGGAATGACCCCTTTGATTCCGATGTACACGTTAGGGCATAAATTTATTCCTCCCTCCATTCATGCCGGCGGACTACGCTACCACGGAGCCGGGGCAATCGTAAGCCAATTGTTGAAAGATAAGCTGATTGAAGCCCGTTCAGTAGAACAAAATGAAAGTTTTGCAGCTGCTGTTACTTTTGCACGAGCTGAAGGAATGATTCCCGCTCCTGAAACCTCTCACGCCATTGCACAGGTAATTAAGGAAGCGATGATTGCGAAGGAGGAGGGCATTGCCAAAACCATACTTTTCAATTTCTCAGGGCATGGTTTACTGGATATGGGAGCTTATGATGAATATTTTGCGCAAAATCTCAAGGTGCAATAGATTAAATAGTATATTTTCAAAATGAGTGGATTAGTAGTTATCTTTGCGGTTCTCTGCGAAAAAACTCAGAACCATGATATACAACCAATGGTATGTGATCCTCGGATCAAGAGAGGTAAAGAATAATCAGGTTATCGGGATAAAGCGTTTTGGTGAAAATCTGGTGGTTTGGCGCGATAAACAAGGGAACCCAGGCGCTGCCATTGACAAATGCCCGCACCGTGGGATAAAACTCAGCCTTGGAAAAATCAAAGACGATCACCTGCAATGCCCATTCCACGGATTTGAATATGACCAGAATGGCGAATGCAAACTCATTCCGGGCAACGGCAAGTCAACTCCGGTTCCTGATCATATAAGAGCCAGCGCTTACACTGTGAAGGAAGCCAATGGATTTCTTTATCTATGGTATACGAACCAACCAGCAAATACAGGAACATTACCACCTTTGCCCTGGTTCGACGACCTTGATAATTCCTTGTTCACATCAGATATGAAAGATCATTGGAAAGCCCATTATTCAAGGGTAATTGAAAACCAGCTTGATGTTGTGCATGTGCCGTTCATTCATCGCACAACAATTGGTCGGGGGATCGGGCCGGTAGTGAATGGGCCATACACCAAGGTTTTTGAAAACGGTTTGAGCTATTGGCCTGCTAACGAACAGGATACCGGTCAAAAACCCCTGCGCCCTGATCAGATGCCCGAACCAACCAATAAGGAGACCTTTCTGACTTTTCTTTTTCCAAATCTCTGGCAAAATCATATTATGGAAAAACTGAGGGTGGTTGTTGCATTTGTGCCTGTAGATGAAACAAATACGGTATTATATCTGCGCACTTACCAGAAAATGGTGACTATACCCATTATCAGAAACATATTTCTGTGGATAACAGGTCTTTATAACAGGATCGTGCTTCACCAGGACCGGCGTGTGGTAGAAACCCATCAGCCACAGGAGACAAAGTTAAAGATGGATGAAAACCTCATCTCCGGCGATTTCCCGATTATTATCTACAGGAAGAAAAGGGAGGAGCTGAAAAATGTGACTTCTTAATGGCATTTATCCAACTTCATATACGGATAGGTAAACTCCGTTGACGGAATCAGCGTTTCCTTGATGGTACGGGGGTTTGTCCACCTCAGGAGGTTCAAATGACTTCCAGATTTATCATTGGTTCCCGATCCGCGGGCGCCACCGAAAGGTTGTTGCCCCACCACCGCACCCGATGGTTTATCGTTGAAGTAAAAGTTCCCGGCTGCATAGCGAAGGATGCGACAGGCCTTGTTGATCGCCTCACGGTCTTTTGAAAATACCGAACCGGTGAGTCCGTATGGTGAAGTCTGATCACAGATATGAAGTGTCTCCTCGAAATCTTTGTCCTTGTAAACATAAATCGTCATCACCGGGCCGAAGATCTCCTCTTCCATGGTTTTGAAATGCGGGTTGGTGGTGAGGATGATCGTCGGCTGAACAAAATAACCCTTCGATTTATCACCTGTTCCACCAAAGATCACCTCGGCATCTGTTGATTTCTTAGCAAAATCGATGTATCCTATGATATTGTCAAATGAAGCTTCATCGATCACGGCATTCATAAAATGGCTGAACTCACGAACATCCCCGACAGTAATTTGTCCGATCATCCCGCCAATGCGGGATTTTACCTCCGGCCACATCGATTCGGGAATGTAGGCACGGCTGGCTGCCGAACATTTCTGACCCTGGTACTCGAAAGCGCCGCGGACGATGGCTACAGAAACTTCCTGTGGATCGGATGACGGATGAACGAAAATGAAATCCTTTCCCCCTGTTTCTCCAACAACACGAGGATAGGAACGGTAGCTTGCCATGTTCTGGGCGGCCATCTGCCACAAGCTGTTAAAGGTGTTGTTTGAACCGGTGAAATGGATCCCGGTCATGTCGCGGTGTGACAATGCGGTCTTCCCGATCATGCTACCTGGTCCCGGGATAAAATTGATAACCCCGTCGGGAAGACCTGCTTCCTGAAAAATCTTCATCAGGAAATAATTTGAAAGCAGTGAGGTAGTGGCCGGTTTCCACACGGAGGTATTCCCCATCAGTGCCGGGGCCATGTTGAGGTTCGAGGCTATGGCAGTAAAATTGAACGGCGTCACGGTGAAGACAAACCCTTCCAGCGGACGGTATTCAATGCGGTTGATGATGCCTGGCTGCGAATGAGGCTGCTCCTTGTATATCTCGGTGATGAAATAAGCATTAAAATTGAGAAAGTCGATCGTTTCACAGGCGGAATCGATTTCGGCCTGGTAGGCGCTTTTTCCCTGTCCGAGCATCGTGGATGCGTTGACCAGGAAACGGTATTTCTTGGAGATCAGTTCTGCTGCTTTCAGGGTAATTGAAACGCGGTCGATCCATGGGAACGATTCCCATTCCTTGTGCGCCTTCAGTGCGGCATCGATGGCCATTTTTACTTCAGCTTCACCTGCCATGTGATAGTTGGCTAATAGATGCTGATGATCATGCGGCATGACGACTTTCCCGGTCTTCCCGGTGCGTATTTCCCTGCCTCCGATTATCAGCGGGATATCCTGAACCTCCGAACCCAACCGGTCAAGTTCGGCATTCAAAGCTTTCCGCTCTTTGCATCCGGGTGCATAACTAAGTGCATGTTCATTCTCCGGACGTTCGAGATTAAAAATCGCGTTGTTCATAAGTGAAAATATTGTGTGCAAAATTATGGATTTTAACGATATGTTAGGTAATGCATATCGCCAAAGTTTCTAATTTTGCGTAAATTTCAATTTCATGGAAACAAAATTCAGCAGCAAACTTTCGGATGTACGCCTTCACTATAAAATATGGCTTTCTGATGAGAAGGAGACGGGCATCATGGGCGATGGCAAATGGCGAATGCTTAAGCTGATCGAAGAGAAGGGATCGATGAAAGCTGCTTGCGATGAATTGGGATATACCTATCGCCGAACCTGGGGGAATCTCAAAAAAATTGAAAAATTCTTTGGTTTTCCTTTGCTGGAAAAGCAGCGTGGGGGAAGCGATGGCGGGCACACGGCCCTAACTGAGGAGGGCAAACGATTGGTCAGGGCATTCGATGCTTTCCATAAAACCTTAGATCATCAAATTCAGGATGGTTTTGACAAGTTCCTGCTGGAATTAAAAAAATAAACCCGATGATTTTATTTGAAGATGCATTAAAAAAGGTACTTTCCCGGAAAATTTTCATTGGAAGTGAACGGGTTGCATTGTCAGATTCGATAGGGAGAATTCTTGCTGAAGATATATTTTCAGACATGGATATGCCTCCATTTGATAAATCTGCTGTGGATGGATATGCCTGCAGAATGTCGGATATTCTACCCTTTTCAAAAATATCACAAGATGAAATAAGGACAAAAAAAAATTCGCCTCTTCTGGTTATTGAAACAATTCCCGCGGGAACAATTCCTAAAAAAACCATCCTGCCGGGACAATGCTCCAAAATTATGACCGGGTCGATGGTCCCATCGGGCGCCGACTGTGTAATTATGGTTGAAGACACTGAATTTGCAGACGAAAACCTTGTTTGGGTTAACCGTTACAATACTGGAAAAAATATTTGTTACCGGGGAGAAGATATCAGATCGGGTGATCAGGTATTGCCAAAAGGCATTCAAATCACACCGGCCCATGTGGCGGTACTGGCTAGTGTAGGGGCGATAAACCCTCTTGTGGCAAAGCTTCCCAGGGTGGGTATAATCTCTACCGGTGATGAGCTTGTTGAGCCTGGTGATACACCTGGAACGGCACAGATCAGGAATTCAAATGCATTGCAGATGGAAGCCCAGGTAAAAATAGTTCCGGCTCTCCCCTCCTACTTTGGAATTGCACTGGATGATGGACCTGAATTACGCAGAATCATAGACCTGGCGATTACAAACAACGATGTGTTATTAATTACCGGCGGGGTGTCGATGGGCGATTTCGATTTTGTTCCTGCAATCATGCAGGAGGCTGGTTTTGAAATTCTGTTCAACAGGATTGCCATACAACCGGGCAAACCAACTGTGTTTGGATGTCGAAACAATACCTTCATTTTTGGATTGGCCGGAAACCCGGTCTCTTCGTTTGTCTTGTTTGAAATGATGGTCAAACCATTTCTTCTCAGGTTAATGGGATATTTTTCGGAACCCGTGGTACTTAAACTTCCAATGGGAGTTGATTTCTCCCGACGGAAATCTGACAGGAAATCGATGATCCCTGTAATCATGAAAGAAGGGGCTGTCTTTCCGGTCGAATATCACGGGTCTGCGCATATCAATGCTTACACAATTGCAAACGGGATAATGGTCATGGAAATTGGCGCCACCAATATTAACAAAGGGGAACAGGTAAATGTACGACCGTTATAACCGACAGATAAACTACCTGCGCGTCTCCATCACCGATCGATGCAACCTCCGTTGTGCCTATTGCATGCCTTCTGAAGGTGTAAAACTTTTGGATCACAAAGAGATCCTGAGTTTCGAAGAAATTGCAGAGATTATCCGGGAGGCGGTTTTTTTAGGAATTACCAAAGTGCGGATCACAGGTGGTGAGCCCTTGGTGCGCAAGGGCGTGGTTTCACTTATCGAAAAAATCGCTGCAATTAATGGGATCCAGGACTTTGGCCTCACAACCAATGGAATCTTGTTGTCATCATTCGCAGCAGACCTTGCTAATGCCGGACTTCACAGGATCAATATCAGTCTCGACACCACTGATCCTGAAAAATTCAGGGCCATTACAGGTGGGGGCGACATTCAAAATGTATTTGAAGGTATCGAAGCAGCAAAAAATGCCGGATTAACTCCTGTAAAAATCAATTGCGTGGTACGAAATTCGTCCGATGAACCTGATGCAATGTCTGTTCGGGAATACTGCCTCAAACACGGACTTGAAGCACGTTTCATTCATGAAATGAGTCTGGCCGATGGCTGCTTCACAATTGTGGAAAATGGTCATGGCGGCGACTGTGTAAACTGCAATCGCCTCAGACTTACCGCTAACGGCTATATCCGACCCTGCCTTTTCAACGACATCCGGTTCAGCATCCGCGAACTGGGTATCCGGGAAGCGCTCGAACAATCAGCCGGCAAAAAGCCGGAGAAAGGAAGCGTTAATATTACCGGAGGATTTCATAACATTGGAGGATAATTCACATAGCGACAATAGTAAAATGGCGAAAATCAAAACACAATCCTTATCCCATGTTGATGAACTGGGCAAGGCGAACATGGTAGATATCGGCGGGAAACCGGTTCAATTCCGCACTGCGACTGCGCAGGGTCATATAAGCCTCAGGCAGGAGACCCTGAACCTCATCAGGGAAAATAAAATGAAGAAAGGCGATGTACTTACAATCGCTGAAATTGCAGGAATCCAGGGTGGGAAACGTGCAAGCGAGTTGATCCCGCTTTGTCATCCGCTTCAAATCACCAAACTTGATGTTAAAGCCATTTTAGATAAAAACGGTGTGAAGGTAGAAAGCATGGCGCGGTGTACCGGCCAAACAGGCATTGAAATGGAAGCCCTGACCTCGGTAGCGGTTTCTCTGCTAACCATTTGGGATATGTGCAAGGCTGTAGATACAACAATGGTCATCGGGGAAATCAGGCTGATAAAAAAGACAAAAGAAAACATATAATACATGCTCAAAAGGAGATAACAGAATGCCAAAACTGAAATCTGATCCTGACTTAAAATGAATGAAGATGGAACAAATTAAAATAATTTCAGTCAATTCTTCCGACCAAAAAGGGAAAATCAAAAAGCCAGCTGATCAAATCGAGCTGACACATATGGGTGTTTTCGGCGATGCCCATTCAGGTAATTGGAACCGTCAGGTAAGCCTGCTCGGAATGGAAAGTATCGAAAAATTTGAAACGAAGACAAAAAGAAAAGTAAAGCCCGGAGAGTTTGCCGAAAATATTACAACAACGGGTATGGATCTTTGGACTGCCCATCCGCTTGACAGGTTTACAACCGGCGATATCGAAATGGAGATCACACAAATAGGTAAGGAGTGTCATGGAACAAGTTGTGCCATTTTCAAAGAGACAGGTAATTGCGTTATGCCCAAAGAGGGTATTTTTTGCAGGGTTTTGAGTCCGGGCATTCTGAAAGCAGGCATGGAACTGGAATATCATCCAAAAATGTACCGTATCCTGGTGATCACCCTGAGCGACAGGGCATCAGTCGGGGAATATGAAGACCTTTCCGGTACGCGGATAAAGGATTTTCTGAAGGATTTTTTCGGATCGCAAAACATCAACCATTTTATTCATTATTCCCTTATCCCTGATGATGCGCACAAATTAGGGGAATTGATGCATAAAGCCAAGGAGGAGCTTGTCGACCTGGTTATCACCACAGGCGGTACAGGTATTGGCCCACGCGATTTTACACCGGATGTGGTAAAACCGATGTTGGATAAAGAAATCCCCGGCATCATGGAAATGGTTCGGATTAAATACGGATCGGATAAGGCGGCTGCCCTGTTGAGTCGTTCAGTGGCAGGCGTCATGGGCAAATCGCTTGTGTTCACCCTTCCCGGAAGTGTAAAGGCCGTGAATGAATATATGGCCGAAATTTCCAAGTCTTTCATGCATCTTTTTTACATGTTGCATGGATTAGATTCACATTAAGACGGGTTTAAATAAAACATATTCAGAATGTAAGGGAACGATTTGTGGAAGACGCCGATTATCAAAAAAACCTAAGAGACGGGCAGTCCGTTTGCCAATGATCTGGGGCTTATGCTAACCAATATGGGATAGAAACCGTTTATCCGTTGGCCGACATTCGGTTGCTTCAGATGGTATATAGTTTACCGTTAAGGCACTTTTGCCTGACAATGAATTTCTAAATAATCATTTAATTCTACTGAATCGTTGCTCAATAATATTCATAAATCTCTCTTTAAAGTCGTCACTTAAAAAGCTGATCCCGATAAAATCCATCCAGCCTGCTTTTGCTTTCATCATCTTCCTGAAAATATTTTCCTGCTGCTTCGGATCCACATTCAATGTTTTGAAAGCGACAATGAAATCATTCCGGGTTATTTTTTTCTTTTTCCCGTTCAGGGTAAGGGCGAAATCTTCTTTATCATCAGGATTGACAAGGGCTGTTGCCACCAGGTCATAAGCTGGAGAAAGCATATGACCGATGCCGGGAAGTTTTATCAAAGAAAAATTCTTCAGATGCATATCAGCATTCCCTGTAAGAAATGCGAAAAGAACCTGCTCGAAGTAATTAATCACATCCAAACCCGGGTTACGGGAATATTTCAGGATGACCTTTGCCACCTGCTCGTGTGATCCGTGATATTTGTCCTCGGTAAGACGTTCTGTAAGCTGGCACATGTCTTCCATATGCAGCTTTTCCGTTTTTACACGATCAATTCTTTTGGTAATATATGCAAAGCTTCCTGATTGAAGACGGATCAGGCTATGAGGAACCACTGATATCCTGGCCAGGCGGGCGAGATGCATGGTCAGATCTTCAACCTCGGGCAATTGAGGATAATGCCCCGTTGGTGGCTTTAAAATATATCCTCCCCACAAACCGACGATAGTGAATCTTTTTGGTATCCCTCTTCCTTCAGGTGATTCCAGGTGGAGGGATAATTTAGCCTGAACGCCGGTGATGGTTACGTGAGTTTGAACTACCTTCAATGCCAGATCGGCGATCTGCGCTTCCGTGTAAGGCAAATCAGGAGGAACCGGCTGATCAAAGATCTTCCTGCTGCAGGATAGATGAAAGTCGGCTTCATTTCCGGTTAACGATTGATAGCAGTACAAACATCGTTTCATGCCTGATCCTCCTCTTTTACCTCGGTTACACTTATTGCCCCGATGCAATCTCTGCAGCAGGCCAAAAGAAGCCCCATCCGGTCCCTGGCATTCAGTTTCCAGTTCCTCCGGGCAATATCCAACAGCCATCCCTCCGGTATCAGCCCATCGAAAAAGGGAAAGAGTACGTTGCTGTTAAATGGTGCGGCCTGTATCGGAAGCGTAAGGCTTACCGGTTCTGCTTCTTCTAATACCAGGTAGGCCGGATCGTATAAGAAATGATACCCGTTTTCATCCTGCCACAGCCACCCCGCTGTCTGTTCATTAACCTTAATTTCTGCTCTTCTCATAATTCATTTCACTTCATCATTCGTCAACTGTCATCCATCATCCGTCATTATCTGATCGCTCCTTTTTCTTTCCACAGGTCCCAGCTCAAACCCAAAAAGCTTCAATACCTGGTTAACTTTGTCCAGTCGTAAAGTAAGCTTCCCCTGTTCCATTTCCCTGATAAAACGAAGCCCCACACCTGCCTTTTCAGAAATTTCTGGCTGGGTCAGATTCGCAAGTTTCCTTTTTTCTTTGATGAACGTTTTCAGATCCATAGATATACCCTTTAGGGTACAAAGATAATGAAATTTAAATGAAATACCCCCTTTCGGGTATATATTTGCAAAATATTTAAGAAAGCGCACCCCAAAGGGTACGATTTAAAGGCAATGGTAATTATTGAGCGTTTTTCTCTAATTTTGCCGCATGAACCGCTACACCGCCTTCGGCCTCCAAATAACCTCCGAACCCGAACTTCCCGGACTGATGCCGGGCACAGGAATTCCCGATGTAACGATCAGGTTCGGAGAGGTCATCATGAACTTCAATTAATTTCTTCGATACAAGTGTTTCTATTGCAGAAGTGATGGCCCGTTCAGAGCTTACTGTTTTTTCTCTTAATTGACTCCCCGAGATCAAATCAACTTCTTTCCTGCCATAGATACCACGCCTGTTGACTCTGAGGATGATCTATAAAAGAGAAAGGCATCATAAAAGATGCCTTTCAGATCTGATGGTAGGATCATAGCAAATCTCAATTTCTAGTCAATAGTTTTTATTGTCTTATGTACTTTGATATAGTCCCATAAAACTGGACAGTAACTTAAGGTTAGAAAAATGAGTAT
>JBAXKG010000034.1:0-30172 GCA_037137455.1 Bacteroidota bacterium
ATTTGAGGAGCAAATGCAATTTGATATGGGACAATTGTTGAGTATTCCGTTTATTGTTTTAGGGATAGGATTTATTATTTATGGATTGATAAAGACAAAAAATAATAAACCCAGCGCCCAACACAGCAACTAAACCCCATGCTACATTCTACCGGGATTGCCAGCGCAATCCCGAAACCAACGCACGGTTCTTAGTTGCAAGGCGTTAGTGGCCAATAAAAATAGAAACCAGGATCCACAAAATATTGTTGAAAAGTTTGGGAATGTTCCATTATTCGTTAACTTTGTAAAATGGATCAAAAACGAGACCTTCTGTTTTTCAGAAACTACTTCAATGAATTTTCAGAAACTCAAGAAGAGAAAGTTAAGGAAAAGATTGATTACGTGTTGTTTCTTGTAACCATAGCTGAAAGAATTCCAAGAAAATTCTTCTCCCATGTCGAAGGGACTGACGCTTTATTTGAAATTCGAATCAAGTTCGAGAGTAATATCTATAGGATTTTTTGTTGCTTTGATGAAGGCAATTTAGTTGTTCTTTTCAACGGATTTCAAAAGAAAACCCAGAAAACTCCTAAGAATGAAATTGATAAAGCCATTAAAATAAAAAATGAATATTTTACTTTAAAAAGCAAGATAAATGAAACCGGCAAATATTAAGATGGAACTGACAACCTTTGATGAACATCTTGAAAAGAGGTATGGTCCAGTTGGCAGTTTAAAACGAACTGAGTTTGAAATTAAAGCAAAAGCATTTGCTATCGGAGAAGTCATAAGAGATGGGCGAAAACAAGCTAAAATGACTCAGGAAGAGCTTGCTATAAAGACTGGAACACGAAAAAGTTTTATTTCAAGGATAGAAAATGGACATAGCGATATACAACTTTCAACCCTGTATAGGCTTGTCGAAATTGGCTTTGGTAAGCAGATTAATTTAACAATAACAGAATAAAAAGAACTCTTACTGGCCATAACATGCCAAACCCAAAATGCATTTGTTCTTGACTTTGCCGTATTAATATTGTATTTTTGTACGCCAAATCTCAATATCATGGAAACAAAATTAACATTAAGGCTTAAAAAGAAAGTAATAGATCAAGCTAAAAAGTATGCTAATGATCACAAAACCAGTTTATCAAAACTGATTGAAAATTATTTATCGGCAATAACCAACGAATCAAAATCTATTGAAAATATTTCCCCGTTGGTATTATCATTGAGTGGCGTCATTCAAATGGACGAAAATGAAGATACCAAAATGAAATATCATGAACATCTCAATGAAAAGTATTTATGAATAGGAAGGTTTTTGTCGACACGGATATTATCTATGATCTCCTTGCAAAACGAGATCCTTTTTATTTTGCAGCAGCACGATTATTTACATTAGCGGATGAAGGGAAAATACAAATTTTTATTTCTGCCCTATCCTTACCCAATGTTCATTATTTGCTTTCAAAGAAAAAATCAGAGGAGGAGGCAAGGCAGATTCTCCGCAAGTTTAAAGTTTTAGTACATGTAACCCCATTGGATGAAAAAATCATTGACCTGGCTCTTAATTCTGAGTTTTCAGACTTCGAAGATGCAATTCAATACTTTTCTGCATTACAGAATGAGGTTGAAGTATTATTAACAAGAAACTTAAAGGACTATAAAAAAGCACAAATATCCGTTCTAACTGCCAAAGATTTTATTAATTTATAAAGGGTCTGGCACTAATCGAGCCGTCACGTTACCGCCAAGTGTAGGAGACAGAAACGACAGTACTACAATTAAAAATAGACTATTGTTTAAGAATAGAAAAGAAATATCTACGAAAAGTTAAAGCTGAAACGATAATAACACTATAATGAAAACATGGGTGACTATTTGACAACGAATGAAACAATTGAATCAAGTGCGGATGGGTGTTCAATAAATGTCGCAGACATCAGCATAGGTTATCGTGTTTTTGGAAGTGGCTACCCTCTTCTCCTGATCATGGGCTACGGGAGCACCATGAACCTGTGGGAATCTGCTCTGATTAGTAAACTTGCCTCCCGTTTCAGGGTGATTGTATTTGATAACCGGGGAGTAGGCAATTCAACGACAGGAACGAAACCGTTTTCCATCGTGCAGTTTTGTGAAGACACAGCCGGATTAATGGATGCATTAGGCGTACAGCATGCACATGTACTGGGATGGTCTATGGGTTCACTTATCGCACAGGAACTTATCCTCAGGCATCCATCCAGGGTCAATAAACTGATTCTATATTCTACCTATTGCAGCGAAGGGATGTTCCCGCCCAGCCCTGAAATCATCCAACAACTGACAGACATGACAACATGGTTCTACAGGCCACACGTTGGCAACATTTAATAAAAATCTAATAACAATGCTAAGTTTCATAGGAAATCAATTTAGAAAGCCGAGTGGATTCTTGGGACGGATAGTCTCTTTTTTAATGAAAAAAGGTAATAAATCAGCATATGATAATATTATTCGGGAATTAGAAATAAAAAGAGACGACAGAATTCTTGAGATTGGATATGGACATGGAATCGGCATAGACATTATATGTAAAAATTATGATTGTTTAGTTACGGGGATAGATTTTTCAGAATTAATGTTCAGAGAAGCACAATTACGTAACAAAAGGCATATTGAAAATAATAAGTTAGTATTAAATTTTGGGGATTATCTTGACTTTAAATGTCCCCCAGAGAGTTTTAATAAAATATTTTTCATAAATGTAATTTACTTCTGGAATAACATAGAAAAGCCTTTCAAAAAGATAAAAGATGAGCTAAAACAGGATGGAATGTTATGTATATATATGGATCATCGTGATGATTTAAAGAAACTGAAATTTACTACAGACGACATTTTTAATAAATATACAATTGACTATGTTAGTGAAGAGTTAAAAAGATTAGGATTCAAAAATATAGACTATAAATTTGATAATGGATACTATATTAAATGTAATAAATAAACGTTGCACAACAAAGGCATGTATTATTGAAAAAGAGAACTTGGAGTATTCGTAAATAGTATATACTTTTGCGGTATAAAACAAAGAAAAATTATGAAAACACTCTCATTAAAGTTAGATGATTCAGTTTTTACCGAAACAGAACAAGTAATCAATCATATCAAAAAATCCCGAAACAGGTACATTAACGAAGCTTTGGATTTTTATAATAAAGTTCAAAAAAGAAAACTTTTAGCTTCCAAATTGGAGAAGGAATCAAAACTTGTTAAAGAAGAATCTTTAACAGTTCTTCATGAATTTGAAATGATTGATTATGAAAGCTAAGCAATATGAGATCTGGATAGCAGATCTAAATCCCACAATCGGAACAGAACCGGGAAAAATAAGACCCGTGATCATTGTTCAAACGGATCTTTTAAACAAACATCATTCGTCTTCAATAATTTGCCCATTAACAACAAATGTCCAAATGGAGAGTGAAATATTACGAATTCACTTAAAAAAAGGAAATTTTTGGTCAAATGAAGGTTGTGATATTATGACAGATCAGATTCGGGCGATTGATAACAAAAGATTAATTAATAAAATTGGCGTTGCCCCAACTGATATTGCGGAAAAAATAAAGGAGAATCTGAAAATACTATTGGATTTGGAATAATACACGCCGCATAACGAGCAAAATGCTCAAAAACAGAGAACATGACAAATAAAACTCAGAAGTTGCTTGCACTTATCATGATAAGTGCTCTGATAATCTCTTGTTCAAAGGATAATGCAGCGAATCACCCAATTCAATTCAGTGCAGAAATGCAATCCAAATTTGAGACTGCCCTGGATAAAGTCATCATGGAAAATGATATCCCGGGTGTTATAGTTGGCATCTGGATCACCGGGGAAGGGAGCTGGGTGAAAGCAAAAGGAGTATCCAACCTTACAACCAACACTCCCATGAAACTGGCTAACCATTTCAGGATGGGCAGCCATACGAAAACTTTTACTGGTACGCTTGTCCTCCAATTGGCCGATGAAAAACTGGTGAACCTCGATTTGGTTTAAAATGAATCAAATGAATTCAGCAATAATTAAATCTCACAAACAGTATTTATGGAACAGAAAGATTATTTAATGAGGGAAATCGAGAAAATCGGATTGCTATTGCGCTCTATTATAGATAGTCTGTTTAATAAAAAAGAAAACTTGTCAATAACAGTTGAAAACCATTTCGAAAAGGCCAAAGAAATGCTCTTGAATGAAATCGGTTTTGATTTAAATAAACTTTTAACACTCAATGAAACGGATTCCAATTTATATCTGCTTCAATTTAAGGGCATTACTTCTGAGAATATTGAATTACTGGCTGATGCAATGGCTCAATTTGGAATCAAAGAGCAATCTGACCATAAAAGATTGTTTTTTGAAAAAGCAATACAGCTTTATGAATTATGCGAAAGGAGAGACAAGACTTTTTCTATAAATCGGGAAAGGAAAATAAAGGAAATTGTCCTACTTTTGTGACATAAAATAACCTGCATTTGTATTATTAATCTGTAACACACTAATATACAGTCCTTAATGCATTTGCAAAGTAAAAGAATTCTTTCCTTTGAATACTGAATTTTTTCTGGCAAAACGTATTGTATCGCGAAGTAAAGGAAACTTTTCCTGGACTTTTGTTGTCATCGCTATCACCTCCATTGCTCTTGGTTTTGCCATTATGTTTATTGCGATTGCAATCCTCACCGGGTTTAAAAAAGAGATACGCGAGAAAGTTGTTGGTTTTTGCGGTCATATTCAGATTACAAGGTTCTCGGAAAATTCGACCTATGAGCCTCAGCCAATTGAAAAGAACCAGAAGTTTTACCATCGGCTGCAAAACACGAAAGAGATAAGCCACATTCAGGTATTTGCAATAAAAGCCGGCATTATCAAAACAAAAGACCAGATTCAGGGTGTTATTCTGAAGGGGGTCGGAAGTGATTTTGATTGGCGTTTTTTTAACGATAAAATGGTTGAGGGGCGCACTTTCAAGGTGAATGACAGTGCCCGTTCAGATGAGGTGATCATTTCGCGAAAAACTGCCAACCTTTTAAACCTGCGTGTAAACGATGATTTACGCATGTATTTCATTGCCGGTAATACCACCCTCGGCCGGAAATTCAGGATATCAGGGATTTTTGATACCGGGTTGGAGGAGTTTGACAAGCTTTGGGTTATCGGCGATATTCATCACATTCAGAAATTAAACAACTGGAACCAGGGACAGGTTGGTGGTTTTGAAGTTTACCTTAGAAACTTCAACGACATCGACCGGATGGGCGCGTACGTTTACCACCAGATCGGTTTCAGTCTTGATGCCTCTACCATCAAAACGATTTACCCGCAAATATTCGACTGGCTTGATCTGCAGGATATCAACGTGTTGATAATTCTGATTTTGATTATAATGGTCTCCTCTACTACCATCATCTCAACCTTGCTCATCCTGATCCTTGAACGCACCAGCATGATCGGCGTTCTGAAAGCTTTGGGAATGCCCAATGCATCTATCAGGAAACTATTTCTTTATAACGCCTTTTATATCGTTGGATTGGGTATGTTTTGGGGCAATTTGATCGCATTCTCCCTTTGTATTCTTCAGAAAAAATTCGCGTTGATAACCCTGGCGCAGGAATCGTATTATGTTTCAGTGATTCCGATAAATCTGAATTCCTGGAATATCATTTTGCTGAACCTGGGAACACTTCTGGTTTGCTACCTGATATTCATAATACCTTCCTATATAATTTCAAAAGTCACCCCTTTAAAGGCGATCCGGTTCAGTTAAAGCCGGTTCAGGATTTTTATCAGTTCTTCAAGCCTGAATGGTTTGGAGATATAGCTGTTCATTCCTGCCTGATAACATTTCTCTTCATCTTCAGCAGAGGTATTCGCTGAAATGGCGCATATATAAACGGGATTTCTCGCTGAATTTAAAGCTTCCATTTCCCTGATTTTACGTGCTGCCTCAAATCCATCCATCTCGGGCATGAAAATATCCATAACCACCAGGTCATATTTCTTTTTTGCAAACATTTCAACAGCAATTTTTCCGTTTTCAGCAAGATCAGTTGCATGGCCCATTTTTTCGAGTGTGACAAGCGCAACTTTCTGGTTGATAAGGTTATCTTCGGCCAAAAGTATATTTAAAACCCTCTTTTGGTCATCCTTGAAATGAAGTTCAACCTCTTCATTCAATCCTGAAAAATCTTTTTTCACTTGTGTCAAAACCTCCTTGATCCTGTTTTTGAGCCGACCCAGTGTGTAAGGGCGAACGAGCGCTACCAGTATGCCGGCAGCGGCAAGTTCAGATGATGAAACCGGTTTTGTGCGCGAAGTTGTTAACAAAAGTTTTGATCGTTTCATCAGTGGATCCTTTTTCGTTGAAGTCGCAAATTTCAATCCATCGGTCCCCGGCAGTTGATATTCAACAACCACCATGTCGAATGCTTTATTAATCTCAGCCTGGTGATGAATCATTTTAACAGAATCGGCAGGATTCCCGCATACATCGACTTCGGCTTCCCATCGTTCGAAGTAATTTCTCAGAATAGCACGACGACTTTGCTGAGGGTCAATAACCAGCACTTTCACTCCCCTGAGCATCTCATTCATCGAATCGGCCACTTCAGTATCCTTGTACCTTTCAAAATTCACTGTAAAAGAAAATGTCGTCCCGCTTCCCGGAACACTCTCAACAATCACATGGCCATTCATACGGTCAATGAGTCTCCTGGCAATGGCAAGGCCAAGTCCGCCGCCTCCATATTTCATCGACTCAGGCGAATCAAGCTTTGAAAAAGATGTAAATAATTTTTTTATCCCTGCCTCAGAAATGCCAATGCCGGTATCGCTTACATTGAACCTGACTTTCACGGTTTCATTATCCCATGACACAAATTCGGCCTCAATCCTGACCTCTCCCTTTTCAGTAAATTTTAGCGCATTATCGGTAAATATTTTCAAAATCTGCCGCAACCTTACCGGATCTCCAACCACTTCAAACGGGATATTCGGATCCTGGAACGAAAGGATTTCAATGCCTTTTTCATTGGCCTTCTCCACAAACGATCCGGTCACCTCCTCGATGACCTGGTGAACACTGAAAGGTTTTTCATGAAATTCAAGTTTACCCGATTCGATCTTTGAATATTCTATAATGTCGTTCAATATCGACATCAGGTTAGTGGCCGATTTCACAATTACATTAAGGTATTCTTCCTGTTCCTGGCTAAGTTTCGACTGCTTCAGGATTTCTGCCATCCCTATGACACCGGCCATTGGAGTGTATATTTCGTGCGACATGCTCGCGAGAAAATGACTTTTAGATTGGCTGTCAGCAACGGCTTTGTCGCGTGTTACAATAAGTTCATTTTCTGTGTTCTTCCGAACGTCAACGTCAATCAGAACACCCGCCAGCCGAAGTGGTTTTCCAAAAATATCGGTCTCCACGATTTTTCCTTTGTCAAAAAACCATTTCCAATCGCCCGACTTGGTCTTTAAACGGAATTCAGCCTCATAGTTGGGATGTGCGCCCGAAATATGTTCCTGAAGCCTGGCCATGGCTAAATCATAATCGTCGGGATGGATCATCCTGGAAATATCACCAAAACTGGTAGGCAATTCATCCATATTATAACCCAGCATGCGGGCACGGTTTTCGTTGAAATGGACTTTGCCGGTACTGTAGTTCCAGTCCCACCATGCCAGGTCGCCTCCAAAAAGGGCACGTTCAGTTCGCTCTTGTGCTGCTGACAATTCACGCTCCAACTGTTGCAGCTTTTCATTCGATTCTTTATAAATCTTCTGAAGATGTTCCCATTGCTGCGATGCCAGGCGCATTACTTTGTTCTCTTTTTCGAGTTTCTGGATTTTCTGCAAGTTTTCTTCCGACATGGTACAGGAAATTAAAAGTTATGCCAACATGGTTATTTGTATTTCAAATCCGGATAGATGAGATCCAAACCGCATTTCAGGTTATTCAAATATTCCATCGCATTGTGAACAAATTTCTTTGGTATGATCGATCCGTGTTGCGGGAGGATAGCATCCAGCTCCAAATGACGGATGCGGTAGGTAAATCCCCGTGCGGCAATGTTGCTTGCCATATAGTCGATGTGAAACAGGCTCAGTTTCAGTTCATGCTTGCTGAAATCTTCCACCACAAGTTTCCATTCCATATCAATTGATGCCCAAATATCACCGGAAAAAATAAATTTTGCAGTTTCGTCATAGGTAACAAATGCTCCGGGAAAATGAAGAAACGGAGATTCGATGAATTTCAATTTTCGACCTGAGGTGAAAAAATAAACAGGCTCCTCATTTATATTGACAAATATATAATCTGATTTGCCATAATGTGGAAGCAGAATGTTTGTGCGTACCGAAGTGATGACCTTGATTGAAGGATCCATTGTAATCCAGTCGACCATTGAAGCCGCCACATCCGGATCCTGGTGACAAACAATCAGCGCCCCAACTCTTTCAACCGGAAGAATCTGGGCAACACGCTTTTTCACAAACTCAAAAGCGCCGCGCCCTCCGGGATCAACCACGATAGCCTCCTGCCCATCCACGATCAAATATGTGTTACAACGAAAGGCGCTGTCCTCGGGAACACCAAGCCAATAAACCGCATGGTTGTCATCCTGAAAAAGCGGGGTAGGCTTTTCATAGCGTTCCATGAACAACCGTCCCAATTCAACCAGATCAATTGTATTCATTCCTGCAGATATTTATTGTTTTTTATGAAGGCCACACTCTTTATTTTGAGGTAATTCCCACCACCAGCGACCGGCGCGAACATCCTCGCCAGGATTAATCGTACGCGTGCACGGCATGCAACCGATACTGGGATATCCCTTTGAATGTAATTCATTAACCGGAATCTTATTTTCACGGATATAATTCCAAAGCATTTCACCTCCCCAATTAATCAGTGGGTTGATTTTCATGATCTCCTGTGATGCATCCCATTCAATCATGGCGGAATCTGAACGGGTCACCGATTGCTCCTTTCGCAGGCCCGTAATCCACACAACCATACCTTCCAGCGCCCTTTTCAGCGGTTCAATTTTACGGATATGACAACAAAGTTGACGATTTTCGATACTATCATAAAAAAGATTTATCCCCTTTGTTTTTACCATCTCCTCTACCCTTACAAAATCAGGAAAACAGAGGTCGATATCTATTCCATACTTTTTTTGTGTTATGTCGAGTGTATCATAAGTTTCCTGAAAAAGACGGCCGGTATCGAGAGTGAAAATTTTTACCGGTTTTTTTAAACCAGCGAGCATATGTGTAATAACCTGATCCTCAGCACCAAGACTTGTTGAAAATGCAATCTTGCTGCTGAATTCAGCTACGAACCACGATAATACCTCTTCAGGAGCTGAATTCTTAAATTGCCGGTTAAACGCGTCAACTCTGCCTTTCATTTATCGATTATTCCATGAAAATTTCTGTGAATTTACGACAAACAGGGTAACAAAAGCAAGTTTTTCCTTATGGAATAATGTAATTTTGGGACAAAACTTGGATCATGCGTGTTCATTTTATAGCAATAGGCGGAAGCGCCATGCACAACCTGGCCATTGCCCTGCATCAAAAGGGTTTGACCATAACAGGTTCAGATGACGAAATTTTTGAACCATCAAAAAGCAGGCTGGCCTCCAATGGTTTGCTTCCTGAAACTCAGGGATGGGATGTTTCGCTCATCACAACTGAACTGGATGCTGTGATAGTGGGCATGCATGCCAAAGCAGACAATCCTGAATTGCTGAAAGCCAAGGAATTGGGTTTGAAAATTTTTTCTTATCCTGAATATCTCTACGAACAATCGAAAGATAAAACACGGATTGTAATTGGTGGCAGTCATGGCAAAACCACCATCACCGCCATGATCCTTCATGTTTTCCGTCATGCCGGCATCGATTGCGATTACATGGTTGGCGCTCAGCTCGAAGGATTTGATGTTATGGTAAGGCTTACTGAAAAGGCCCGGATCATGGTAATCGAAGGCGACGAATACCTTACCTCGCCCATCGATCCGCGTCCGAAATTTCACCTTTATAAACCAAATATTGCGCTGCTCAGTGGTATAGCCTGGGACCACATCAACGTTTTCCCGACGTTTCAAAATTACCTTGATCAGTTTGTGATCTTTATTAATCAGATTTCCAGTGGTGGCTGCCTGATCTTTTGCAATGAAGATGAAGAGCTGAAGCGAATTTGCCCCGGATCGCGGAAAGATATTACTCTGATCCCCTATTCAGTTCCTGACAGCGAAATACGCGATGGGATTACCCATATAAAGAATGGAAACCTGACATTTCCGCTAAAGGTATTCGGCAAACATAACCTGCTAAACCTGAATGGCGCCCGGTTGGTTTGTAACCAGGTGGGAATAGGTGATCTCACATTTTATGAAGCCATCCAATCGTTTAAAGGCGCCTCGAAACGGTTGGAATTGATTGCCAGAAATGACGATAGGATTGTTTATAAGGATTTTGCTCATGCGCCATCAAAAGTGAAAGCAACATTGCAGGCAGTTAAAGAACAATTTCCGGAACGCCCCATAATTGCATGCCTTGAATTGCACACATACAGCAGCCTGAACAAAGATTTCCTGGGTCATTACGCCGGCACACTGGATCCTGCAGACATTCCGATCGTATATTTCAATCCCCATGCCCTTCAGATAAAAAGGCTGCCGGAAATCACGCCGGAACAAATCCGCGAGGGTTTTGCAAATAACAAACTGGAAGTTTTCAATGATTCCGCAATGCTTCTCGAGCGATTATTGAAAGAAGAAAACCAAAACTGTGTGTTCCTGATGATGAGTTCAGGAAATTATGATGGAATTGACCTGAAAGAGCTTGTTTTTATCCGTTCATAGAAATCAGGAACTCCTCATTGGTATTGGTAAACTTCATCCTTTCTCTCAGAAATTCCATGGCTTCTAACGGATTCATATCTGCCAGGTGATTACGGAGTATCCAGATACGCTGCAGAACATCTTTCTCAAGCAGCAGGTCTTCGCGGCGTGTGCTTGACGAAACAATGTCAATCGCGGGATAGATACGTTTATTTGAAAGTTTGCGGTCGAGCTGCAATTCCATGTTACCAGTTCCTTTGAATTCTTCAAAGATCACCTCATCCATTTTGGAACCGGTTTCAATCAAGGCGGTAGCAATGATGGTAAGGGAGCCGCCATTTTCAATTTGGCGGGCAGCGCCGAAGAAACGTTTGGGCTTTTGCAGGGCATTTGCCTCAACACCGCCCGAAAGCACCTTGCCGGAAGCAGGGGCTACAGTGTTGTAAGCCCTTGCAAGACGGGTGATCGAATCGAGCAGTATCACCACATCGTGGCCGCATTCAACCAGGCGTTTTGCCTTTTCAAGAATGATGTTCGAAATGCGGGCATGGCGTTCGGCCGGTTCATCAAATGTTGATGAAATAACCTCGGCCTTCACACTGCGTTGCATGTCGGTAACCTCTTCGGGACGTTCATCAATCAGCAGGATGATCATATATACATCGGGGTGATTGGCAGCAATTGCATTGGCAATCTCTTTCAGTAATACCGTTTTACCGGTTTTGGGCTGGGCAACAATCAAACCACGCTGTCCGAATCCGATTGGAGCAAACATATCGATCACGCGGGTTGACATACTTTCGTTTTTATGACCGGTAAGTTTGAACTTCTTCATTGGGAAGAGCGGGGTGAGGTAATCGAATGGAATACGATCACGCACCTCTTCCGGTTTACGTCCGTTGATCAGATCAACTTTGATAAGTGGAAAATATTTTTCCCCCTCCTTGGGCGGGCGGATGGTTCCACGCACCGTATCGCCGGTTTTAAGGCCAAACAATTTGATCTGTGACTGCGAAACATAGATATCATCAGGAGAATTAAGGTAATTATAATCTGAAGAGCGGAGAAATCCATATCCATCGGTCATAATTTCAAGAACACCCTCGCTGATAATAATTCCTTCGAATTCAAAGGAGAATTCTTCACGCTGGCGTTCGGGATACTTACGCGGAAACTCGCGATGCTTGCGCTCTTCGGTTACAGGCTGCGATGATGCATCCGAAACAGTTCCTATACCATTGGTTTCAGGTTCAGCTGGTTCAATGATTCCATCTGGTTTCTGAATGATATCAACAGGATCGATAACCAAAAAAGGTTTATCGTTGGTTTCGTCAAAATCGAACCGTTCTTCGGGTGTTTCTAATAATTCAGGCAGTGTCATTTTGACCAGAGGCTCTACAGGCGTTCTCTCCTGAAAAGGCCGAAAGGGTTTGTTTTCACGGGGAGGCCGTTGTTCACGGGGCGGACGCTGTTCACGGGGTGGCTGTTGATCCTGAGGTGAACGTGGCGCACGCGGAGGAAGTGGTTCACGGGCAGGACGTTGATCCTTGGGTGGGCGTGGCTCACGTGGCAAATTTCTTTCAACCTTCGGCTGCTGTTCTTTTTGCTCACCTGCAACTGGCAAATCCCTGGTTTCCTTAACGTCACGCTGAACTTTGGGATCGCGCTGTTCCCGTGGTTTACCTTCCAGCTCCTTACGCGGACGGCCACGGAAAGGTTTTGTCTGTTCTTTCTTTTCCTGATTCAAAATTTCGGGAGTCGGATTGAGCGCCTGGTGATCCAGTATCTTGTAGATAAGATCTTGTTTTTCGACCTTGTCAACTTTGGGGATGTTGAATTGTCGTGCTATTTCTCTGATCTCCGATAGCTCTTTGCCATCGAGGGAAATAATGTCATACATGATTTATGAAGTTTAATTAATTGAATAGTCAATGTAAATGTTAACTATAGGTTTGAGGATAAAATTGAAATGGGTTGAAAATCAAATAAGAAACTGATCGTGGGGATTAAAATCGGTACAAAGATAAATAATATTTCCTTAAAGTCAAATTTATTTCTTAATCGTTATCCGGGTCAACACAAAACTTTCCTAATTTTGCAATGATTTTAATGCTGTTCCCATGTTACAACGTATTCAAACACTTTACCTTGTTGTAGTAACTATTGCCTGTATCCTCCTGTTTTTTTTTCCGCTGGCCGATTATTATAACGAAATAGAGGGCAATTATAAATTTTTTATTTACGGAATCCGCAGTATGGATCCTGAACCAAAGGTCCTTTTCAACAACCTGTTTACCGTGCCGCTTATATTCCTTGCAGTTGCCTCATTAATTTTTTCGCTTGCAACCATCTTTCTATATAAAAACAGGCCTCTTCAAATCCGGATTTGTGCATTTAATGTCCTGTCGAACATTGTTCTGATTATGGTGATCTTTTTCTTTTATGCCACAAAGATCAAGACCATGACCGGCATTGAACCCGAATATAATTATAGCGGAATGGTAATGCCACTGGTCTCACTGGTCTTTTTAATCCTCGCGCACCGGGCGATACGGAAAGATGAAGCGCTTGTAAAGTCGGCTGACAGGCTGAGGTAAATGACGAGTGACGAATGATGGATGACGAAAATAAATCATTAGCACCTTAGCATATCAGCACATTATCGTGGCAAGTCGATCACTTCCAGATCCCTTATGTTATCGCCTTCAATAATCAGTCTCACGGCAGTAATTGACTTATGGATCCCATATTTTCCGGCAGCTCCCGGATTTATATGAAGGAGATCATATTTCTTATCATAGATAACCTTAAGGATGTGAGAATGACCGCATATAAAAAGTTTGGGTCTTTCATGTTCGATAAGCAGGGTTGCCCTCTTGTCGTAACGACCCGGATACCCTCCGATGTGAGTCATCAGCGCCTTGACCTGTTCAACCATAAAAATATGAACATCCTGAAATTCAATGCGTACATCACGGCCATCGATATTGCCATACACGGCACGCAATGGCTTTAATTCCCTCAATTGATGCGCTATTGAGATATCTCCCAAATCGCCGGTATGCCAGATTTCGTCAACTGCTGCAAAGAATTCAAGTACACGGGGGTGAATATAACCGTGTGTGTCGGAAAGGATACCAATGCGAACCATGGGGCAAATTTACGAATTACGAGTGATGAATGACGAATGACGAACTACGAATGACAGTGAGAGATACATGGTCCATGAGATAATTTAAGCTGAATATTTTGGGTGGAAAAATGAAGTTTAGTTATCTTTGAATGATAAAAGAGATTAACATGTCCTTTAGAAAAATTTCACTTATCGTCGTTTTGTGTTTGCTGGTTGGCCACATAGAGAGTCAGCCGTTGAAAATCCTAACATGCAATATCAGGCTCGACACGCCTGATGACGGACCGAATGCGTGGCCAATCAGGAAAGCTTGGTTGTGCAACCAGATCAAAGCGGCTAATCCGGGTATTTTCGGGATTCAGGAAGGACTTCCCCATCAGGTAAAGTATATTGATAGTGTTTTCAGTGAATTCCGCCATATCGGTGTTGGGCGTGAAGATGGAAAAGTAAACGGCGAATTCAGCGCAATATGGTACAATATTAAATTTTTCAGGCTTATCCGCCATGGCACCTTCTGGTTGTCATCCACACCTCAGATTCCATCATTGGGCTGGGACGCGGCATGCAAACGCGTATGTACTTATGGCCTGTTCAGGAATATTTCGAGCGGCCAGCAGTTTTGGGTATTCAACACGCACTTTGACCACATGGGCGAGCAGGCACGAAAAAACAGCGCCCTGCTGGTCCTTCAGAAAATTGACACTTTGAATAAATCAGGGTTGCCAGTGATCCTGACAGGTGATTTTAATGATATCCCTGAAAGCTTGCCTGTTAAAATTATTCTTGGAAAACTACAGGATTCAAAGATTTCGGACAGGAGCATTTCCATGGGCCCTGGCGGTACATTTAATGGATTCGATTTAACGAAATCCCCCAGGGAGCGTATCGATTACATCTTTACAGGATATGGCGCACGAGCGGCAAACTATCATATCATCAGCGAACAACGCGATGGCAGATATTCATCCGACCATTTTCCGGTTGTTGCAGAGATCAATTTTAAGTGACATTGGGTTAATTAGCCTATTTTTGTGTTTTAATCACCAATTTTTTCCATGGATATATTTTTAATTATCATTTTTGGGTTAAGTTTCATCCTGGGATTTATCCTGCTATGGCTGAGACTTGGCAAGTCGGGAAATAAAGGTAATGAGGAGGAGCTGGACCAACTCAAACTGCAGGTCGATAAACTCAATAATGAAAGAAGCGCTCTGGAAGAACGGGCCAGGATGTTGCAGGTACAATTCGATAATTCAACCATTCAAATCAAAGATAAAGATGTATCTATCCTCGACCTGAACAATAAGCTTACAGCCTGTACCACCGAATATTCTAACCTGCTGAAAAAACTCGATGAGCAAACAGCCGATATCGGGAAACTGCAGGATAAATTTCGTGTGGAATTTAAAAATCTTGCCAACGAAATCCTGGAAGAAAAAACACAAAAGTTTACTGAACAGAATAAAATCAAGCTCGATGAAATTCTGAAACCATTGGGTGAAAAGATCCGCGATTTTGAGAAAAAGGTTGAAGAAACCTACGACAAGGAGTCAAAGCAACGATTTTCACTCGAACGGGAGATCAAAAACCTGACCGATCTTAACCAGCAGATCAGCAAAGAGGCAAATAATCTCACAAATGCTTTAAAGGGACAGTCAAAAACCCGTGGCAATTGGGGGGAAATCATACTCGAAAGCATACTTGAAAAATCGGGTTTGACCCTCGACCGGGAATTTTTTATCCAGCAATCCTATACCAATGAACACGGAAAGCGTTTGCAACCCGATGTTATTGTGGCTTACCCAGGGGAACGGAATGTAGTGATCGACTCAAAGGTTTCACTTCTGGCATATGAACGCTATGCATCAGCCGAAACAACCGAGGAGCAGGAATCGGCTGCCCGCGATCATTTATTGTCTGTACGAAACCATATTGCCGATCTGAGCAGTAAAAACTACCAGGATATCTATGCTCTGAAAAGCCTCGATTTCGTAATGCTTTTCATGCCTATTGAGCCGGCTTACATGTTAGCCATGCAGTACGACCCCAACCTTTGGAACTGGGCTTACGACAGGCGGATATTGCTAATAAGTCCCACCAACCTGATCGCCGCCCTGCGCATGATAGCAAACTTATGGCGCGTTGAGTACCAGAATAAGAATGCCATGGAAATTGCCCGTCAAAGCGGCGAATTGTATGATAAATTTACCGGTTTTCTTGAGGATTTACAAGATATCGGAAGCAAAATAGATGCAACACGCAAGGTTTACGATGCATCCATGAACAAACTCTCTACCGGCAAAGGCAACCTGATCAGAAGGGTGGAAACCATTAAATCATTGGGAGCAAAGGCAGGGAAGGAGATTCCGAAATCACTGCTCGACAGGGCGGAGGAAAATGCGAGTGACGAGTGACGAATGACGAATGATCCGATAATATAATATGAAAAAAGAAACATACATTTATGGCATCAGGCCTACGATTGAGGCGATCAAATCGGGAAAGGAACTTGAGAAGATTTTTCTCCAGAACGGCTTGAGAGGCGAGGGCTTCCATGAACTCTTCAACCTGATAAAGGAATTGGAAATTCCCTACCAGTTTGTACCGGTCGAAAAACTCAACCGCCTTTCACGTCAGAATCATCAGGGTGTTATCTCCTATGTTTCTGAAATCACCTATCAGCAAATAGAAGACCTCGTGCCCTTCGTGTTTGAGCAGGGAAGACAGCCATTATTCTTAATCCTCGACAGGGTCACCGATGTCCGTAATGTAGGCTCCATTGCCCGTACCGCCGAATGTGCCGGTGTTGATGGTCTCATACTCCCGGCAAGAGGTTCGGCGCAGATCAATTCCGATGCCATTAAAACTTCAGCCGGAGCCCTGTATAAAATCGCGGTTGTAAGGGCACAAAACCTCAAGGAGACAATTCAGTTTCTGAAGAACAGCGGACTTACCATCATCGCGGCTGCTGAAAAATCGGAAAAGGAATATACTTCAATAGATTTCAACCGGCCGATAGCCCTTATCATGGGTTCAGAAGGAGAGGGTATATCGGAGGAATACCTGAAACTCACAGACGAAGCAATGCGGATCCCGCTCAGGGGAGAAATTGAATCGCTCAATGTTTCAGTGGCTTCCGGCGTTATCCTGTTTGAAGTGTTACGCCAGCGGAATTTACCATTGTCATGAACCCATGTACATTCTGAAGATTCAGGGCACCGGGAAAATTCCTGATTACATCCAGATCAGGGATGGGAACTTCATGCTGATAGCCTATTTCAAGATAAACAATCCAAGAACGGCCCTGGCACGTTGCAATTTGCTTCTAAAAATGGATGAAATCCTGCAGGTCGCGAAAGAACTTGAATATGGGAAAATTCAAAAATTGGAACTATAACCAAAAAATTAAAACAATTCGTTACATTTGTTGAAAACGAATCGACCATCATGACCGGCGAACGCATTATAGAACTAGAAAAAGTATCTGTTTACCAGGTTGAGAACCTTATTCTGGCCAATGTTACCTTATACATCAGCAAAGGTGAATTTCTATACCTTATTGGAAAAACCGGCAGCGGGAAAAGCAGTTTGCTTAAGATAATATATGCTGAATTACCTGTACGGATAGGCACTGCATTTGTGGCCGGATTCGACCTGAGGATGTTGAGAATGAAAGATGTACCATTTCTGCGCCGGAAACTGGGTATCGTATTTCAGGATTTTCAATTACTTATGGACCGTTCGGTCAATGAAAACCTCTTCTTTGTAATGCGCGCCACCGGATGGAAAGATAAACGGAAGATGCAGAAACGGCTTTTAGAGGTACTCGCAAAAGTGAACCTTGGAAATAAAGGGGCAAAAATGCCTCATCAGCTTTCGGGCGGCGAACAACAACGCGTTGCAATCGCACGTGCACTGGTAAATGATCCTGAGGTGATACTTGCCGATGAACCAACCGGCAACCTCGACCCCGAAAGTTCAGAGGGGATTATCAGCTTACTGATGGATATTGCGAAAACAGGCCGGGCTGTTATAATGGCCACTCATAATTATACCTTTTTCGACAAATACCCGGCCCGAACGTTGATGTGCGAAAAAGGAAAAGTGGTTCCATATTAGGCGCCCAAAGTTGCGACCATCACTGCTTTTATTGTATGAAGGCGATTCTCGGCCTCATCAAAAACAATGGACGCAGGCGACTCAAATACCTCTTCAGTCACTTCAAGTCCATTCAGTCCATATTTCTTGAATATATCCAGTCCGACTTCTGTGTCTTTATTGTGAAAAGCAGGAAGGCAGTGCATGAATTTGACTTTAGGGTTACCGGTCTTTTCCATCATTTTTGCATTCACCTGGTAGGGCAGCATCTCTCTGATGCGTTCGTCCCATAGTTCTTTGGCTTCGCCCATCGATAACCAAACATCGGTGTACACAAAATCGACCCCTTTTACACCCTCTTCAACGCTTTCGGTAAGTGTGATCTTTGCCCCGGTTTCCCTGGCAATTTCGAGGCATTTATCAACCAGTTCCTGATCAGGCCAATATTTTTTCGGGGCGCATGCCCTGAAATCCATCCCCATCTTCGAAGCGCCCACCATCAGCGAGTTTCCCATGTTGTTGCGTGCATCGCCACAATATACGAAAGCAACCTGGTGCAATGGCTTTTCAGAATGCTCAATCATCGTCATAAAATCGGCGAGTATCTGGGTCGGGTGAAATTCGTTGGTAAGGCCGTTCCACACCGGCACACCGGCATATTTGCCAAGTTCTTCAACAATGACCTGACCGAAACCCCTGTATTCAATACCATCATACATCCGGCCCAGCACACGGGCAGTATCCTTCATGGTCTCTTTCTTTCCAATGTGCGAACCTTCCGGCCCAAGATAGGTAATGCGGGCGCCCTGGTCGAATGCAGCCGCCTCAAATGCACATCGGGTGCGCGTAGAGGCCTTTTCAAAGATAAGGGCAATGTTCTTTCCTTTTAATCGCGGCTGCTCGGTACCGGAATATTTCGCTTTTTTCAGATCAATGGAAAGATATAATAAAAATTTGATCTCCTGAGGAGTGAAATCGAGCAATTTTAAAAAATTGCGGTTACGTAGATTGAATGACATAGGGGGGATTTTAGATTTTAGATTTACGATTTACGATTTACGAATGACCAATGACCAATGACCAATAAGTTTTGCAAAATTAGAAAATTCATGGGAGATGGCAAATTGTGAATTGAATTTTACAGATCTGGTTGCACAAAACCGTTCCACTAATTACTTCCTGACAAGTTCTTGGAGGCGTATTGTAATAATCAAAACAAGGCTCATCAGTCTCAACCCCATCAAACTCTTCAGAAGTATTTGGAGAGATAATTAAATCATCACATTTTGGTTCAAAACCAAATATTTTTAAATTATTCGCATCAAGAAAATAATCAATTGCTCCATCTGATGATGAATATTTTGGAGTTTTTCTTATTTTCGCATTATTGGTATTACATTATAACGTCATGATCGATAGTGAGAAAATAAAAATGATCTTAAAAGTGATCGTCAGGGAACACGACCCTGTCAAAGTACTGCTATTTGGGTCATGTGCCAGTGGGATGATAACCATGGATAGCGACATTGATATGATTATCGTTAAACCTTCTGATGAACCCAGATACCAGCGTGGAATTGAGATACGCAAATCATTGATAGGAACTGGCGTGCCTCTTGATTTGTTAGTTTATACACCCGAAGAGTTTGACCTGGATAAAAATACCCGGTTCACTTTTCTTTCCACTGCCTTGAAAAATTCCAAATTACTTTATGAGAAGCAAGGCTGAAATAATTCATGATTGGCTTGAAAAAGCAGAACATGACCTGATTGTTGCACAGTTAACAAGAAATCACTCCGTTGCTGCATATTTCCTGGTATTGGCAGCATAAGTAATTTGGAAAGTCGTTTGCCATCGGGATTGGAACCGCACAGTCTGTGACTTGGGATGCGTCTGCGACGTATTGCCAAAGGTTTTCAATGTCATTTCAAATACTGGAGGAATCATTTTTGCACAGTCAAAAATTTCAATTAACTTTGTGGTAATTATGCGACCGAAATAGTCTGAAATGATATAACATGGAAACGCTGGAGAAAGGTATAATTATTTCCCGCCTGGTTCAAAACGAGAAAACATTCAGGCAATTTGGTGTTGAAAAAGTCGGACTTTTTGGATCCTATCTTACAAATCGGCAAACGGAAAAAAGTGACATTGATATTCTTATTGAATTCGGTTCTGATAAAAGCAATTTTGAAAATTTTATCAATTTGTGCTTCTTCCTGGATGATTTATTTCAAGGTAAGAAAGTGGAAGTAGTCACAAAGAATTCGTTGAGTCCATATATCGGCCCAAAGATTCTGAAAACTGTTGAATATGCCCCATTCCCCGGTTGAATATTTAAAACATATCCTTGATGAGTGCAACTTTATTTTGCATTCCACCCCATCTGAATTATCATTTGAACAGTTCTACTCGGATGAAGAAAAGAAAAGAGCGATTATCAGAAGTCTCGAAATTATTGGTGAGGCTTCTAAAAATATCCCTGTTGACTTTAAAATAAAGTGGAAAGGAATTGAGTGGAAACAAATGTCAGGAATGCGCGACCGATTGATACACGACTATTTCGGAGTCGATTATCTAATCGTATGGGATGTGATCAGAAACAAAATCCCAGGGTTAAAACAGGCAATTGCTTCTTTGATTCAAGGCCTGCAGGATTAATCTGAGAAAAATCAATTTCATCCAATGATAAATCCAAATGGCCAACAAACAGTCTTTTTCCGAACCCTCTGACTGGTAATTATTCAATCCTAATTACGCCTGTTGGTCATAAAGAAATACCAAGCGAAATAAAGAATTCCTCACTCCGGAACCACCCCCGACATTTGCACATCCCTTCCCGATGGCCGCTGAAATGCTTTCAGCCCGAATTCAGGAAGAATGGAAAGAATATGTTCAAACAACCGTGCCTGGAAATCTTCAAACTCCGACCAGGTCGGAGGAACATAAAATGCATATAACTCAAGTGGCAAGCCGTTTTCGGTAGGCTGCAAGGTGCGCACCATCAGCGATGCATCTTTATTCAAATTGGGAATACTCCTGAGGTAATTAAGAATATATATCCTGAAAAGTCCCAGGTTCGTGGCATGTTCCTCAGAAAGGGTTTGTTCATCAACAATGATATTTTTCGACTTAAGGTTTTCAAGCAGATCGCGGTCCATGAAACTTATCGTTCCCAGGTCAATCAGGATCGAACGCTTCATGCGGCGGCCACCTGCTTCGCCCATGCTGCGCCAGTTCTGGAATGAATCAGATATCAACGCGTAAGTTGGAATACAACTTACTGAATTGTCAAAATTTCTGACCTTCACAGTAACCAGCGACACATCGATAACGGTACCATCGGTACTGTACTTTGGCATTGTGATCCAATCTCCTATCTGAAGCATCTTATTGCTTGATAGCTGAACTCCCGCTACAAATCCAAGGATACTGTCTTTAAAAATTAACATAATCACGGCCGACATAGCGCCGAGTCCGGCCAGCAGGGTAATTGGAGATTGACCGATCAGGACAGAGATCATGGCAATACCTCCGAATAATAAAGTAATGATCTTACCAATTTGAACATATCCCTTGATAGGCTTGGAATCAGAGATATCAAGCTCACCATAAATGTGATATACCGCGTTCAGGAAAGAAATAATTACCAGCAAAATGACAAATGTCATATACAGATGAAGCCCCAGTTCTATGTACTTTATGGCTTCGGGATACTTAGAAATACTGGGAGCAACGGATACCTGAAGTACCAGGGCCGGTAACAACAGGGCAAGTCGCGTAAATACCTTCTGTTCATATAAATGATCATCCCATTTGCTGGTTGATTTTTCAATTAATCGCCTCAAAAATTGATTGATTATAACCTTTGCAATATAATATACGATTATTGAGGTGACCAAAATAATGATAAGTACCGAAAAATCAGCAAGATAACCTGCAAATGTATCAGAAAATCCCCATTCGGTGAGGGTTGATTTAAATCCCCTGTTCAGGGAGCGGGTTGTAATTTGATGCATAGGGAGCCGGATTTACGATTTACGATTTTGGTTCAAGGTACTATAACATTCAGCGACAACGGGTTAATTCGCAATATAAGTTCCTTACCCATTATTTTCGGATCACCATCGAGATGAATTGACTTACCCTTTTTTCTCTTCAACACAACATTTTTGGCCCGGAAAATTTCAATGTACCTCGTCTGGTCAAATTTCTTAAGGAATAATAATGGAGCATACAATAAGGCTTTCCAATATGGCATTTTACCAACAATGCAAACGTCGATATATCCATCGGTTATGCTTGCTTTCGGGTCGATGGAGGTATTGTTCCCAAATTGGCTTGAATTGGCAAAACTTATCAGCAGCGCCCGGCGTTTGATCACTTTTCCATCGATAATAAGGGTGTATTGCTTTGGTTCATAATGTTTATAGGAATTATTCGTGATCCGGAAATAGGTGGAAAATCCGCGTTTGCCAGCTCCGGCAAATTTTTTTGCCACCGAAGCATCAAAACCAACCCCTGCGAGGTTGACAAACAATTGATCGTTAACGGTAGCAGTATCAATCTTCTGGCTTTTGCCCCGGTTAATGATATCGATGGATCGTTTAACATTCACAGGGATTTTAAGATGGCGGGCAAGACCGTTTCCTGAACCTCTCGGAACGATCGCCATAGTTGTTGTTGTTCCAACAAGTCCGGCTGCAATTTCATTCACCGTTCCATCACCCCCGACTGCCACAACAATTTCTACTCCATCTGATGCTGCCTTATGGCTGATATCTGTTGCATGACCCGGTGCACTGGTATAAACAATCGAAGAGATAAAACGCATTTTATCCAACCTATCCTCAATCATTCGCTCTACCCCCTTATGGTCCCCAACCCCCGAGATAGGATTTATAATAAACAATATTCGTTTCCGGAAAGAATCATTAATCATCGGTCAATATAAATCAGTTCAAAATTCAAAATAATAAATCAATCGTCATCCTGTTCTCAATCAACCTGTTATTGTACTGCTGAATGTAGGCTTTGATAAACAGCTCCATCCTGGCCTGCACTTCATTTTCCTTGCCAATCAGGTTATTGGATTGTAGCGGGTCATTTGTGATATTGAACAAAGCTGTGCTTTTAGTTCCATTGTACTCAAGGTAAAAACCACCCTTCATCAATCCATACAAGCCACTGATGTAATGAATTGAAAAATGAACGGCATTGGATGTTGTATCAAAAAGATCTGTTCCGAATGCCAGGTATTTTTTATCATAGCCAAGGTAGTTCAAAACTGTGGGCATCACATCGGTTTGCTGGGCTACCAAACTTGATTTTCCCCTCAGGTCGCTGCCGGGTTTGAAGAAAAGCAACGGTACGGCATATTGTCCTACATCCGACTGGTAATATGGGTAATATCCTTCAGAAGTGTGATCGGCCGTTATAACAAACAGGGTGTTCTTGTACCAGGGCATGTGACGGGCAGTGTGAAAAAATTTCCCCAACGAATAGTCGGCATACATAATACTTTGCTGAATAGGCAGTTTCCCTGTGCGGAAAATGTTGACATACCTCCCCGGAACATGATAGGGATGATGGGATGAAAGAGAAAAAAAAGCAGCAACAAAGGGCTGTTTGAAACCATTGATCTTCTTTGCCGTAAATTGAAAGAATTCCTCGTCTCTGATACCCCATTTACCGTCGTAGTCCTTTTCATTATTGTATTCGCTGCGGCCAAAATAGTGGTCAAAGCCAACCAGTCTGGTATAGGAATCATATGCCATCGTTCCATTCGTTCCGCCGTGGAAAAAAGCCGTAGTATATCCCTTTGGCTTTAGCAGGCCGGCAATACTGGTGAATTTCCCGGCGGCATAGCTCGATTGGATAAACGACTCGTTCATCAGCGAAGGAATACCCGATAATATGGCAGGAATCCCCTGGATAGAAGTCTTTCCATTGGCAAAAGCATCGAAATACATACCATTCCTGATCAGCGAATCAAGAAAGGGCGTAAAACCTTGATAGTTCCCGTTTTCCAATGAACGGTTCAATGACCCGATATGTTCACGCGATACACTTTCAAGGATTATGATCATCACGTTATATCCCTTAAACCCGGTAGATATGAATTGATGCACAGGAGTATACACTTTCGCGAGTTCGATTTCCTTCTTATAAATAGTTATGGTCTTCAGTGTCACTTTGTTGATTGTTCTGGCGATTGAAAACGGGGTATTCAGAACCAGCGGCAGGTTTTTGGCCGATGTATAATTCCCGGCGGTGACAAGCCCGATAGGGCGAAGCTGCAATCCGCCCCGGATACCGATGATCGAAAGCGCCATAATAAGAACAAAGAGAAAAGTGTTGATTAGCAAATATTTAAAATCAGATCCTTTTTTCTTTGTTGATGAGCTATCAACAACCAGATGTGTCCCTATAAATATCAAAATTCCAACAAAGAGCAACCAGATCACCCCTACATACCAGAAATCACGCAAAAACTGAGGGATCAGCTTGTCAAAGTCACCTCCAACGCCCATATATTTAAAAAAATCAAATGTCAACCGTTTCAGCGTGAACCTGAAATAGATAGTATCCCCAAAGTTAGTCATCAGGGCAAAGGAATTGATCAGATAGAAATATCCATTCGCAAAACCCTGCCAAATCCGGGTGTACCTGAATTTAAAGGGAACCGAATTCATAAAAATGAAAGGGGCATTTATGATCAGCGCTGCTGATAGGTCGAAACGAATTCCTATGACAAACAGGCGCATTGCATCCATTAATCCAAGGTTCGAAAAATATCCGAGGTTAAAAAGATAAAAAAGGATACGGGAGAGAAACAAAAGAAGGAGAACCAATAAAAGTTTCACCAACATCACTGTTATGATGTTGCCACGAAACCACCCCCTGCCCCTTCCAGAGCTCCTACCCCTTCCTGAACCTTTTGATGAGCCCGATTTTGAACGATTGGCTGATTTCCTCCACGTCATTGTCTCGCATTTAAAACGGGTGCTAAATTAAATCAATCGGACGATTATCCCTGAAAATTTTCTAATTTTGGCTGTTTATTTAATAACAATAACAATCTTGTATCATGGGAGCAATTGCAACAACAGGTAACAAAGGTAAAGGGGTTCGCTCCGACTGCTTTGTGACCCTCGAACTTAACAGCCAGGGCGGGGTTCAGCTTCAGGTTGAATCTAAAGTGGCCGTGATGTATGGAGACGATATCAGGAAAGAGGCGCTTGAAATTCTTGATTTCTTCGGAATTAAACATGCCATTTTGAAAATTGAAGATTCAGGCGCAATTTCACTGGTTATTGCTGCACGGATAGAAGCCGCCATTAAAAAACTTATCACTACTGATAAGGATTGGCTCCCCGCGATGCTCGATGAAAACCGTTACACAACCAAAAGGGACAGGAACCGATTTTCAAGGCTTTACCTGCCGGGAAATTCGCCCAGTTTGATGATCAATGCAGGCATCCATAAGCCCGATGGTATCATCCTCGACCTCGAAGATGCCGTGGCCCCCGATAAAAAAGATGAAGCCCGGTACCTGGTGCGCAATGCCCTTTGTGGCATCAATTTTTATGGCGCCGAGCGGATGGTCCGTATCAACCAGGGCGAGCGCGGGCTTGAAGATCTCGAATACATCATCCCATACAACGTCAACCTCATCCTGTTGCCAAAATGCGAAAACCCGGAGCAGATCCACGCCGTAAATAAGAAAATCACCGAAATCGTCACCCGTCATCCGTCATTCGTCGCCCGTCATCCGTCATTCGAGGTCTGGATCATGCCCATCATCGAAAGCGCCCTCGGGGTTATCAATGCTTATGCCATAGCCAGTTCAGCTCCGAACATCGTTGCGCTTGCCATCGGACTTGAAGATTACACGGCCGACCTGGGAACCCGGCGCACGGCCGAGGGCAATGAATCATTCTTTGCCCGCAGCATGGTGGTCAATGCCGCACGCGCTGCCGGAATTCAGCCCATCGACTCGGTTTTCTCCGATGTTGGCGACATGGAGGGGCTGCGTCAGAATGTACTCCGTTCAAAAGCGCTGGGTTTCGACGGCATGGGATGCATCCATCCGCGCCAGATCGTGGTGATCCATGAAACCTTCGCTCCCACGCCCGATGAGATTCAAAAGGCCATGAAGATCGTTTTTGCATTCCACAAAGCACAGGAGCAGGGACTCGGTGTGGTTGCCATCGGCACAAAAATGATCGACCCGCCGGTGGTGAAAAGGGCGCTAAACACGATCAACCTCGCACTGAAAATGAATAAACTAGCTGAAAACTGGAGGGAAACGTATGAGCAAATTTGATAAACTCGTAACCAATGCTGCCGGCCGCATAGTGCCGACCGTAATCAACGGCAAACCAGCTGTTCCCTTCATGGGCGTTGGAAAGTATAAACCAGAAGGTTACCGGGCTGCCCCAAAACTGGCTAGTTGTGCTGATTATCCCGCCGATGGTAATAAAGTGTTGCCCAACCTCAAAGAGGCCTTACTTAAAGCCGGATTACGAGACGGTATCACGATTTCAACTCATCACCATTTTCGCAATGGCGACCTGGTGGCCACCCAGATTTTTGATATCGCCCATGAACTGGGAGTTAAAGACCTGATGTGGTATCCATCGGCATCCTTTCCATGTCATGAACCCATGACCAAATACCTCGAAGATGGTACCATCAATCACATCGAAGGCAGCATGAATGGCGCCCTTGGGAGATTTACCTCCGAAGGAAAGATGAAGGGTTTGGGTGTGCTTCGTTCCCATGGCGGCCGCTACCAGGCAGTTCAGGATGGCGAAGTACACATTGATATCGCTGTTATCGCTGCCCCAACCGCTGATCCTTTTGGCGATGCCAATGGAGTTAATGGACATGCAGCCTGCGGTCCGCTTGGTTTCGCCCTGGCCGATTCACAATATGCCGACAAGGTGATCATCGTTACAGACAACCTCATCCCTTTTCCATGCATACCCTGGCAGATCAATGGAAATTATGTTGATTATGTAGTAGTTCTGGATAAAATCGGTATCCCCGAAAAAATCGTCAGCGGAACAACCGAGATCACCAAGAGTCCCGACCGGCTTTTGTTAGCCGAATGGTCGGCAAAATTCTGCGATGAAGCCGGACTTATATACGATGGCTTTTCCTTCCAGGCAGGAGCTGGCGGAACCGCCCTTTCGATCGGGATCTATTTCTCAGAGATCCTCCGTGAACGCAAGTGGAAAGCACGGTTTGCCCGGGGAGGCAGCAATAAATATCTGGTTCAGATGCTCGAAGAGGGACTCGTAGAATACATTTTAGACGGACAAACATTCGACCTCGACGGTGTACGTTCTATGCGCGACAACCCGCACCATACCTGGACCAGTCCGTTTACCAGTTACAACTACCATGGCAAGGGTAATTTCTCATCGATCGTTGACATTGTGATTTTAGGCGCCACTGAAGTTGATGTCAATTTCAACGCCAACGTGGTGACCCATTCCGATGGATATCTGTTACATGGCATCGGCGGATGGCAGAATACCCTTTTCGGGAAATGCGTGATCCTTCCGGTTCCCCTGTTCCGCGACCGGATGCCTGTTATACGCGATGAAGTGACCACCATTTGCGGCCCGGGCGAACTCATCGATGTGATTGTAACCGAACGCGGTATTGCCATCAACCCGCTTCGTACCGATCTGATTGAAAAGATGAAAAACTCCTCCCTGCCTATCAAAACCATCCATGAACTCAAGGCCGAAGCCGAGAAAATCTGCGGCGTCCCTGCCAAACCCAAGTTTACCGATGAAGTTGTGGCCGTGGTGAAGTGGGTGGATGGAACGGTGCTGGATTCGATACGCCGTGTCAAATTATAAATCAACGTGACTCTCCACCAAATCCTCCTGAAATACTGGGGTTTTTCAACCTTCCGGCCGTTACAGGAGGAGATCATTCAATCGGTACTCGACGGGAAGGATACGCTCGCTTTGTTGCCCACCGGAGGCGGGAAATCGCTCTGCTTCCAGGTTCCCGCTCTGGCCCGTGATGGCATCTGCCTTGTCATCTCTCCACTGATCGCCCTCATGAAAGATCAGGTGGATAACCTGAAAAAGCGTGGCATTCCGGCAGCAGCGCTTCATTCGGGAATGCATGCCGACGAAATCGATATTATTCTTGGAAATTGCCGGTTCGGGAATATCAAGCTGCTCTATATTTCGCCCGAACGACTCGCTTCGGAGAAGATGCGCGAATCGCTGAAACGGATGAAAATAAACCTGCTGGCAGTTGATGAAGCCCATTGCGTTTCGCAGTGGGGTTATGATTTTCGGCCGCCATATCTTCAAATCGCCAATATCCGGTCAATGATACCCGGCACACCTCTGATGGCGCTCACTGCTACAGCCACGCCAAAAGTCGTCAAAGACATCCAGCGAAGACTGGAGTTTAAAAGAGAAAACGTTTTTCAGAAAAGCTTCGAACGAAAAAATCTAACCTATCTGGTGTTAAAGGAAGAGGATAAATTGAAGCGTCTGGTCAAGATCATCAGCAAAGTCAAGGGTCCCGGGATCGTATATGTTCGCAATCGCCGTCATACCAAGGAGATAGCTGAATATCTTCAGAAGAATAAAATCGGCGCCGATTTTTATCACGCAGGTCTCGATCCGAAAACCCGCGATCAGAGGCAATCAGCATGGATCAACGAAGAGAGGCGTATCATCGTCTCGACCAATGCATTTGGCATGGGAATCGACAAGTCCAATGTCAGGGTGGTTGTGCATCTCGATCTGCCCGACAGTATCGAAGCCTATTTTCAGGAGGCAGGGCGCGGCGGACGTGATGAAAAGCGGGCCTACGCAGTATTGCTATACGAAACGGCCGATATACTTGATTCTCGTCATAACCTGTCACTCACATTCCCTGAATTGAAAACCATCAGGGATGTTTACCAGGCCCTGGGAAACTATTTCCAGTTGCCGGTCGGTATGGGAAAAGACCTTCAATTCGATTTCGACATTTCAGCGTTTGCCGGGCAATATAATTTTCAACCGGTTATTGTATTTAACTGCCTTAAATTCCTTGAAAAAGAGGGTTTCGTCATGATGACCGAAGGACTTCATCATCCTTCGAAAGTTTACATTAAGGCAGGGAAGGAAGAACTTTACCGGTTCCAGGTTGAAAATGAGCCATTTGATCATTTCATCAAAACGATGTTGCGCTCCTACAGCGGTATCCTCTCCGATTTTGTCATGTTCAGCGAACCGGAACTCGCCCGCAGAAGCAACATTGGGCTTGAAAAAGTAATCAGCAACCTGAAGCATCTTGCTAAATTACAAATCCTGGATTACATTCAGCAAACAGATAAACCTCAGGTCATCTTCATGCAGGAACGGTTGGACCCTCAGGATCTCTCCATCTCACCCGAAAATTATAAAGACCGGCTGAAAGATGCTGAAAAGCGGCTGGAGAAGATTATTGGCTATGCTGAAGCGGTCAACAAATGCCGCAGCCAGGCGCTACTGGCATACTTTGGGGAATGTAATACAAAACGGTGCGGAAAGTGCGATGTTTGCATCAAACGTAACAAGATAAGCCTGAACGAAATGGAGTTCGACCGTATCGTTGAAATGATTAAACCGATACTTAAAACCAAACTTTGTTCCATGGAAGATCTGGTGAGGGCTGCAGATCCGATCGGCGAGGATAAGGTTATCCGCGCAGTTCAGTGGCTGATTGATAATGAGAAGATCGGGATGGATGAGGAGCGGAGGTTCAGGTGGAGGTGACCAATGACCAATGACCAATGACTAATTACCAATGACGAGTGACGAGTGACAAATGAATTGTTGAATTAATGAATTAATGAGTTAATGAGTTTTGATATTGTTGGATTCAAAAATTTTGTGATTTGGAATTCTGAGCTCTGTAGGAGCTCCATTTTGGTAGCTCGTTGGAATTAAAATTATTTCCCGCTCCGTAGGTGCGGAATTTTTTATTGATTTGTTGTTTTGAATGTTGATCCGTGGTTTTGAGTTTTGAATTTTGAGTTTT
>JBAXKG010000035.1:0-30068 GCA_037137455.1 Bacteroidota bacterium
TATGTCAACACACAACAGTTTGTAGATTCAATCCGGCAAAAATGATCGTTCAGATCGATAAAAGTTTTGTTAAAGATAAGAAAAAAAGAGTGATCGAATGACTATTCGAAAGTCAGGGAGAGCTGGAAAATTTTTGAATTCAATCTATCGATGGAATCAGTATAAATATTGTCTTCGCGTTTAAGGATATCCGTAAACCCGTACATCATTTTTAATTCGACACCGAATTTAAACCATTCGTTGTAAAAATCGAATCCGACACCAGCCTCTGCATAAAAATCATTCTGGTTGAATTTTACGATCTTTTCAGTACTGCTTTTCGCTTCACGTTTTTTTGCCTGGGAGGCAAGGTCGAGGGTATATTGAGCCCCGACAAGCAGATATGGCCTGAAATTATTATACCGGAAAGCTTTATACCTGACCTCTATTGGAAAATTAATGTAGGTTGAGGGGACTTTCTTGTTTATGACCACATTCTCTTTAGTCGGAGTTTTTACTCCTGGAAGCGCACTTGTTGTTTCGATATTATAGATCAAAGTACGGTCGCCAAAAGCAAGTGAAGGAATGAATCTGAGGTCGAAATTGTTGCCCATGCGCATATTGGCTAAAATGCTGACGACAAAACCCGGAACCGGAGTGGATGTAATAGATAGTACCCGGGCTGACATGGTATATGGTCCGAGATCAGTCGGAAGGTAGGTTCCGGTGAATATCGTTGAACTCAGGTCGGCAATTGGCCTCAATGTGACATAACTTAAACTACCCCCCAGTACAAAACCAAAATGAAATTTTGCCAGATCATATTCAGGCATATTCGGCACTTTCTTTCGCTGGCCCATGACGCAAAAGGGAAGCAATATGGAAAGGATGACCAGAAATCCTATAACGATGCGTGCGGCTTTCAAAGGAAACGTTGTAGTTTAATGAAATTGAATAACGCTGAATTTTGGATTTTATTTTTCCGAAATATAGATAGAGGCGATACCCATGCTCAGTTTGATCAGTTTTGTATTTTTTAAACCCAGGGATTCAAGGATATTCAGGAATTTTTTTCCGGATGGAAAAGCAGCAACAGATTCGGGGAGATAGCTATAGGCTCTGGTGTTACCGGAGATCAGCCTGCCCATAAGGGGGATGAATAAGCGGGAGTAAATCGCGTAAAGTTGTTTCATCGGGAATGACGATGGATGCGAGAATTCCAGAATCAGCATCACTCCTCCCGGTCGCAATACTCTGCGCATCTCCCTAAGTCCCAACTCAAGGTTTTCGAAATTCCGCACGCCAAAAGCCACGGTAATGGCTTCGAATGAATTATCGGAAAAGGGAATCATTTCAGCGTCGGCCCGGCTCAGCGTTATCAACTCGTCCAACCCTTTAACGATCAGTTTCTGCCTGCCGATTTCCAACATTTTTTCGGAAAGATCAATCCCGACAATTTTCTGTGGATTCAGCGATGCGATTGCAATAGCCAGATCGCCTGTCCCGGTCGCTATATCCAGGATCGTCTTTGGTTTTCGAACCCCCAGCAGTTGAACCAGTTTTTTGCGCCAGGTCCGGTCAATGCCGAAGGATAAAAAATGATTCAAAAAATCATACTTTGGTGAAATATCATTAAACATCACCCTGACTATTTCCTTTTTGGTAGGTTCGGCCATTAAATAATTCAATAATTCAATAATTCAACAAATAAAAAAGGGACTACCTTAACTAACAGATAATCCCCTCATAAAATGGAAAAAAATTATGCTCCGAGTTGAAGACGTTTAAATCCGGTCACTGCCAAATCCTTATCGTTGTCGGCAATATACTGGCGAACAGTTTTCTTTGATTCCTTGATGAAATCCTGGTTCAAAAGGGTCATCTCCCTGAAGAATTTGCCAAGTTTACCCTGTGCAATCTTTTCGACCATCTCTTCGGGTTTACCCTCCTCACGGGCCTGATCTTTACCAATTTCGATCTCGCGATCGATCACCTCTTGTGAAACGTTGTCCTTATCAACAGCAACGGGGCTCATCGCGGCAACCTGCATGGCAAGTTCATGGCCGATTTCCTCTACATTATTTGCATCCTTCTTGTTCATGCCGATGATAGTAGCCAGGCGGTTTCCAAAATGGTTATAGGCAAAAACAACCGGAGCTTCGATCACTTCATAATGGGCGATCTGAATCTTCTCGCCTGTTTTACCCAACAATTCGTCTAATTTCTCCGTAACAGTTGAAGATCCCAGCGGCATAGTCATCAAATCAGCTATAGCCTTGAAACGGTTTGCAATACCAAGGTCTACCAGATCCTTTGAAAATTTTATAAACTCTTCAGTTTTTCCAACAAAATCAGTTTCACAATTAACCATGATCACGGCTCCAAAAGTTTGATCATCGGAAGTTTTAGCAATGACAAAACCCTCGTTGGCATCGCGGTCGGCACGTTTTCCGGCAACTTTTTGTCCTTTTTTACGAAGGTAATCGATCGCTTTATCAAAATCGCCTTCTGATTCCTGCAGGGCCTTTTTGCAATCCATCATCCCCGCACCCGACATCTGGCGCAATTTATTTACATCAGCAGCAGTAATATTCATATAGAAAATTGTTGAATTATTGAATTGTTGAATTATTGAATTGTTGAATTGTTGAATTATTGAGTGATTGAAAAAAATCCGTCATCTGTCCTCCGTCATCCGTCACTATTTCTTATTGCTTCTTCCGGCGGGCTTGCTGATACGCTTGCGTGCCGGTTTGTTTTTATCTTCAGGGGCAGGTTCCATGGCTTTCATTTTTGCAACCTTGGTATCAACAAAATCCTTTTTCACGATTTTGATGCCGTCTTCATCTACTTCGTCATCATCAGAATCAATGATATTGGACTGCAACCTGGTTTCGAATTCATCGCCTTCGCCACGTTCGTCGCCGGCCTCTTTTTTATCGCGTTCGAGTTTGCGCTCAACAAGTCCCTCTTCAATGGCTCTTACCATGGTGTCAACGATGAGGGAAATTGATTTGGAAGCATCGTCATTGGCCGGAATGGGGAAATCCACGGTTCTCGGATCGGAGTTGGTATCAACGATTGCGAAGGTCGGGATGTTCAGTTTCTTGGCTTCAGCAAGGGCTATATGCTCTTTCAGAATGTCAACGATAAAAATAGCAGCCGGAAGCCGGTTCAAATCCGCAATTGAGCCCAGGTTCTTCTCCAGTTTGGCACGTTCACGGGTAATCGTAAGACGTTCCTTTTTCGAAAGGTTGGTGTACGATGGACTGCTCATTAGTTTATCGATGGAGATCATCTTACGCACGGCTTTGCGGATTGTGGCAAAGTTGGTAAGCATACCGCCCGGCCATCTTTCAGTCACATAAGGCATGTTGATGCGTTTGATGTGCTCGGCCACGATTTCCTTGGCTTGCTTTTTAGTAGCAACGAAAAGCACCTTTTTTCCTGCCTTGGCAATCTGTTTCAACGCTGCAGCAGCTTCGTCGATCTTTGCCATGGTTTTGTACAGGTCGATGATGTGGATCCCGTTACGTTCCATAAAGATGTATGGGGCCATTGCGGGATTCCATTTGCGGCGTAAGTGACCGAAATGGACGCCTGCATCCAATAATGAATCAAAATTTGTTCTTGACATATAATTGTTCTATATATTCTAAAATACTAACGTTTACTAAACTGGAATCTTTTGCGGGCTTTTTTCTGACCGAATTTCTTACGTTCAACCATACGCGGGTCGCGCATCAGAAGGCCTTTTGCTTTCAATGGCGGACGGTGTTCGGTGTTGATTTCGCAAAGAGCGCGGGCGATAGCAAGGGCAAGCGCCTCAGCCTGTCCGCGGATTCCGCCACCGGCCAGGGTTACCTTTACATCGTATTTCCCCTGGTTATTGGTCACCTCAAACGGTTCGGTCACCTTGAACTGAAGGATAGGAGTTGGAAAATAGTTCTTGAAATCACGGCCATTCACGGTAATAATACCGTTGCCATCCTTCAGATATACTCTTGCTACGGCAGTTTTCCTTCTGCCGAGGGTGTTGATAACTTCCATATTACTTGATTGAGGTTAATTTCATTGGTTTTGGTTGCTGTGCAGTATGCAGATGATCGGGCCCCGCGTAAACATAGAGATTGCGGAATAAATCGCGGCCCAGGCGGTTCTTTGGGAGCATCCCCTTGATCGCTTTCTCGACCACGGCTGTAGGCTTCCTGGCTAACAGTTTACTTGGGGTCACCCCTTTTTGTCCACCAGGATACCCTGAATGGGAGAGGTAAATCTTATCCTCCATTTTGTTGCCGGTCAGCCGGATTTTTTCGGCATTGATGATAACGACATTGTCGCCACAATCGACATGCGGTGTGTAGTTTGTCTTCGTCTTGCCTTTCAGCAACATGGCCACTTTGGCTGCCAAACGCCCCAGAACCTGGTCTTCGGCATCGATAAGCACCCATTCTTTGGTCACTGTGGCCGCGTTGGCGCTTATGGTCTTGTAACTTAACGTATTCATGCTTTCTTCCTGATTTTTAAAATGAACCTTTTTCTTCCAAAAAGGGGTGCAAAGATATAAGTAAATTTCTTTCCCACAATGCAATTCTATCATAATTTATATAAATATTTCACTTATCCTTTATTATATGACATTATTTTGTAATTTTATCCTTTATTTTATAACATTAAATGTATTTTTATTCTCATGCAACGACTTCTTCTTGAAAATCTTTCACGCACAAGGCCATTTTGTCTATTAGGCGCCAGGGGTGTTGGTAAAACGATGTTCGTAAGGGATTTTGCCACAAAATTCAGCAACTGGATATACATCGATCTGGAGACGATTGCTGACCGTGCAATTTTTCATAATGAGGCAACGGATGAAGAGACCCTCAGGGCGATCAGCTTTTTGAAAGGCAAGGAGATCCGGGGAAATGGAACGTTGATTGTACTCGATGAAATTTGCAAATGTCCCGGGGCGATCGGATGGGCAGTTGGAATGGCCAAGGGGCGAACAGGCGGGCCGGTTAACAAACCGTTGGTTGTGGCGACTTCATCAATCATGACAAAAGAATTAGCCAGTATGGTAAATCATGAAAACAGTATTTTGCCACCGCTCTTTTTATATCCATTTTCATTTGAAGAATTCCTGATGGTCAGGGATGACCAGGCTGCGCTGGAGGCATTCCGTGAAGTTCCGGTTCCATATTATGCCTATGAAAAGCTGCTGAACTATTTTCATCTTTATGCCCTCATCGGAGGCATGCCCGAAATTACCGGTGAATATGCTGCAACCGACCATCTCACGGGGTTAAATAAAATATATGAAAAGACAGGGAACAGGTTCATTGATTGTTTACAGGATGTTACCGCCGGCGCTAAAAGCCGGGATCTGGCCGTGGATGTCCTTCAAAACACATATCCTTTTGCAGCCACCCGGATAAGCTTCAACCGCTTCGGAAACCTCGAAAAAGGCAGCCGGGAAATCGCTCATGCTTTCAACGCGTTGGAGAATGCATTCCTTTTGGAGCTGGTATACCCCGTCACCTCTGCCTGCCTGCCGCCTGATACCGCGAGAACAAAATTTCCACGACTTCAGATGCTCGACACCGGACTTGTAAACTATTTCTCAGGCATTCAGAAGCCACTATTCCGGTCGCACGACATGAATGCCATTTTTGAAGGACAGATCGCCAGGCAGGTTGTGGGCCAGGAATTGCTGGCAACCGCGTCATACAACAAAACTGATCCCGCAAAAATAAAAAAAATGACAAATTTTTGGGTAAGGGCAAAAGCACAATCTTCGGCCACCGTCGATTTCGTAATACAATTCAACGACATGCTTATCCCGGTGATGGTGAGGTCGGGAGAACCAGGCCGATTGAGGTCACTGCATCAATTTCTTGATGTGGCCCCTCATCAGTTTGCAGTGAGGTTATCTTCCGGACAACTTGAAATCAGGCAATGCAAAACAATAAAAGGAAAAATTTTTTACCTTCTGAACCTCCCCTATTTTCTGGCAGGTAAAATCAATGAACACCTTGCTGGTTTCTGCAAATACGTTGAATCATAATCACCATGGAACTCACTTCCCTGTTCAATCGTAATTGATTTATTGCTACTTTTGCGCTTTGATTTTTGACAATGTCAATTCTTGTAAATAACATCACGAAGATTTTCGGCGCTCAAAAGGCCCTGGATTCTGTTTCGATTGAAATAAAGCCTGGCGAGATCGTTGGACTGCTTGGCCCGAATGGCGCCGGGAAGAGCACACTTATGAAAATCCTGACCTGTTTCATCCCACCTACTTCGGGCGATGCTTCGGTATGTGGCTTCGATGTGCTCGAACAAAGTATAGAGGTTCGGAAAAAAGTGGGTTACCTCCCTGAAAACAATCCGCTTTACCCGGATCTTTATGTGAGGGAATTCCTTGGTTTTATCGCGGGAACCCATCAGCTGAAAGGTAATATTGCCAAAAGGGTGGCCGAAATGGTCGAAATCACCGGACTTCAGACTGAGCAGCATAAAAAAATCGGCGCCCTTTCGAAGGGATACCGTCAGCGCGTGGGACTTGCACAGGCTATGATCCACTCCCCTGAAGTTCTTATCCTTGATGAACCGACCTCGGGACTTGATCCGAATCAATTGCTCGAAATCCGTCATCTGATCACCGAGGCAGGCAAAACCAAAACTGTTATGATGTCGACTCACATAATGCAAGAGGTTGAGGCTGTTTGCAACAGGGCGATCATCATTCACCAGGGCCGTATCGTTGCAGATGATTACACCGCGAACCTTCAGCAAATCGCCAAATCAAGAGCCATCATAAAAGTTGAATTCGCCGCACCGGTAAGTAGGGATGCCTTGCTGAGTATTAATGGTGTGATTGATGTTTTTAATCCTTTGGATTCTGTTGAAAAACCGGTGAACCGGGCAGCAAAGGCCGAATTAAAACTGATTCCTGAATCATTGATTTGGCGCCTTGCATCCAATCCGGCGAATGATATACGCGCGGCAGTTTTTCAATTCGCCGTGGAGCATAATTTCACCGTACTTTCATTGCAAAAGGAAGAACAGAAGCTTGAAGAGGTATTTCAGGAACTGACGAAAAACTAAGCGAATTGCGATTTGGGATTTCCGAATAATAATTTTAATCGTTCGTTGTAAATTCTTGTCCCATTTCTTTTCAAATTAAATTTTTTACTACTTTTGCAGTCAGATTAGTGGACAGATTTGATTGATTGCAACCACTGGAAAAAAATGCTAAAACAACATTTCCTCCCATCAATCGTAAATCTAAAATCATAAATCTAAAATCTAAAATTAAAGAAATGGGATATTTATTTACATCGGAGTCCGTATCAGAAGGACATCCCGATAAAGTTGCCGATCAGATTTCGGATGCATTGCTCGATGAATTCATGAAATGGGACCCGGAGTCAAAAGTGGCTTGTGAAACCTTCGTTACTACCGGACTGGTTGTTTGCGGAGGTGAAGTGAGGACCCAGGGATGGGTTGATGTGCAGGAAACAGCCCGTCGTGTTGTGCGGGAAATTGGCTATACCAAAGCTGAATACAGGTTTGATTCCGAGTCATGCGGTGTGATCTCCACTATTCATGAGCAGTCGCCCGACATAAACCAGGGAGTTGTGCGCGAAAAAAAGGAGGACCAGGGCGCCGGCGACCAGGGAATGATGTTCGGTTATGCCTGTAACGAAATGGATAACCTGATGCCGATGTCAATTGAATTGGCCCATATCATGCTTCAGGAATTAGCCGGAATCCGTCGCGAAGGCAAGCAGATGAAATATCTGCGTCCCGACAGCAAGTCGCAGGTAACGGTTGAGTATGATGATAATGGGAAACCGGTGCGTATCGATACCATCGTGATAAGTACCCAGCATGATGATTTTATAAAACCCAAAGATAAGTCGGCCAGGGCTGAAAAAGCAGCCGAAAAAGCAATGCAGGATAAAATCAGGGATGACGTTCAGAAAATCCTTATCCCCCGGGTAAAAAAGACCCTGCCAACACGGATTCAAAAGCTATTCCATGGCGATTACAAACTGCATGTGAACCCCACCGGGAAGTTTGTTATCGGAGGGCCTCATGGCGACACCGGCCTTACCGGCCGCAAAATCATAGTTGATACCTATGGCGGGCATGGAGCACACGGCGGCGGAGCTTTCTCGGGAAAAGATCCTTCGAAGGTTGACCGATCAGCAGCTTATGCAGCACGACATATCGCAAAGAATATGGTGGCAGCTGGGGTTGCCGATCAGGCGCTCATCCAGGTAGCCTATGCCATTGGCGTTGCACAGCCGGTAGGCTTATATGTAAATACTTTTGGTACAGCCAGGGTGAAAGATAAAAAAGGCAAAATTCTCACCGATGGAGTGATTTCCGAAAAAATCAATAAAATATTCGACCTTCGCCCCTACTCTATCGTTGAGCGGTTTGGCCTCAAGAACCCCATATACCAGCCTACTGCTTCATATGGCCATTTCGGACGCGATTATTATACCAAAGAGATAGAGGTTTTTTATCCGGTAAAAGGTTCAAAGGCCAAAAAAGTAAATGGAAACGGGAAAGAGGTGTACCTGAAGAAGGTCGATTTCTTTGCCTGGGAAAAGCTTGATTATGTTGATAAGGTCAGGAAAGAATTTGGAATTTAGTCCCATTTATTATTTCAGCCTGCATAAAACAGATTTTAATGCGTTTTAAATGCAAAGAATCTGAAATGAAATTCAATTGCATCCTTGTTTTTCTGACCGTCATCCTGCTTTCATTTGAGGTTGAAGCGCAGATCAATATTAAAACCTACACCTCGGCGACCGATACTTTTTATTGGAAGCGTTACACCCACATTCCTAAACCCGCGAAAATCAACCTGAAGCAGTTCACGGTTTCACGTTCGGGTAAAATTATCGAATCATTCCTGTTAAAACATCTGGATCAATTTCCGCAATTTACAGATGATTCAGTACCACGGTTCAGCCCAAAGGATTTAAAAAAATGCCTCTATCCGCTCGATATCAACGGAGATAACCTGCCCGATATGATCTTCAGTGGTTACAGCGGCGGGGAGTCGGATATTGTTAAGATATACCTTAACCGCACTGATAGTTTTGAACTTGTATTCGAAGATTACCAATATATTACAAAATTCACCTGCGGGCATGGTCTGCTTACTGAAATGCAAACCGGAGATGCCGGCTGCTGCGATAACTATCTTTACTTTACACGCGATTACTCTGTAAAACTGGAGAATGGGAAGCCATTGTTTGTCAAAGGCAAGCAGCAGGTAGTTTACAAATACACCGAAGAACCGGACATCTGTTATCCCCGGGGGATCCCATTCGCGATGAAATCGGATACCATGTTGGTCAGGGCTTCGGCAGCACAGTTGAATGAACCCTTTAATCCGCATCTTGAAACCTTTGGCAATATTATTGCCAAGTATCGTACAAGGGCAAAAGGCATAGCCTTGGCTTACAAATCATATGGTAAAGGGAACGACTGGTATTTTGTTGAAATTTTCCCGGATGCCGCCCCTTCTGCCTCCATTCTTTATGATGTTGAAAAAATGCCTACCTTCATCAGGGGTTGGGTTTCGGGGCAAGCCATTTTATTAGGCCCGGAATAGACAATCCTTTCCGGCATTACCTGATTTCGCTTCAGGTTTTTTTAGTGTTTTACAATCAGCTTTTTTACCTGAGGGATATTGGAATCGACCAGCAGCGAATAAAAATAAATGCCATCTTTCAAATTTGTTGTGTTGATGGTAAATTTCCCGCTGCCGGATATGAGTTGGCCTGATTGCACAGTCGACCCAAGGATATTGCGGATAATTACCGATCCGGTTGAACCTGGCGCGATTGAATAATCGAAACTGGCGCTGACTCCGGCCGGGTTCGGATATGCATTTGAAAGCGCTGCCCGATTAGCGATTACATCTTCAATATCTAAAGGATAAGATGTGTATTTAATTGTAACGCTGATTGAGTCTTTCACGTTGGCGCTATCGAAAAAAACCCAGCTAACCACGCTTTCGCCAGGGGCTAAGGGTCGAAATTCTTGCTGATTATAATGCCCGATAAAATCAGTAATGGTTTGACCTGCCTCTATTGGCTGTGCATTAGGCGAAACATTTATTTCAGGGGAGTAGCAGCTTCCGGCCCAGCACATTGTAATTTCGGTAGAATCAAGCATTGTAAGTTGATATTTTTTGCATATAACATTGATCGTCTTCACGCCAATATTTTTAACATTCAAATAGGTAATAAGCTTAACACTGTCGGGGGTTCCCTCTTGTACAATAACGGAATTTGGTAGTATAATTCCATGGATATCTGATAGTTCAAGGCTTTGAGCAAAGCATGAAAAAGTAATTGTTGAAAGTAAAAAAAGGGTAAGTAATCGTATATTCATATTTATTTGTCTGGTTTTATTTATCGCGCAAAATTACAAAACATTCGGGAAACAATTTCACTCTGACTGAGTATTTACTACTTTTGCAGATTATTTACTTAAAAAAACATTAATGAAAAGAGTTTTATTATTGGCAGTTATCTGTTTTCAAATGGCAACGGGATACACCCAAACACAACGAAAGATATTACTTGAGGAATTTACCTCTGCAACCTGCCCGCCATGTGTTAGCGCAAACACGAGATTTCACAACTGGCAAATTCAGAACCCTGATAAATTTAGTTCGATTTATTATCATGTAAACTGGCCTGCCCCCGGCGATCCCATGAATCTGGCCAATCCATCTGAAAATTCGGCGAGGGTTGGTTTTTATGGAGTTTCATACGTTCCCCAGTCGAACCTCGATGGTAATTATTTCAACGGAAGTGCAAGCGGTTGGAGTATGACTACCATTAATAACCGTTATGCGATGCCTTCGCCTTTTGAAATCCAGCTTCAGCACAGCCTTTCATCGGGGCAGGATTCTGTATTTTCAACCATGCTGATAAAATGCACTCAGGATATTTCTGCAAGTATGACTGCCCACAATGTCATTATTGAAAAGTGGATCCATTTTAATTCTGCTCCATGTGCCAGTTCAAATGGCGAGCGGGATTTTTACAATGTCATGAAAAAAATGCTTCCCGGTTCCAATGGCACTACAATCGCATCATCAATGGCAGCAGGCGATTACCTTTTGGTTGAAGGGGCCTGGAAATTTGGGACTGTCTATGATAAAAGCATGATCGCATCAGTTGGATTTGTTCAGAATAAAAGCACCAGGGAGATTTATCAAACAGCCAACAGTTCAGCAAACGCATTGGTTTTGCCCTATAATAATGATGTCCAGGTAATGGAAGTCCTCAATATTCCTGATAAAACATGTAAAAATAATATTGCTCCATTTGTCAGGATCCGTAACAACGGGAATGGCACAATTGGAGGCATGATCATTAATTATAAGATAAATGACGGGCCCCTGAGCTCGTTTACCTGGACCGGCGCCCTTGCAAGTATGCAAAAAACCGTAGTAGCCCTGCCAGAATATCTGTTTGATATCCTTCCGCAGAATGTAATTACGATTTATACAACAAGTCCGAACAATTCACCGGATCAATACGTTAAGAATGACACGATCCATTATAACTTTTCCACATCGCCGATATCAACGAATGAGATAGCGCTGGTACTTCGCACCGATAATGCCCCGCAGGAAACCACATGGGATGTGAAGAATTCGCAGGGAATTACATTGGCATCCGGCGGGCCATATTCGATTTCCAGCCAGATAATACGTGACACTATCCATCTTCCTCAGGCCGATTGTTATACCTTCACGATACACGATACCGGTGGAGATGGTATTTGTTGCGCGAAAGGTATCGGGGTCTACTCTCTTTCATCAGGTAGTACCATAATCAGGCAAGGCGGGCAATTTGGATTTTCGGAAGTTGGTGAATTTTGGATGGATGCACTTACATCGGTTGAAGAGGAAAATAATAGCAACTCTATGAATGTCTATCCCAATCCGTTTGATGGCTCAGCGAAGGTATTATTTCAATTGAACAAAAGCAGTGATGTGTTCATGAACCTCTATTCTGTTTTCGGAAAATTGGTAACCAGCATTTCACTGGGGAGCAAAAGTGCGGGTCAGCATGAAACGCTTCTGGATGGCGCCGGGCTGAAACCCGGGATTTACATTCTTCAGCTTAAAACGGACTCAGGCATTTATTCACGTAAGGTATCAGTAATCAGGTAGCTGACCGCTATATTGAAATCTGATCTCAAGAGCTCCAACGCCATATTTCGCCATGGGGGCATCGAAGAACTCGATGCCTTCCTGCTTTTTAAGCAAATCAATAATATTGTTTCGCAAAACGCCATTTCCCACGCCATGGATGAAGATAACCTTTCGAAAATGGCTGGTGACGGCGCTGTCGATACATTTCAGAAAAAAACTTTTTTGAAATTCGAGAATTTCAGAATTCTCCAGATTTGTGGGATCATCGACCAGTTCATGAATATGAAGGTCAACAACTGCTTCACCTGGCGCCACCTGATATTTCATGATCAGCGGATCGGGGTTCTGGGATGTTTTGCCCTGGCTTTCAGTTTCACCCGTTACAGCACGATTCTCAGACTGAAAATGATCGGTAAGAGAGAGCACCTTAACAACTATTCCCTTTTCCCGTATCACGGGATGTTCACGGTATCTGCCTTCTTTAAAAAAATTCTTTCCTTCAACCCTGAATTCCGAATTAAATGGCGGTAGTACAAACCTGGTTTGCTGTTTATGAAACAGGAATTGCATGTATCCTTCAGTCCAATGTGACAATTGTTCGCGGTTGATAGTATCAAGCAGCAGTTTTGAGTCAGGGAAAATACTGCCATAGTCAACCCCTTCATAATGACCAAGAGGAGTCTTTCTGAAAATATTATATAAGATATCGAACGAGCTGTTGTTGATCAGAAACACATCAACCTGACCGGTTATAAGCCATTTTTGATCATGTGGAACAAATGCAAGATAAATATCTTCTGATTTACGATCTGAAATCAGGTGAGCCGGGAGATGGCTCAACCTGTCATCTGAGGGTTCATCAATGGCAGAAGAATCTTCAGGGAGATCAATATTGTAATGATCCTCAAAAAAGCGTCCTGCCGCATCCTTCGAATCAATTTTTATCAATTCACTAATCATGGTGGGGATTTCAAATCCATCTTCGATAAGGATACTCACCATTCGGCTGTCAATTATTTTCGCCACGATACCTCCGCCGGATGTATTGAGAAATTTTACTTTATCGCCAATTTTTAAATCACTCATGGTTTAATTTTCTTTCTTAAATAAAATAAAAACTCAAAGCTCAAAACTTCAATAAAATGTGAAAAAATGATTTGAGGGCAGGTGGATATTGTTTAATAAGTAGTAAAAGAGCCAATTTCCGGTAACAAAGGTAGTGGATTTTATATGTGTCAGGGTGGCGCCCTAAATTGAAAAATCTTGTATATTAAAATAATTAGTAAATTGCGCCCAGTATTAACCAAAAAAATGTCATTATGAGGAGATTTACAACTCTGCTGTTATTCTTATGTTTAGCAGCGACCACTGCATTTGGCGGTGGGTATCAGGTAGGCTTACACAGTGCGCGAAATATAGGCATGGGGCTTATCGGAACTTCACTCAGCTACGATGCCAGTAGTTTATTTTACAACCCCGGTGGGGCGGCTTTCGTTAATGAAAAATGGAGTTTTTCGGGCGGCGTCAGTTTATTATTGGCTCGTACCACTTTTCAACCGCTGAATGTAATGGAGCAGGCTCATTTAGAACATAAAATGAATACTCCGCTTTATTTTTATGCAGCATTTAAACCCACTGCCAATCTGAGCGTAGGTCTCGCTATTAATACACCTTATGGAAACGGACTTTCATGGGGAGACAACTGGCAAGGTCGTTACCTGATCCAGAATCTGACATTCAGGGCCTTTACCTTTCAGCCAACGGTTTCCTATAAATTCAAGGATATAGTGGGAATCGGCGTGGGTCTTGTTTATGCTTATGGATCTGTTGACATGAACAAAGCAATTCCATACCAGGGAGCTACTGGCGATGGAAAATTAAATATCAATGGAAGTACCGGTAATTTCGGGTTTAACGCCGGTATCATGGTCCATCCGTTTAAAGGATTGAGCATTGGTATTGATTACCGTTCCAAGATTGAAATGAGTGTAAAGGGAGCCAATGCAACATTTACCGTTCCCAAATCGATGTCTACCAGTTTCCCGAATACCAAAGTGGATGTTATGCTGCCTTTACCTGCAAACCTCGATTTTGGGTTATCCTATGAATTTGGAAAAAACAAACAATGGATGGTTGGTTTGAATCTCTGTTATGTTTTCTGGAGTACATATGATTCGTTGGTTTTCAGTTTCGAAAAGGTATCTGCTTCGCAGGCTATTACCCGTTCGGCCAGCCCTGCCTTATATATGAACAAACTGATACCCCGTATAGGGGCGCAGTATAAGATGAGCGACCTGCTTACCATCCGCGTAGGTGGTTACTATGATCCATCTCCGGTAAAGGACGATTATCTTAATCCTCAAACCCCAAGTTTGAACCAGATCGGGATGACCTGTGGGATTTCCCTATATCCCGTCAAGGGTCTCAGCATTGATGCTGCCTTCCTGTACATTATGGGTTCGAAAAGAAGCGGCACCTTTAGCCCCGACAATTTTGCCGGCACCTATAGTAATGCTGTTTACAGCCCTGGTCTTGGTTTAACCTACAATTTTTAACTTTTAATATATTAACATTATGAAAAAAATTCTTTTCATTATATTGTCGCTGGCTCTGTTCACTGCTTGTGAACGAAAGATTGATGAACCCGCGGTCACGAATGGATCAGCCAATTTCGCCAAGATAGTTTCTATCGGAAATTCAATGATGGCCGGTATCGAGGATGCTGCATTGTACAATACGGGTCAGAAAAATTCCATTGCCAACCTGGTTGCCGGGCAACTACAACTTGCAGGCGGCGGTAATTTCGTACAGCCTCTAATAAAAAGTGAATACGGGTTGGAATTCCCAGGTTCGAGGCCAAGAATGGTGCTTGGTTACAGTGTCGATTGCCTGGGGGCCACCTCTTTGGCGCCTGTACCTTATATTGGAGCAAGAGATCCGTTAACGCCGGTTGGATACCAGGTGCATAACCTTGCTATCCCGGGAGCAAAATCATTTCACATGTTGGCTCCGGGTTATGGCAACGGTGCATTTCTGGCTCCTCCGGTCAGGGCAAATCCATATTATTTCAGGTTCTGCTCAGAACCTGCCAACCCTGCCTTCATGGTAGTTAATGAATTTGCAAAGCTGACCCCGACTTTTTTCATTTCGTGGTTAGGCGACAATGATGTATTGTCGTATGCACTAACAGGTGGCGTTGGAGATACCATTACCAGCCCTGGTCTCTTCCAGAAGGCAATGGGCGGCGTACTGCTTGCGATGACAGCTGGCGGCGCCAAAGGCGTGATCGCCAATGTGCCCGACATCACGACAATACCCTACTTCACTACTGTTCCATACAATGGACTCGTACTTCCAAGGCAATCACTGGTCGATTCAGTAAATAACACAATGAAGCATATTTATAAGTTACCCTTTATTTATCAATTGGGGCCTAACCCTTTCCTGATTGCAGATCCAACTTCTTCACATCCAATGTTCAAGGTTCGTCAGATGAAGCCGGGAGAACTTGTACTTCTCAGCGTTCCCCAGGATTCATTGAAATGTTTTGGCATGGGGATCATAAGCCGTATCAATTTCATGCCTTGGGGCATTCCTTCACAGTACGTTCTGACTGAAGACGAAATCAACAACATCAAGGCTGCGACAACATACTATAATCAGATCATCCAGGGCCTTGCCACCACTTTTAAAATTGGTGTTGTCGACATGAATGCTAAATTTACTGAGTTGCAGAAAGGGATCGTTTGGGATGGTATTAAAATGAACTCGAAATTCGTCACCGGAGGAGCTTTCTCACTCGACGGAGTTCACCTGAACCCTCGTGGATGTGCAGTAGCGGCCAATTATTTCATCGATGCTATTAACACACAATATGGAAGCACTGTTCCCCATGTAAATATTACAAATTACCCGGGAGTTATATTTCCGTAATGTAATTTGAGGATTTGAGGATTTTTCGTAATTCTTAATTCGTAATTTAAAAAAACCGTTTCTGATTACTCCGGAACGGTTTTTTTTATTGCTTTTCGCATCTTTTCAGCCGCTCTGCCCCTGTGGCTTATTCCATTTTTCAGATATGCGGGCATCTCGGCAAAGGTTTGAATATGTCCATCAGGAAGAAATACAGGATCATACCCAAAGCCTCCTGTGCCTCTTCTGCATGTTGTAATCACACCATCTACCCTGCCCTCAAAAAAATACTCAATGCCATCCATTACCAGGCAAATCACACACCTGAAATGTGCTTTCCGGTTCACAATTCCTGAAAGCTCTTCAAGGATTTTATCGATATTGTCATTGAAACTACAACCGTCTCCTGCATACCTTGCCGAATAAACTCCCGGGCGGCCATCCAGCGCATCAATCTCCAGTCCGGTATCATCGGCAAAACAGTTAATCCCCGATTTTTCATAGATAAACCAGGCTTTTTGAGAAGCATTTCCTTCAATGGTTTCCCTGGATTCAGGAATTTCAACATCAAGGCCGACATCTTTAAGGCTCAGAATATGAAAATTATTGCCAAGGATATTCTGTATCTCCTGAAGTTTGTGTTGGTTGTTGGTGGCAAAGAGGAGGTCGGACATGTATTGAGTTATTATTTAATACGGGAATTATAAGTTAGTTTGTCAATCCAATATTTCAATATATTCCGCACCTACGGAGCGGAAAACACGATCTCCTCGTTTATAAGCCGGGTAATCAACTCTGTGAAAGACCAGCCGTGGGCGCGGGCCATCTTTGGAACAATGCTTGCGGCGGTTAATCCGGGAACGGCATTGACTTCAAGAAAGTAAAAAGCTTTACCTGTGAAAATATAATCGAAACGAACTACTCCCTTACAATTTAACTTTTCATAAAGAATTCTTGAAATTTTCTGGCATTGGTGAAAATCATGTTGAGGTATATTTGCAGGCACAACTTCATCGGACATTCCCTTCTTGTATTTGGCTTCGAAGTCGAAATACTCATTTTTTGGTATTATCTCGGTGACTGGAAAGGTCACAATCTCTCCTTTTGTTCTAAGTACGCCACAAGTAAATTCTCTTCCCTCCACAAATTCTTCAACAAGAATCTCTGTATCTTCCTTAAAAGCCTTGGTCAGGGCAATGGACAATTCCTTTTTCAGATTTACTTTCGACATCCCGACACTCGATCCGCCATTATTAGGTTTTACAAATACAGGAAGCGAAAGTTCTTTGAGGATTTTTTCGGAATTATCAGAAGCGTTATGGAAAAGATGTAAGGATCGGGCAGTCTGAATTCCGCAGGAAGCAACCACATCTTTGCAAAAGCTCTTGTTAAAAGTGAGTGCAGAAGTCGTTACATCGCATGAAGTATAAGGAATTCCGAGCATATCGAGATAACCCTGCAACCTGCCGTTTTCACCTGGTGTTCCATGAATGGCATTGAAAACTATATCAAAGCGTATTTTTCGCTTTCCAATTGTAAGGCTGAAATCATTTTTATCAACCGGGAAGTTTTTCAGGCCGATACGGTAATTCCAGCTTTTTCCCCGTATCTCAATCAGGAAAGGCCTGAACAATTCACGATCGATATATAATTCGACCTGCTTTCCGCTTTTTATGGAAATTCCGTATTCACCGGAATCGCCTCCTGCTACGATGGCAACATTCAACATACCGAACAAATTATGATGCGCAAAATTAGCACAAAATTATTGCTCCTTGTGCAAAATTCAATTTTTCCGTAAGTTTGTCGCATCTTTAGGGAAATACAATAAAACGGTCGATTTCAGGTTATTTATTTAAACCGGCGGATGGATTTTTTACGATTCCTTTTTTCAAAAAAATTTCTTAAACATCTCTTCATCGCGATCGGGAGTACATTCATTTTGATCTGGATAACTCTGCAATCGCTGTCATGGTACACCAAACACAGCGATTACCTCATTGTTCCAGATTTCAGGGGCCTTTATATCCAGGAGGTTCTTGGAAGCCCGGACAACAAGAATTACCAGTTTTCAGTTGTTGATTCCATTTTTGATAATGAAAAACCCAATGGCTCCATTTTATCACAGGATCCTTATCCCGGTTCAAAAGTGAAGAAACACCGAATGGTTTATCTGACAATAACCACGATTGTTCCTGAAAAAACAACTATGCCTGACCTGCGCGACCTAACTTTGCGCCAGGCTCAGACCATGCTTGAATCTGCGGGATTGAAACTGGGAAGACTTTTATATATCAGATCGTTTGATGAAGATGCCGTACAGAACCAGATTTTTAAAGGCAGGCCTATTAGTCCTGGTACCGAAATTGATAAAGGTTCAACTATTGATATTACAGTGGGGATGGGAGCAAAAGCAGCTGAATCTATGATTGACAAAGTTAATCCAGATAGTTTATAGTGAATGGTAAATTTTTTATAATGCGATTTTTATTAATCATCTTGATTTCTCTGCTCACCGGGATTGCCGGGTTTAGCCAGGAGTTTCTGACTGGTTTACAAGTAAACCCTATGGTGAAAGCAAAAGCTATGGAGTTAAACCGGATGAAAACCGATACTCAAACCAATGGCGATGTTTGGGATCAGTACCTTGACGCGGCTTCAGACACTATCCCGGTATCTCTGCCATTCTTTGACGATTTTTCTGCCAATGGTGTTTTTCCCTCCCCACTTCGTTGGATTGACCGTTTTGCCTTTGAAAATAACGACATTCCGGTTTACCCGATCAATATTGGCGCTGTTACCCTCGATGCCATTAATGATTCAGGAAACATGTATCCCAATGCTAAACCCGGCCCACTGCCCTTCATTGCTGATTGGCTCACTTCAAGATATATCAGGCTTGATTCCTTCACACCTGACGATTCGGTGTACCTTAGTTTCTATTATCAGCCCCAGGGAAGGGGAAAAGCTCCTCAAAAGGCTGATTCATTGATTTTACAATTCCTCGTTGTTCCTGCTCGTGACAGCATCACTCCTGCCGACAGCACAATTATTATTCCCGATGTTTGGAAGAAAGTTTGGTTTGCCAATGGCATGACATTAGAAGCTTTCCAGAACGATACTGTCAATAATAAACAAAAAAAGTCCTTCCTTCAGGTCTTCATTCCTGTTACTGATTCACAATATTTCAGAAGGAATTTCCGCTTCCGGTTTTTCAACTACGTAAGCCTTGCAAGCGCCGCCGAACCCAGCTGGCAAAGCAATACCGCCCAATGGAACCTTGATAACATTTATCTCGATTCTGGACGCGACCGCTATGACACCATCTATCCTGAACTTCGTTTTATTTACCGGCCACCATCTTTATTAAAACGATATGAATCAATGCCTTATCCGCAATATAGCGATGATCCCACAAATGAAATCCGCGACACCCTTGATATACTCATGAGTAACCGTGACATAAAACCTCATTTGTCTTCTTACAATTATTATGTTTCTCAACCTGGCGGAAGTTTTTCAAAATCGTATAACGGAGGAAATTATCTGATCCCGACCTTTTGGGATAGCAGTTATGTCAACTACCAGCCCTTTGCACATCCTCAATTGCCATTCCTGATCCCGATAAGCCAGGCTGACAGCGCCATTTTCCTGGTGAAGCACGTGGTGAAAGATGTTACCCCCGGGTCAATTGCAGGCGACACAATGCAGGCTTACCAGAAGTTCTTTAACTACTACGCTTATGATGATGGCACACCAGAGGCCAGCTACGGACTTACCCCCGCGGGTTCGAAACTTGCCTACCGGTTCCGATTAAATAAATCACCAGATATTTTGCGGGCTGTTCAAATGTACTTCAACAGGACGCTGAGCAAAACAAGTCAACAGTTTTTCTATTTATGTATTTGGAATGATAATGCAGGAAAGCCCGGCGATACGATCTATTCCGACCTTGTATATCCTCGTTTTGCCGACAGTCTTAATAAGTTTGTAACCTATCACCTTGATCCGCCGCTGGTGATCACAGGTACATTTTATGTTGGCTGGATTCAAACCACAGGAGATAATTTATCGATAGGATATGATCGTTACAACAACAGCCAGAATGAGATTTTTTATAACTCCACAGGGATATGGAATACTTCTGCCTTTACCGGATCGCTGATGATCAGACCGGTGGTTGGAAAACCTATTCCAATTGGAACCGGTAATATCCTGACCAGGGATGTAAAACTCACTCTCTTTCCAAACCCTTGTTCAGGTAGCGCCTTATATATTCGAATCCCTGAAGACCTTGACAACAAAAGGGTTTCCGAAACAGCCACCATCACTATTTCAGATCTTGTGGGGCATGTAAGGCTGACAACTGGTTTTAAAAATGAAGTTGATGTCGCCGCTCTGAATAACGGTCTTTATTTCCTTGAAGTCAAAGACCGTTCAGGAATCCGAATTGGCCTGGCAAAATTCATCCTTTCACGGTAAGTATTCATATAGCCGTGCACCATGAATGAAACACAAATAAATCCGGAAGAATCAAATGATTTATTTGAACACTTTCGGTTTGTCGTCGACAAGGGTCAGAGCCAATTGAGGATTGATAAGTACCTGATGGCCAAAATTGAGCATGCCTCCCGGAACCGGATACAGAATTCGGCCCGTGCAGGCAACATTCTTGTGAATGGCGTGGTGATCAAATCCAATTACAAAATCAAACCCCTCGATGTTATTTCCATTGTACTGGCTTTTCCGCCCCGCGACACCGAAGTATATCCCGAAAATATTCCTGTTTCGGTGGTTTATGAAGATGACGATATACTAATTGTAAACAAAGCCCCTGGTATGGTTGTACATCCCGGACACGGAAACTTTACCGGAACACTTCAAAATGCATTGTTATATCATTTGCAACAAAACAAACCGGGTGATACAGATGCAAAGCCATATCTTGTTCACCGTATCGATAAAGATACCAGCGGGATAATGTTGATTGCCAAAAACGAGCTGGCGCAAACAAAAATTGCAAAGCAGTTTTTTGATCATACTATCGACCGTACCTATTTAGCGCTTGTTTGGGGAAATATCGACCATGATGCAGGAACAATCGATGCAAATATCGGTCGTGATATCCGCAACCGTTTGGTTCAGGCTGTTTACGATGATCCCGAGAAAGGCCGGCACGCAGTTACTCATTATCATGTTCTGGAGCGGTTTGGTTATGTTACACTGGTTGAGTGCAGGCTCGAAACAGGCCGTACTCATCAGATCCGGGTTCATTTCAGGCATATCGGTCATCCGTTATTTAATGATGAAAGTTATGGTGGCAGCGAAATTCTGAAGGGAACAACTTTCACCAAATACAAGCAGTTTGTGCATAACTGTTTTGCCCTGATGCCCCGGCAAGCGCTACATGCCAAATCGCTTGGCTTTATCCATCCGACAACCAGGGAGTTTATTCATTTCGATTCCGATTATCCTGATGATATGAAATCGTTGATTGAAAAATGGCGCCAATACAGCATTCATAAAAATCAGGATGATTCATTAACATCTGACTTATGAAAATAATTATCCAATATCTTGTTTCCATTTATTTCTGGGTTGAGCTATATCTGGTATCGACTATTCTATTCCCGTTTTTTTGCCTGATGTTTTTGCTGACTGTTTCATTTGATAAACGCTTATTCCTGCTTCACAAATGCACCTGTATCTGGTCATTTATCGTACTTAAATTAAATGTAATGTGGAAGATAAAGGTGTCGGGCCGTGAAAAAATAGATCGCCGCGAAACCTATGTGATGGTTTCAAATCATCAATCGGGCGCCGACATTATCGTTCTTTTTTTACTTTGGGCCCATTTTAAATGGGTTGCGAAGAAGTCGCTTTTCTATTATCCTTTTATTGGCTGGACAATGTGGTTAAACCGTTACATCTCCCTCGACCGTGTTAAAGCCAGCAGCATGCGGAAAATGATGTCGGATGCAGCTCTTATCATGAAAGCGGGGAACTCAGTGATGATTTTTCCCGAAGGAACACGATCAAAAGACGGGAATCTCCAGACTTTTAAGACCGGCGCTTTCCACATTGCACTCGTTAATCAGGCTCCAATCCTGCCAATTGTTATCAAAGGCACATCGAAAGCTATACGTAAAGGCGGATTTTTAATCAACGAAAATTATAATATCCAGGCAAAGGTGCTTGATCCTATTCCTTATGATTCAATAAAGCATCTTGATTCAAAGCAAGTTGCAAAAAAAGTGCATGATTTGATCCGTAAGGAGCTTAGCCGTGAGTAAGGAATAGGGAATCTCGCTCTACCGGTATTCGTTTTGCTTCAGTGATCATTGAAACCATCTGCGAAACTGTCATAACCGGGTTCTGATCTTCGGCGCCGGCCAGTGAATATATCCGCGTCGAATCATTAATGGTACCGTCAAGGTCATCTACACCAAACGACAATGATATTTGTGCCAGCTTTCGACCAACAGCAGGCCAATAGGCCTTCAGGTGAGGAAAATTATCAAGGTAAATCCGGGCAACAGCATACATTTTCATATCCGCCACCACCGACACTTCCGGGATATCTGACATTTCATTGTTGCTGTTACGGAATTTCAAAGGTATAAAGGCATTGAATCCACCGGTGCGATCCTGAACCTGCCGTAACCGTTCAAGATGATCAACGCGATGTAGATTCGTTTCGAGGTGCCCGTAAAGCATGCTTGCATTGGATGGAATACCAAGAAGATGTGCCGTTTCATGAATTTCAAGCCATTTATCAGATGTGGATTTCATGCCACAGATTTTTTTTCTGATATTCTCATCAAAGATTTCTGCGCCACCTCCAGGTATCGAATTGAGTCCGCAGGATTTCAGATATTTCAGTCCATCGCTGATTTCCATGCCCGATTTTTCAAACATGTAATCCAGCTCAACTGCCGAATAGGCCTTAACATGAAGATGGGGCCGGGCAACTTTAATCTTTTTCAACAATTCACCATAATAATAAATATCACGGTCGGGATGAACCGCCCCGGTTATATGCAATTCCGAAACATTATCATCCTGCGAACAAACCTTTTCAAGTATCTCATCAACGCTGAGTTCCCATTTTGTATGGCTGAAATGATGCGAATAGGAACAGAATTTACATTTATTGACACAAATATTTGTTGGTTCAATATGGAAATTCCGGATGTAGAAAGCCTTGTTGCCGTTTTTCCTCCAACGTACCATATCAGCCAGCAGCCCAAGAAGTCCCAACTCACCCTGTTCAAAAAGCACGATTCCTTCAGCGGGAGAAACACGTTCCCCGTTGACCACTTTTCGTGCAATTTCTTTTAAAAGCTCCGAAATATTAATATAATCAAGGATTGTATTTATGTGTTGCCCCTGCATCCCAACTTATTATTCAATACTTTTCCCCTGTTATTGCTTAATTATTTTCCTCATCACCCGGCGCTCGCCATCACTTATGTAAATCAGGTACATTCCCCTGGTCAATCCGGAAAGGCTGATTTGGTTATTCTGGTTTTCAAAGGAATTTAGATCGATTTTATGTAAAATATTCCCCAATAAATCAAACAAGATGATCTCAAGGTTTTTAATACCTGCCCGCGATGTTATGATATTTACCTTGTCAATCGCCGGATTCGGATAAATTGTTATTAAATCATCTATTTTCGGTTCATCGACCGTGAGAGCCCAGCCATTTAATTCAACAACGTCAGAACCTATCGGATCAAGCCATGGTTTCAGCCTTTTGCCGGGTTCTGTTCCGTTTTGGTCCCAATGATATGAGAACATCCCATAATAATCAGGTAATCCCAGTGAGTTTGAATCGCATGATGAATCTCCACCGGTAAGTGTTCCAACAAGTCTTCCCGATTTATCAAAAATTGGCGACCCCGACGAACCGCCCTCTGTTGTTCCAAAACCATTGGAAGTAGCCGACCAGTTAACACGCCAGTGCGCCTGATCCGGATTTCCGGGATATGACGAGGGTTGTAGCGGCGTTGTATAAGTTGAAATTTTCTTTATATCTCCCTGCGGGTGATGAATGCCGACGCCTGAAAGACTTGATATTCCATCGCGGTTCCATCCATTGTAATAAACATTGAATGAATCGGGGATGGCTGTGTGCAGGAGTACCATAAAAAAATCGGAGCCGGAAAAGGCGCTGCCTCCGCTCCTTGCAACCAGAACAGCTCCGGTAATCGATTTTGATACCGGCTCTTTTGGCGGATTGGGACAGACGGAGCTTTCATAGTCAAAATAAAATATCCACCTGCTGATATCCAAGGCAGTAGAATTATATCCACAGTGATCGGCAGTGAGGATGTATGGTTTACCGTCATTCAGAGTATTGTTTACAAGTGATCCTGTACACCAAACACTTGAAGAACCTTTCTTTACCGCGATCCGGGTTATACTCCGTTTTTGGTTGTACCACTGAAATCCTTCGCTGCATTTCACATTAACCATGCATTTTCCGGCTGTTCCGAAACCTGTTTTAAGTGATGAATATTCACCAATTCCCCGGTAGGCATATGCCACTTCAGAAACATGGAGTAATGGGGGTTGCAATTCACCTGGTGAATTGTATTCAAGCGTGATTTGATCTCCGTAGATTAATCCGGTAGCAAAAGTCGATAAATCATTGTTATTCAAAGATGTAAATGCTCCAAGCCATTGTGTCCGGGATGAATTGTAAACAAAAAATTTTCCGCCTTCAGGAATATAAAACTGATCAAAGTACAGGGTCAACGCCAATGCACCGGGTGATTTTAAACTCAGCCGCCAGATATTTGATCCATCCGGCGCTTTTTCCCAGCAGCCTGCGTTAATACCAAGGTCAACCGGAAGGTTAACCGCAAAGCGGTATGGAAGCGGTGTTTGTTCATCTTCCTGCAGCAGGATATCGGTTAAAGGTGGTTTCACATTAATCAAATCGCGTTCTGCAGGCGCCATGGAGAGTGAAAAGCTACGGGGAATTCCGCCCTGGTTTAACTGCGCGGCCACCATGCCCGGGAATAAAGCAAATGTAAGACTGCCCAGTATCAAAATATTCCTGATGAATGGCTTCATGTATCTTTTGTCGGATTAATTAATGACCGAAATTTTGCGCGTATAATATTCGTCTCCCAGTTTTATCGTCAGGATATATACTCCCCGTGGCACATCGTGGATATCGAGTGTAAGTGTACCTGGCGCTGAAACCTCCCACGACCTTATTTCGTTGCCCATGGCGTTGATCATTCCGATTTTTAATTCCATGGGCTTGACATTGGAAAATGATAAGGAAATCTGTTCTTTAGCGGGGTTTGGGAAAATGATAAGATTATCGGGATTTTCTTTATCACTTAAACCCACGGTGGATGTGATGGAAATATCATCGAGCATGAAAATAAAACCATCATTTGTGATGCACTGGATGCCAATGTAGACATTCTGGTTTGTATACTTCGACAGGTCGTAACTTCGCTTCGCCCAGGTAATGGGGGCGCTATCGGGCACGGCATTGACAGGGACAAAGCTCGATGGGTTCAAGTCAGTTACTGACACAGCCACATTGTACTTTTCATAGCCATACGTCAAACTGTAGGATTGTACCCAAAATTCAATCTGTGGGTCGATACCCAGTCTCATCCTTGGTGTAATCAGCCATTTATTGTTGGGATTGTTTGGGGGAATGGATGAAAAACAACAGCCAAGTTTCTCTCCTGAATGAGGCTGCAGGTTGGTCAAAGCTGGCGTGGTTTTGGATGGGTTAAAACAGATGTACGCCATTGGCTGGTTAGTGTTTGGGAAAAAGTAAGGAAGTCCGCTTGATTGGTTTATCCCATAGGTATTTCCACCACGCACATCGATCTCAGTCCATGGGTCAAAAACTAATGTAAAGTCGCTGAGTGATTCAAAATCAAGTGACATCGAGGAAGGTAGTTCTGTAACTGTGATGTAAGCCGTTTTGGTAATTGAATCAATTGAAATTCCATTACTTGCTTTTAATTTTACAGGGAATGTACCCGGAGAAGCATATTCGATACCTGTCGGGTTCTGTTGGAATGATGTAACCTGTGTAGCTCCTGTGAATGTCCAGGTCCAGGATGAAGGGACTCCGGAAGACAGATCATTAAAATTCACTTTCTCTCCTACTTTTAACGTTGTTTTATCTGCAGAAAAATCGGCAATGACTGTTGATGATCCCTGAGGCTTCACCTCCAGATCATCGATCATCATTATGAAGTGATCGTTCGAAATACAATGTATTGCAACAAAAACTTTCTGATTATTATAATTATTCAGGTTGAAAGTCTTTTTCACCCAGGTAGTGGTTGTGTGCAAAGTATCAGTTCCCGATATCGGGGTAAAATTTGCAGGAGTATTTCCGGTTGTTGAAACAGCCACAAGGTAATCATCAACACCGTAAGTATCATTATACGATTTTATCCAGAATGAGAAGCTGCCATTAGTGCCAAGTTGTATTTGAGGAGAAATGAACCAGTCATCGTTCGAAGGCGGATTTGATGAAAAGCATGCTCCAAACTTCAGTCCGGAGTGTGGCTTTATTGCCTGGTCAGAAGCCATGGACGGGTTTACCTGCGCAGGGTTGAAACAGATAAATGCCATAGGTTCACTCTGGTGAAGGAATGAATAACTGGTAATTCCATATGTATCATGTTTGTCCACGTCGTTGACTGTCCAGTCATTAAATAAAAGCGAAAAGTCAGGAACATTTTCAAAGTCCATGATATAACTGTTAATTGGACTTTTTAAAGGTGCATCGATGGTGTCGGTTGATATTGAAAGTCCACCGGCTTTGGTAATAAATTGAAAAACAAGCAACAGCAGCCAGGTCGACAAAAATATTTTTATTTTCATGGACAAGATTAACCGTTAAGTGCGCTTATTGGGTAATTCCAGACCGTAGTTTTTACGTTTATCTTCACGTCGCAGAAGAAAACCAAGAAAAATAGCCGCGACACCAAGGCTGGAGAATACGAGCATTGGGACGGTATAATTATACACAGCCGATGTGTCGCCCGACTGAATGGCTTCGGTAACACCCGGGTTAACCATCTGAATTACAACACCGATCAGCCATGGAAAGAACATAAGTCCGATATTCTGAATCCAGAAAACCAGGGCATATGCCGATCCGAGATAACGTTCCTCTACAATTTTTGGGACAGAAGGCCACATGGAGGCAGGAACAAGTGAGAAGGCGACACCCAGAACTATAATGGCAATAATAGCCAGGGTTATGCTATTGGGCATAAATGCAAAGGCAAGATGGGCAAGGGTGAGCAAAACTGCTCCAAAAATCATAATTGTGGCACCTTTCCCCTTTTTATCAAGGAAATACCCGATAACCGGTGTAAGCAGAATAGTTCCGATAGGAAGAAGGCCTGATATTTTACCGGCGATGTGGGCATCGACCCCCAACTTCGATTGCATCATATAAACGGCATATTTCAGAAACGGGAAAACCCCGGAATAAAAAAGGACGCAAAGCAGGGAAATAAGAATAAAACCGCGGTTTGTAATAATTTTAGCCAGGTCCCTGACATGAAATTCCTCGGTAGGATCGGCGCCTGGGCCGGCGTTGCCCGTCTGCCTGTCCAGTTTTTTGTCCATGAAAGTGTACATCAGAAATGAAAGAAAGCCAATGCATATCAAGGCAACTCCGACATATACCGGGTTCAGAACGTTTCCTGTCCTGATGCCATCAACCAATTTTTCACCTGCCATATCTGCCGAGAAGAAAAAAGCAACAGATGCGCCTAAACGGGCAGTAGCCAGCTGCATACCCATGGCCAGGGCCATCTCTTTTCCTTTAAACCACTTTACAACAGTACGGGAGGTAGTAATCCCGGCCATTTCAACACCAATACCAAAAATTCCATATCCAATTGCTGCTACCTTGGCAGAGGCAGGCATTGAAGTCCAGAAAGAATTGAAAAACTCATACCCGAATCCCCCTTCATAAAAATAGGGGGTAAGTCCGTAAAGTTTTATTAATCCACCTACCAACATCACGATTGTTGCAGTGAGACCGGTAAAACGGATTCCCATTTTATCAAGGATGATTCCCGACACTATCAAAAATCCAAGAACATTCAGCATATACTCCGATCCCGAGAAAAATCCATAATTACTCGGCGTCCAGGAATAGGGCTTGATTTCGAGCAATGATTCAAGCGGGGCTATCATGTCGACAAAATAATAGGCCGACAACATTGTAAATGAAATCAGGGCAAGGGCACCCCATCGTGCAGCCTTGGAATCACTTAATATATTTTGTATTTTTTCAGTCATAGCGGAGTTGAAATTAAATGATGAATAATCTATATGAGCGACAAAGCTAAAAAATATTTCAGCATAAAAGCCTACTTTTGTATCAAAGCTTCATTTATGCATTTCCTCCTTGCCGCTGCCACTGCATTTGAGATCAGGCCACTTCTCGACAGAATGCCCCTGCTTGGAAAGCAAAGTGAGCAATTTTCAAGATATCAATATAAAAACAGCCTTATTGATGTACTTATTACGGGTGTTGGCATGGTTCCGACTGCCTATTTTCTGGGGAAACATTTGGCGATGAATCGCTACGACCTTGTCATAAATGCCGGGATTGCAGGCACATTTAATAAATCGTTGCCACCCGGATCGGTGGTAAATGTAGTCGAAGATTGTGTTCCCGAGTTGGGCGCCGAGGATGGCGACCGATTCTTGTCAGTCTTTGAACTCGGTCTTACCGATCCCGATAGTCCACCATACAAGAATGGGAAGTTGTTCAATGATATTTTTGAAAAAGATTCGTTGGTGAATCTTGAAATTATCAGAAAACTCCCAAAAGTCAGGGGAATAACTTCAAGTACTGTACGGGGCAATGCGGAAAGTATCGCCAGGATTAAAAAGCTCGCGATGGCTGATTTGGAAAGTATGGAAGGGGCCGCGTTTTTCTTTTCCTGTTTAACTGAAAAAATTCCATGCCTCCAACTCAGGGCGATTTCGAATCTGGTAGAACAGCGGGATAAATCGCGTTGGAAGCTCAGTCTTGCATTAAAAAACCTGAACAAGGTATTGTGGGATACGCTGGCTCTTCAATGATATTAATGCTCCATGATAACATTAGCTATATCTCCTTGCCCGAATGACACCTTTATTTTTGACGCGATCTTTCACGAACGGATCGACCTGGAAGGGTTAAAATTTGATATTGAGTTTCACGATGTTGAAACCCTCAACCATATGGCAATGGCAGGAAGCCTGGATATGTTGAAGGTTAGTTTTTTCACCTGGTTATTACTCCGTAACAGTTATGAGCTGCTTGATTCGGGAAGCGCTTTAGGCTTTGGCAACGGCCCTTTGCTGATCAGCAAAAACGATTATACTCTTGAAGACTTGCCACGGCTTTCAGTTGCAGTTCCCGGAAATTATACAACAGCCCACATGCTTTTCAGAATTGCGGTTCCAAAATTCAGCGAAAAACACTTCATGCTTTTTTCAGATATTGAGCAGGCCATTCTTAATGGTTCTGTTGATGCCGGAGTAATCATTCATGAAAATCGTTTTACCTATGAGCAGAAAGGATTAAAAAAAATCCTCGACCTGGGAAACTTTTGGGAAAAACTTACAGGATCACCGATACCGCTGGGCGGCATTGTTGCGCGGAAAGGACTTGGAAATGATTTGATAAATAAACTCAACCGCGTTATGCACCGCAGTGTCGAATTTGCCTTAAAATATCCCGAAGTGGCTATGCCGTTTGTGAGAGAGCATGCCAGGGAGATGGACGAAGATGTCATGAAAAAGCATATCCGGCTGTTCGTTAATGAAAACACCCTTAGCCTGGGAACCAGCGGGAAGGCGGCGCTTGCAAAATTACAGCAGATCGCAATAGAGATGGGGCTCATTCCTGAGAGAGATGACAAATGACAAATTTTTGTTTATTTAGTGATAATTTTTGACATATGATTCA
>JBAXKG010000036.1:0-28483 GCA_037137455.1 Bacteroidota bacterium
CCCAATGTGAAGCATTCGCAATGGTTTTCACCTCTGCCCCGGGGAATTTCATTTTAAGTTCAGGAATGTCCGTATCCAGTATATAATCAGACAATCCACCGCGGATAAACATTGCTGGCCCATCGTAAACACCAAAAACATTTACTCCTTCAAAAATGGATAGAAGGTTATCATTTATCGCTTTCAGGTTTAACCGCCAATCAAGGCTATTTCGATCGCGCCAGTAAACATTTTTTAATAGAAATTGCCGTAGCTTTAAACTTTTAACCTTTATATTCATTTGCTTTTCCACATCGCTTCTCGATTTTGCATCACTGAAATCAATAGTCATCATTGCATTGAGTAACTCCTGATGCTCCCTGTCAGGAGCTGATTTACGCAGCGAAATATCTGCAACGATCAGTTTTTTGACCAGTTCGGGATGATTAAGCGTGATAAACATAGCTATTTTCCCCCCCAACGAATGTCCGATCAGAAATAAATTTGTCAGCCCATATTCCTCAAACATTTCAACAAGATCATTTTCCAATGACGGAAAGTCAAACACACTACTATGAGGAGATTGACCATGATTGCGTAAATCGGGGATGTATACGGCATAGCGCTCACTTAACCGGCGTCCAAAATTGACCCAGTTATCGGAAAGACCGAATAGTCCGTGTAAAATCACGACCGGGTGACCGGTTCCAAACTTGCGACAAAACAGCTTCATTCAGCGGAGGTTTATTAACATAATTTTGTTGAAAAATAATCGTTTGGCAATGTCAAAAATACATAAAAATGTTACCTATTTGCATCTGAATTTTCAATGTGAAAAATGTTAACTGCTGATATGTATAATAAATTGTTTTACAGTCAATTAAAAATATATTTGACAGGCAGACGGCATCATTAAATTTAATTTCCAAACCGGCAAAAAATAAAATGGAAAAAAATCCAAACGAGAAACTGGTCATCCCCAATATAGAATTATCAGAAGAAGAAGAACCTCCAAGTCAGCCCACCTTCATAGACGAAGCAACACTCTTAGATGAATATTTCAAATCGCGTGTCGATCGTGACAGACCCGCCATCAGTGATCGTTCACTTGAATTTTTACAAACTTACTTCCCTGAAGCCAGTGTTAAAGACTGGAACAACTGGCACTGGCAAATCAAAAACAGCGCGCGATCCATTGGTCAACTTGCAAGATATGTAAGGCTTTCGGATAATGAAGTAAAACCCGATGGGGCCAAAGGTCAGTCGCTGCCATTGAGGATATCACCATATTATATCAGCCTTCTAGACCAGAATAATCCGGAGCAGGCGTTACGCAAGAGTGTTGTTCCGGTTTTCGATGAATTCCTGGTACATTCAGGGGAAGCATCCGATCCGTTAGCTGAAGAGCATGACAGCCCTGTGCCAAATATTGTTCATCGTTATCCCGACAGGGTTTTATTCCTGGTTACCGGCTTTTGTTCAACCTATTGCCGTTACTGCACGCGAACCCGTATGGTGGCAAAAAACAAATGTCATATCGGAGTCAAATCTTGGGAAGCAGGGTTAAATTACATTGAACAACACAGTGAGGTACGCGATGTTCTGGTATCAGGAGGCGATCCGCTGACTATGCCCGATTTGCATGTCGAGTATCTGCTATCACGTTTGCGCAGCATTCCCCATGTTGAAATTATCCGCATTGGTACCAAGGTACCCGCAGTTCTGCCTCAGCGCATCACAAAGCCATTGGTTAATATGATGAAAAAATATCATCCGCTGTTCCTGAGCATTCATTTTACACATGCAGATGAGATCACCCTCGAAGTGAAAGAGGCTTGCGAAAGGCTTGCCAATGCTGGCATCCCATTGGGCAGCCAGACAGTTTTGCTGAAAGGCATCAATGATGATGTGCAGGTGATGAAAAATCTCATGCATGCCTTGTTAAAGATCCGGGTCCGCCCCTACTACATGTATCAATGCGATCCGGTAGTGGGTTCGGGGCACTTCCGCACCACTATCGAAAAAGGTCTTGAAATTATCAAAGGCCTGCGTGGCCATACCAGTGGGTATGCTGTACCAACATATGTGGTGGATGCCCCGGGTGGTGGAGGTAAAATCCCCTTACTCCCTGATTATTTTTTAGGTAGAGAAGATGGCTATACCCTGCTGAAAAATTATGAAGAGAAAGTCTTCAAATACCCGGATTTTACCCAATAACCCATGACCATAGGATTAACCTACGATTTGCGGTCAGATTACCTGAAAGAAGGCTACAGTGAAGAGGAAACAGCGGAATTTGACCGTGATAGCACTATTGAAGCAATCGACCTGACCCTGCAGCAGCTTGGCTATCGTACCAACCGCGTTGGCCATGTCAAACACCTGATTCAGCGCCTTTCAAAGGGCGACCGATGGGACCTGGTTTTCAATATTTGTGAAGGAATTCATGGCATAGGACGCGAGGCACAAGTACCGGCATTGCTCGATGTTTATCAGGTTCCTTATACATTTTCAGATCCTCTTGTACTCTCGCTGACATTACATAAGGGAATGACAAAGCGTGTTGTGAGGGATTGCGGGATTCCAACACCTGAATTTAAAATCATTGAACAAATTGATGATTGCGCAGCTGTTGATATGACATATCCGTTGTTTGTAAAGCCCAATGCCGAGGGCACCGGTAAAGGGATCAATGCATTATCAAAGGTAAATGACCCCGATGAATTATTGACAATTTGTACAGATCTGCTCAAGCGCTATCCTTCAGGTTTATTGGTTGAGGAGTACCTGCCTGGCAGGGAGTTTACAGTCGGTATCCTTGGCAGCGGCAGCGAAAGCTATTCAATAGGCATCATGGAGATTTTGTACAAACAGGATAATACCAATAATATATACTCTTATCAAACCAAATCAGATTACCTGAAAGCAGTTGACTACAAAATTCCCGGGAAAGACATATCTGATAAATGTATCGCCCTCGCATTAACAACATGGCGGGCTTTAGGTTGTCTTGATGGCGGCAGGGTCGACATCCGCGTTGATCGTTTCGGAACGCCGAATTTTATCGAAGTGAATCCTTTGGCAGGCCTCGATAAGATCCATTCCGATTTGCCAATCCTTGCCTATATGCACGGGTACAGTTACTCTGATATAATCGAGGGTATTATGCTTTCGGCTCGAAAAAGATACGGGCTTTTATAAAAAACTTTCCCTGAAATGAAAAAGAGAGTTCTGATCCTTTATAATAAATTATCGAAAAAGCCCAAGGATGATGAGGCTGATGTGATTGAGCAAGTGAACCTGGTAACAGATGCATTGAAAAAGCTGAATTATGAAGTTTCCTTTTTACAAATAGACCTAAATTTAAAATCTGCAATCGGCCACATTCAAAAAATTAATCCGGATATCATTTTTAATCTTGTTGAAACGATCGGAAATAAAGGCGAGTTTACGTTTCTTGCCAACTCAGTCCTGAATTTCGTCAGAATCCCATATACAGGATCTCCATTGATACCAATGTTCCATTGCTCCAATAAATATCTGGCAAAGAAGGAGCTGAATGCAATCGGGGTAAAAACCCCGAAAGGATTCACACTCAATGAATGTCATAAACTGAAACCCAATAAAAAGTACATTTTAAAACCGGTTTGGGAAGAGGGATCGCTTGAACTGGATGAAGATTGCGTGTTCGTCGGTTCGGATATCGAATTCATTAAAAATATCAGTAAAAAAAGCATTTATCACTATTTTATTGAAGAGTTTATTGATGGACGCGAGTTCAATATCTCCATCCTTTATGGAGCCGATGGCCCCGAAGTACTTCCCCTGGCCGAAATGACATTTATCGGTTATCCTAAGGGAAAACCAAAAATGATGGGTTATAAATCAAAATGGGATGACAAATCATTTGAGTACACTCACACCCAGAGGACTTTCCACTTCTCCAGTCAGGATGAGTCATTGAAAAAAGAGTTGATCGCGATATGCAAAAAATGTTGGAATGAACTGGGCCTGAAAGGGTATGTTCGTATCGATTTCAGGGTAACAACAAAATCGGTTCCTATGGTAATCGACATCAACCTCAATCCCTGCCTATCTGAATCGGGAGGATTCATGGCTGCTTCGAAAAAGAGGGGATTGGCTTTTGAAAAGGTCATAGAAAGGGTTCTTGAAGATGCGATCAGGTAACCTTACCATAACCACCCTGACGGGGTGATAAGCATACTTTATAAAATAAAATCGATATGATTACTTTTCGTACAGAGGTAAAACCCAAAGATGTTGAAATTGTCAGGGATATAATTTTATCCACTGGTTTCTTCTACGATTTTGAAGTTCCGGTTGCCGTTGAACTTGTGCAGGACAGGATCGAGTTTGGCGACAAAAGCGATTACAATTTTCTCTTTGCAGAAATGGATGGAAAAACTGTGTCATACGGCTGTTTCGGCCCAATTGCTGCAACTGAAGGAAGTTTTGACCTATACTGGATAGCGACTCACAACGACTACCGCGGCAGAGGTATTGGCAATCTTCTGATAACCGAGATACACCGTATTATAAAAGAGATGGGAGGCCGCATTGTTATTGCCGAAACCTCGACAATTGAAAAATATAGGCCAACCCGGCATTTCTACGACCAGCTCGGGTACTCAAAAGAGGCACAGATCAACGATTTCTATAAAGAGGGAGATGGGAAAGTTTTTTATGTGAAACGGCTGTAATTTGAATTTATAGCCGCTACCGGGTATTATGACGCTATTCGGTTGAAAGTTCTTTTTTATTTATATAGTTTTTTCATTATTTCCATCATTTCGGGTGTAAGTTTTTCCAGCTTCCTGATCTCTTCAAATTTATTCAGTAAATCTTCGATGGTCAGGTGCTTCTTTTCATTTTCCCGGATATCTTCAATCACTCTTCCATTGTGCATCATGAGTATCCGTGTCCCTAATTCAAGGGCATGCTGCATTGAATGGGTCACCATGACAGTTGTGAGATTATTTCCTATCACAAATTTATGGGTCAGCCGGATGACCTGTGCAGCAGTTTTCGGATCAAGTGCAGCAGTATGCTCGTCAAGCAGTAGCACTTTCGGAGCATGCAGAACCGCCATGAGCAGGGTTATTGCCTGGCGCTGCCCCCCCGACAGGGTTCCCATCAGGTTTTCGAGCCGGTCTTCAAGTTGCATGTCCAGTGAAGCGAGCTGTTGACGAAACTGGTTTTTTAGCGTACCCTTCAAACTTATCACGGGATAGCGTTTCCTTCCACGAAACCAGGCCATCAGCAGGTTTTCTGCAATTGTCATGCCCGGAGCGGTTCCTGAGTATGGGTTCTGAAATACCCTTGCAATATATTTTGCACGTTGAAAGTCCAATTTCCTGGTAACATCTCTGCCATTAATCTCAATAGTACCCTTTTCGGGGCGGATATTTCCGGCAATCGCATTCAACAAGGTCGACTTTCCTGATCCATTGGTTCCGATGATTGTCACAAATTCATGTTCTGCTATGTCAATATTGATATCCCTCAGGGCTGCCAATTGATCAAGGGAGCCGGCATTAAATATTTTATCGAGGTTTCTGATACGTATCATGATCTTTTTTTGCGTGTTTGGGTTTTCTCATCGGGAAGGATGAATGGCGGTTTCGTTAACTTCCCATTCTTCACCGATGCATCGGCCTGCGTTCGGACAAATGCGGGAATTGAAAGGCCTAACTCCCTGGCAACATCATAGTTAACCCCAAATGTCGTAATTTTATATTTCTCATACGGGATATATGCCGGACTTTCACCCCGGATAATACGATCGATGAGATGCGCTGCCTGCATGCCACTCACGAAATATTCAAATCCATAAACGATAAGTGCGCCGTCTTTTAGCCGTTCAGCATCACAAGTAAAAATTGGGATCTTGTAATTTTTTGATATACGAACCACCGATTCAAAGGAGTTGAAAACGGTAAGATCATTAATCAAAACAAAGGCTTTGATCTCCTTATTTGATAATGCCAGCGCAGCGTGGTACACATCATTTGAACCCGAAATAGTTACCTCTTCCAGAATAACATCTTTGTCTTTTTTCAATTCGTTTTTCAGATCCTTTAAATTGGAAACTGTATTAGGATAGGCCGGGTTATAAATGGTACCTATACGAACTTTCCCGGGATACATTTGCCTGAAAACAGCAAGCAGGTTTTTGATTGGCGAAGAGCCATACACCCCGGTAACATTTGGTGGGTGGTCGATGGGCGATGTGCCGACACCGATCATAAATGGGTTAGCTACCGTGGCAAACACAACCGGCTTGTCTTTGATTTTATTGATAGTCGCCTGTAATGAAGCCGTAGAAATGGGGACATAGATATCGACCTGTTCATTTATATAATGCCCAATGATCGATTGGTTTGTCGGGATGTCTCCTTCGGCATTTTGTTCAAGGATGATACAGTTTTTTTCGCTAATATAGCCCAGCCTTGCAAGTTCATATACAATACCATCACGCGTTTTTGTAACGATATCGCTATTGTTGGCCATGATCATGCCAATCTTCACCTTTTTTTCCGACGCCTTTTCAAATCCGGTTGGTTTAAGAAACAGATATCCTGATAACAGAATTACAAATAACAGGATAAGGATTATGAACAATTTGTAGCTTTTGGCAAATAGTTCATTAAGATATTTCAATAACCCTGTGGAATTATTTCCAAAGGCCCCGGAAGCAATGAGAGTAACCAGAACAAAAAATGCTGTTATTAGTTTCAGGTCATTCGGATTCATTCCGAAATGAAGCGCCAGCGCCACTGCCAGCCTGAAAATGATAGATCCGAGAATTACGCCAAGCACCTTGACAAACATTGATCGGTGCCGGAGAATGGCTTCCCCGATTATCACGGATGCAAGGCTGAAAATTATTGAACCTATACCCATGCCAATATCGGCAAACCCATGGTATTGTGCAATCAGCGCCCCCGAAACACCCACAAAGCCATTAGCCATTGCTATGCCGAATATTTTCATCCGGTTTACTGAAACACCTTGTGCTGCAACCATCACAGGATTGTTCCCGGTTGCCCGCATGGTGAGCCCGAAATCAGTTTTCAAAAACAAAGAAACCAACATCCAGAATACCAGCATGACCAGAATAAGGAAGATACAATTCCAGAGTTCAGAATTTAAACCCGGGTTCATCGAAGTGAGTATAGTCACGAAGGTCTTGCTGTTCAAAAGAGGAATATTTGATTTTCCCATGATGTGAAGATTCACTGAATACAGGCCGGTCATTACGAGGATTCCGGCGAGCAATCCTTCAATCTTAAAACGGGTGTGTATGAAACCTGTCAGAAAACCTGCAAGTGAACCAACCAGAAATGCAACCGGAAGGACGAGGATCGGGTCCCATCCATCAACGATGAGGATTGAGGCAACTGCAGCGCCGGTTGTGAATGTTCCATCAATAGTAATATCGGGAAATGAATAGAGTTTATATGTAATGTAAGTGCCGATGGCCATAAAGGCGTACAGAATACCCAGGTTCACCGCACCAATCCATAGTTCCATCAGTCTGCCTCCAGATTTATAATAGCGATATATCCATTTTTCAGTTTTGAATCCGGCAAAAGATGAAGAACTTTTTGTGGTTCGAATTCCTTCACAATTCGAAGCAATTCATCCTCGAACTCCGCGATGTTATTGCTCCACAAACCATTTTCAAAAACCGCTGCATGCAAATGCATTCCTCCATTTTCAGGAAGGAACCCTTTTAACTTAGGATTTTCCAATCCAGGAGTTTTCATAACAATGCCAAAAGCAACTATGGTTTTATTGATCTCCTCAGATTCAAGAGAAAAATTCATCCAATGGGGAAAATTTTGGGCATCAAAAATATTTCCGGCTGAAAGTTGGTTTTCAATAATGGGCGATTTTTTAAGATGCATGCTATGGATTCCTCCGCTGGTACCAAGTATTACAACGCCAAATGCCCCGGTTTCAGCAATCTTGCCGGCAGCATGGAGAAGAGCCTCAATACTAAGCGGATTTTGACTTACATCAAAACGGAGTATCCTCGCGAACTCTCCATTTATGCCAAAGCCATACAAAAAATTAAGAGAATGCTGCGATTCCTGAGAAAAATAGGAGTAATCGACAATCGGCCTGTTGACGGCCGGATAGAAGAAAAAATGATGTCCGATCACTACAGCTTCCCCGAATAACGATTTATAATCGGAGTAATCATCCCCCAGGGCTGCGAGGCCTAACCCAAATGCAATTTCAGCCGGTTTAAATACAACTTGATCTGAAGGTTCAAATGAGGCGTTCAGCAGTTTATCATCCGAGCCAAATGAAAAGAATTTTCCTTGATGAACCGATGATTTCCGCCATTCGAAACTTATACCGTCAAGATTCATTTCAATGCTTTCAGAAGTATCCCCGTCTGACCTGTTAACTGTCAGCAACGACTTCAACTCATCGATGATTTGAAGGAAATTTCCCATGCCGCTGATGTTAAAAACATCCATGATGGCAGGAGGCACTGAAACCAGGGTAAGTTTTCCCCCTATCTGGTTCAATGCTTTATGGCTTTGCAGGATAACCCGAAGGCCTGCACTGCTCATATAAGAAACGAAGGTAAAATCGAGGATCAGATTACGCCGGCCATCTACTGCTGCCTGGTCGATGGTACGTTTCAGGGCGGCAGCTGTCAATCCATCAATGCGCCCCTGAATTTCCAGAACGTCAAATACATTCCATTTTTTACTGACGATTTCCATGCTTCAAAACAAGAAAACGAGAATCAGGTTCGGCCGTTGAATGAAATTGCCAGGTATGTAATATCATCTGATTGCGACATCCCGGATGAAAAAATGGTTACCTCCTCCATCGACTCCCTCACTACTTCCTTGACGGGAATTGAGAGTCGGGATGCCAGATAACTTTCGAGCCGTTCATCGCCATATGCCTCATCGAGGGTATTGAAGGCCTCTGTTACACCATCGGTGAACAGGAAGAGGCGATCGCCAGGTATAAGTTTTATTTTTTTTGATTTATAATTAAAATCTTCCATACAACCCAGGATAGGGCCACCGGTCATTTCAACTTTATGAATTCCGGCGCTTGAAAGAATATATGGGGGGTTGTGACCACCATTAACATACTCAACCTCTCCATTGGCAGTATTGAGAATTCCATAAAAAACAGTTACAAACATGCAGGAAACGCTTTCATTGCAAAGCAGATTATTTACATAATTCATGCATTCGTCTGGAGCCATGCCTTTCAATCCGGTAGCCCGAATTAGAGTTCTGCTCACCGCCATGAAAATTGCAGCCGGTACCCCCTTGCCTGAAACATCGCCAATTACAAAACCAAGCCGGTCATGGTCGATCATGAAAAAATCGTAAAAATCGCCCCCAACTTCCTTTGCGGCAACCATAGATGCAAATATTTCAAAATCGGTGCGGTTTGGAAAAGGCGGAAAAATCTTTGGAAGAATAGCCTGCTGGATCTCCCGCGCTGTATTTAGATCCTGCCGGATGGAAATCAACTGGTCATGCTCCTCCTGTGATTGCCTTATCTGTAAAATTTCCTCAAGAGTTTTATTTATAGTGATTTCAAGATCCTCGAAATTGACCGGTTTGGTAACAAAATCAAAAGCCCCCCTGTTCATTGCCGTGCGTATATTTTCCATATCACCGTAGGCTGAAACAATCACTGTTTTTAATCCGGGATTTTTAAGTTCTTTCAACTTTGAAAGCAAAGTCAATCCATCCATTTCAGGCATGTTTATATCTGAAAGAATAATTCCGATTTCAGGGTATTCAATCAATTTGGCCAGCGCCTCAAGGCCATTGAAAGCAAAAAGGAACTGATAGATCCCATCACGAATCTGACGGCGAAATTTCTGGCGGACCAGTGGTTCTAAATCGATTTCATCATCAACAACAAGAATTTTGATGTTGGGTTGTTCAATGTTATTCATACTTTATTTTTATTTTGGTAACCTTATAATAAATTCGGCAAATTCACCCTCAGTTGTTTCAACTTTGAGTTCGCCTTGATGTTGATTCACGATAATATCATAACTGATCGATAATCCCAGGCCAGTTCCCGATCCTGCGGGTTTCGTTGTAAAAAAAGGATTGAATATTTTTTCCAGTAACAAAGGTGGAATACCATTGCCGTTGTCCTGAATTCTGATTTCAACCTGCGCGCCCAGGTTTCTTGTACTGGTCTTTAAAAGGGGTGAGTAGTTTTCGGGATGTGCTTTCTTTTTCTGATGTGTTGAATAGCAGGCATTGTTGATAAGGTTGAGAAAAACACGGCCGATATCTTGCTGAACCACATTTATCAATCCGATGGAGGGATCATGATCCTGCTCGATTTTAATATTGAAGGTGTTGTCAGAAGCCCGGAGCCCTTGATATCCCAAACCGACATATTCAGCCAGCATGGTGTTAATGTCAGTTGGAATGCGTTCCCCTGCCTTTCCATGAGCATAAAGCAGCATACCACGGATAATACTTTCGGCACGTTTGCCATGCTCGCTGATTTTTTGAATATTGCCGCTCATGTCGGCAAGGATCCCATTCAGATATTCAACTTCATTCGGATCAATCGACTTGGCAAACTTGCTAATTTCTTCATTTAATTCCTGAATCAAATCCAGGGTTAATTCTGAAAAATTTTTTATAAAATTAAGTGGATTTTTGATTTCATGGGCAATTCCGGCTGTAAGATGGCCGAGTGTGGCCATTTTCTCACATTCCATCAATTGCTTCCGTGTCTCCTGTAATTGATCAAATAAATTCTCACTTTCAGAAGCACCATTTGAATCAGATTTCACTTCTTCCATATCCAGAATATATACTGAGGTAAAATTAGAAGATTTTTCATGTCATAATTTTTTTTATCAAAGTTTTTTATAAAAATTTTTCAGATTTTTTCTGTGAATAGTATAAATTTGTTAATTAATTTTTCCAAATATTCATGGCACCATCCCTCCTACACGACAATCCATTTCCTGGCATCCGGAGTTACGAAATTCATGAAGATGAGTTGTTTTTCGGCAGGGAACTTCAAGTCAGGGAACTGATTGAAAAATTATTTCAAACACGATTTCTGGCTATCGTTGGATCATCCGGATGCGGGAAATCTTCCCTCATCAAGGCCGGCGTTATTCCAACCTTATTAAAAAATAAAACAAAACATTTCTCAACGAACTGGAAGGTCAATATTTTTCGCCCTTCGGATGATCCTATCGGAAACCTTGCCCTTGCTCTGTCAGAGGGGAATGCTAAAGCCGAGATCTTTGCAAAACAGCTACGTTCGGGAAAAGAGGGACTGGTAAATATTTTAACCACTCTTGACAATCCTGCTGAACAATCAAGATTAATCATCATTGATCAGTTTGAGGAGTTGTTCCGTTTTCAAAAAAGCAGGACTGCCTTTCACACCATCATTGAAACTTCTGCCTTTGTCGACCTGATTCTTACTGCCATAAGCCACACCGAGATACCGATTTATATTATCCTTTCGATGCGCACCGATTTTTTGGATGAATGCACTGAATTCAGGGGGCTTACGGAGACAATCAACAGGGGATACTATCTTGTTCCACGGATGAACAATGAAGAACGCCGACTCGCAATCACCGGCCCGGTGGAAATGAAAAAGTGTAAAATTACCGGTGAATTGGTTGAACAGCTTTTAAAAGATGTCGGCGATGATCCTGATCAATTGCCAATCCTGCAACATGCTATGATGCGGACATGGGATTATTGGACTCTGACCCGTATAGGCAACCAACCAATCGGGCTGGAACATTATACGGCTATTGGAACAATGAAAGAGGCGCTTTCATTTCACCTCGAAGAAATTTTTGCTGAACTCGGTGAATTTAAAAGTAAATACATCGCTGAAAAATTATTTAAAGCCCTCACTGAAATTAACAAGGAAAGCAGGGGCACACGCCGTCCAACCCAGCTGAGCGAAATCATTACACTTGCCGAAGCGAGACAGGATGAGATCATCCGCGTTATCGACAGTTTCAGAAAACCTGGTTGTGCCTTTCTTATGCCCTCAGCAAATGTGGAGCTAAATGCAGACTCCACCATCGATATATCGCATGAAAGTATAATGCGGGTCTGGACCAGGTTAAAGAATTGGGTTGAAGAAGAAAGCCAATCGGCCCAACTTTATTTGAGACTCTCTAAATCTGCAGAACTTTACCAGGAAGGAAAAACAGGATTGTGGATCAATCCGGAACTCCAGCTTGCATTGCAGTGGAAAGATCAGACAAAGCCAAATGGTACCTGGGCCATGAGATATGACCCGGCTTTTGACCGGGCAATTACCTTTTTGCAATTCAGTAAAAAACAAAATGAGCTGGAACTCTCAAAAAAGGAGAACCTTCAAAAAAGAAACCTTAAACGAGCCAGAACTTCAGCCATCATTTTAGGGATTGCTTCACTTATTTCCATCCTTTTCCTCCTAATTTCACTGAACCTCCGGTTTAAGGCAGAAGCCAGCCGCAAGGAGGCAATTGAGAAGGAAAAACTTGCAGTATTTGAACGAAAAAGGATGGAGGAACAACGCAAAGAGGCAATTCTTCAGAAGAAAATATCGGAACAGCAGCAGCAAATCGCCGAGCAACAGGAGATGATCACAGAACAACAAAGGCAATATGCAGTAAAACAGCAAGTTATTGCACAAGAACAGACAACTGTTGCTGTTTTTCAGAAAAAAAAGGCAGATGAATCGAAACAAGAAGCCCTTGTTGCCCGAGATGAAGCCCAATCGCAGCGCAAAGAAGCAATTGCTCAAAAACTGATTGCCGACAAAGAACGTATTAAAGCAGAAGAATCTGAGAAAAACACACAAAGGCTTAGGCTTTTGGCCATTTCCAGAACAATGGCCATCCAGGCAAGCCAATTGTATAACACAGTGAAGGATGATCTCCCTGGTTTACTTGCAGTTGAATCCTATAAAATCAATAAAGAAAACGGCGGATTGGAAAATGACGCGGTTATCTATAGTGCGTTATCTGAAATCTCAAACGATCAAATCATTCTTCGCGGCCATGAAGATGGGGTGAGGTCAATCGTTCTCTCCAAAGATGGTAAAACGCTTTATTCCTGCGGGGATGATGATAATCTGTTAATGTGGAAACTAAATAACCCACAGCTGCCTCCGGTTCATCTTGACATGCCTAAACAGGGAGCGGCAGCATTACGGTGTGTGGGCCTTACATTTGATGAAGGCTGGCTTATAGCGGGCTCTGCTACCGGGAAGTTGATTATCTGGAACCGCAACTCAGTTAAAGATTTACCTCGTATTGTTCAGGGGCATACTGCGGTAGTGAATGAACTTGCCACGCATCCTTCCAAAAATATTTTTGCATCTGCAGGATCAGATGGAAAACTTCTGATATGGAAATATGAAAAGGAACAATTCTCAAAAACCCTGCTCGACTCAGTGATTGGCAAAGTAAACTGCGTTTCTTTCAATCACGATGGAACCAGGCTGGCTTATGGCACAAGCAGTGGAATTGTAAAAACAATCTCCATAAATGGAAAGCCTGCCCTTCCGTTCGTTTTAATGAATTCAGGTAATGCTGTTCTTTCTATTACTTTCAGTAAAGATGGAAAGTCGCTGGCTGCAGGTTTATCAAACGGAACCATCAAGGTTTGGGATATCAATGACCAGGCTGCAAGACCTCAGGAAATCCTTGGACGTCATGCATCAGGGGTGACGGCCCTGACCTTCAGCCAGGATGGCGGTGAACTTGCTTCGTCAAGCTACGACCGTACCATGACACTTGCAGGATTCCCTTCATTGGAGGCAAAACCCATTTCAATTAAAAATCATGATCTATGGGTATATGACATTCTTTTCACACCCGATGATAAACAATTGATTTCATGCAGCGCTGATAAAACAATCAGGATCGTTTCAACTGAGAATGCCAGGATGGCTGAAAAACTAAAGCAGGAGTTAAAGCGGAATATGACCAAGGAGGAATGGCAGAAAATAGTTGGAGGAGATATTCCTTATAAAAAAACCAGATCTGATCTTCCCTGAAAGGATAGTGCTTACAAATAAACGAATTGATTATGCATCAGATTTTAAAACACAGGATAGCATTCCGGGTATTTGTAACCCTTACTTTCGTATTTATCCTTCCTGTTTTATCAAGGGCTCAGGAATGTAGTGATGTCTCCCTTAATGAAGCACGTAAGTTTTACGAAATTGGTAAGTTTGCGGAGGTAGAACGCTTATTGCACCCTTGTATCCAGCGTGGCTTCAATGAAAAACAAAAGGTCGAAGCATACCGTTTGCTGGCAATGACTTATATCGCTATTGATTCCAATGATCAGGCTGCCCAGGAAACTGGATATCTTTTGCAGATAAATCCCACCTATGAGGCAAACTTATTCGATCCTCCTGCTTTCATAAGGATGGTGAACAACATGAAACTGACCGGAGGAGCACAGGTAGTCACCTCCGTTTCTAAAAAAGCAGAATCTATTTACGAAGCCCCTGCAACAATCGTTGTTATTACCCGGGATGAAATCAGAAAAAGAGGATATAATGACCTGGTTGAATTGCTGAAAGATGTTCCTGGTTTTGACCTTACAATGTTCTATGGACCTGAATATGCTAATATTTATCAGCGCGGATTCCGTCAGAACAATACTGAAAAAACTCTTTTGCTGTTTGATGGTATTGAAGAAAATGATCTGTGGACAAACTGGGCTTACATTGACAGGCAGTATCCGTTATCAAATATTGAAAGGGTTGAAATAATATACGGCCCGGCATCCACAATGTATGGGCCCAATGCATTTGCAGGTGTCATCAATGTGATCATGCAAAATTCAGTGGATGCCATCAAACCTGGCCGGAATATCGGAATCAGCGCCAATGTAAATTATGGCACTTACAACACCAAAACTCTTGACATGAGCATTTCGGGTAAACGGCGTAGCATATCATTTTCAGTTACCGGACGTCTTTACTATTCAGATGAAATGGATATTTCAAGTCAGAAATATTTTGATTATAACCCCGATGTATACAATAGTGTTGATTATAACAAACTATTGGATATTTCTTCCGGCGCCAAACAATATTTGATCGCAAACAACCTTCCATTCAACAATCCTTATTACTCACTCTCCCCCGATTCCAATCAACTTTTCCTTACTCCTATGGGGGCAGAAACTGCCAAAAACCTGGATAAATCTGGCTATGATCAAATTGTAAATGGCAACAAGATCGGTTTTTCCAATAAAACCAATTCATGGTTGCTGAATGGAAAGGTTAAAATCGGGAACTTCACTATAGGATTTCAGACATGGAAATACAGCAGAGGCGGACTCACACAATATACTGATACATATGTCGCGGGCTCTGACAACGGACAAACCTGGATTCCGCAACTCTCCTTCTTTTACGCCAAATATGAAAACCAACTGAGTGAAAAGCTCTTTCTTTCCAACGTTACAACATATCGGATTCATTCTGTGACTGCTGATGCCCGTCTGGTTTATGTATCAAACTATTCAAGGGGAAATAAAAAGTTGCCCGACCTTGTAAAGAATACACCACCGCAATGGATCACACAATACAACTTTCAGCTTTCAAAACAACTCCGCAACGAATTAAAGGTAATTTACACTCCATTTTCGAGGTTTGACCTGGTTTCAGGGCTCGAAATCCGTAACAGCACTTTGCAAGGCGCTTATTACAGCAGTTTGAACCCTACTCCGCAGGATTCGGCAGTAATCCTGCCATCACCAAAAGGAGGCAATGATTTTAACATTTGGGATATCGGAGTTTATTCACAAGGCACTTTTCAGGCTTTTCGAAAGTTCAAAATCACCTTCGGCCTCAGATATGATTATAATAAAGTAAGGGACAATGATGGATTTGGAAGTGAATTAAGCCCCCGTGTCGCACTGGTTTATTCCCCCGGGAAGTTCACCTTAAAGGCGATCTACTCAAGAGGTATAATGAATGTTTCCAACTGGACCAAGTATTCGGCAATCGGGAACAGGGTTCCAAATCCTTCCCTGAAGACGGAGAATATCCAGAACATTGAAGTCAGCGCCGGATTCCGTCTCAACAAGGCTTTCCAGGCTGATATATCGGTTTATCGCGATTACATCAATAATGTTGTTGGAACCATTAAGGTCGAGGGCGGCGGAGGGAAGGTTCAAAACGCCAATATAGGTAAATTTCAGATCACCGGGATTCAGGCAAATGCCATTTACCAGATTGAGGGATTTTCAGCATATTTCAATTATACCTTTTGTGATCCGAAGCAGACCTATTCTGAAACCGGGGAGGTGGATAACCGTGTTGGTGATATCTCAAGTCACCAGTTCAATATTGGCGCCAACAAATCTTTTTTTGACCAACTGAATATCAACCTGCGACTTAATTTTGTCGGAACCCGTATAACCGGAGAGGGAACCACTGTTCCGTTAAATTTCGATACATTCCCTGCAACAGCCATACTGAACGGAGCTATAAGCTATGACAACAAAAAGATCGTTCCCGGACTTGCCCTTCAGTTAGTCTGCAATAATATTTTAAATACAACTTATTTCCATCCTGGCACAAAGGCTGCCGATGGAATATCCAGCCCGACAGAGATCCTTCAGCGTGGAAGGCATTTCCTGATCAGGTTATCTTACGATTTCTAAATTAATATGGTGCATGCATATTTCCAAAAAAAATATTGATACAGAATGTATTTGGGGTGGATTTTATAGACCTGATCATTTGAAAGTCCGACATAAAAAAGGATTGAGGGTTGTAGTCTTTGGAAGCGCAATTGGCGGACAGTTGGTTTTAGATTCACTCATAAGGTTCGAACAAAAATATCCTGACTTGTTGACCATTGTAGGTATGGTAACAGATGATCCAATTGATCTGAAAGCGAGAATATCATTGAAGAAAAGAATCTGGAATAACTATTCTCCAGGTAAGAGTGCTGAACTCATGAATATGATCATCACTACTTCACTGAAAGCAGGGATCCCTTGTTTTACAGGCAAAGTGAAAACTGATTATTTCAGAAAAATATTTTCGTCCTGGAATCCGGAGGTACTTATAATGAACTGTTTTGGTCAGAAACTCGATGCATTCCTATACGATTACCCATCTTTGGGGGCTTTTAACTTTCATCCCTCCAATCTGGCATGTAGCATTGGTATCGGAGCACAGCCCTTTCAGGAAATTATGCATCGCGGTTTGGATACTTCGCCGATCGTGATTCATAAGGTTACCGAAATCATTGATGCCGGACCTGTAGTCGGAATTTCTCCGGAGATTAATATTCGTTTACCAGATGGAAGTTATCCATTGAGCATAATTTCTCTCCTAATGAAAATGAATAGTATATGTGGTTGGATGACGATAGATTTACTTCTCGAAATTCTCGACTGGAAATCCAGTAAGGAAAAGGGAACTTTGACGGCTATTGATTTTAATAAAAAAATTCCGGACGCTATCAAACTACAATTGCTGGAACCTGTCAAAACAGATCTTTTGGAAAAATACGAATTACCGCTTCACCCGAAACTCACATAGCCACCCCGGTAATATGAAGCAACAAAACTGGCTCCTGAAGACCCTGAATATCCGAAAAGAGGAAACAAAATCTGTGTTCCTGATGGTGGTTTTCTCTTTTTTTGTGGGATTATCCCTTTCATTTTATTTTACTGCATCCAATGCCATTTTTCTGAAACATTTTTCACCAAAGATGATTCCTGTTTCATTTATCGCTTCAGGGGTTGTTGTCTATCTGGCATGGTGGATCTTCTCATTCATTGACAAAAGATCAAGTTTGTCGAGACAAGTCACGCTTAAATTTCTTTTTGTATTTATAACGGTTTTAGCTATAAGTATTGGGGTGTGGGCATTCGACACAACCTGGCTGGCATTCATAATGTATACATGGGTCAGAGTAATGGTTTACATCACTCTTGTCAATTTCTGGGGCGTGGCTGGCCGGCTTTTTGATATCCGCCAGGGAAAAAGAATTTTTGGTTTGATAAGTGTCGGTGAGGTGATATCCATTATTATTGGATATTTTTCCATACCGCTGATTCTAAAGTTTCTCAAAGCGCCTGACCTGCTCTTTCTGGCTTCATTTTCTCTCTTTATCTGCCTGATTTTGGTTTTTGTTCTGTTCAAGACCTTTAAGGATCAACTTCAAACGAATAAAATTCCCCCTGCCAGAAATCAAAAAGAGACGAAGTCGGAATGGAATTACTGGAACCTGCTGAAAAAACCCTATTTTCTTATGATATCTTTAATGGCTCTTTTACCCATTTTCGGATATCTTTTCGTAGATTTTCTTTTTTTAGCGCAAACCAAGGTCGAATTTGCCAACAACCCGGAGACTATTGCCCGTTTCTTTGGTATTTTTCTAGGCTCTGTTGCGATTCTTGAACTCATTTTTAAGCTTTTTTCAGGAAGGTTTTTAAATAAATACGGACTAAAACCAAGTCTTCTCGCCCTCCCCATTATCCTTCTTTTCAGTATTATGCTTGCAGCGATTTTCGGCTCACTTTATGGAACTGTTGGAATGTTTTTTGCATTTATCTCTCTTGCACGTCTTTTCGAAAGATCTATCCGCGGCGCTGTTTATGAACCGGCTTTTCAGTTACTCTACCAGCCTGTTCCGACCGATCAAAGGCTTCCTTTCCAAAACCAGATTGAAGGAATTCCAAAAGCATTGGGCACAGTCATCACAGGGGCAGTTATTTTAATCCTCTCCAGCATACCAGCATTTAACCTTGTTCATTTTAACTGGTTATTTATTCTTATACTCGGTCTTTGGATATGGATTGCGTACAAAATGTACGATGAATACCGTAATATGCTCAAAACTAAACTGGTTGAACTTAAATCAATCGATTTAATTGAGGAGGATCCAATGGTCGCCTTGATTCAGCAAACTTTATCAAAATCTGAACCCGGTCGTATCCAAAAATTGATTGACTTTTTTGATAAAGTGGAACCAGCCAGTCTTGAAACAGCAAGTGAAAAAATAGCATCTTTATCATCAAATCAGAAAAAGGAAAAAAAGGAAGAAGATTATACATTTGAATATATGGTTGACCTTGCCCGGTCTGATTTGGCCCGGGAAAGGTTAATGGCGGCTCAGCTGCTTGGAACTTCAGGAAGATACAATACTTACAAATTGCTTATTAATCTCATTAAGGATCCTGATCACAGTGTCAGAAAAGCAGCAATTATATCATCAGGCAAGGTTAAACGAGTTGAACTTTGGCCATACATAATTGAAAATCTCATCATTCCCGAGTACACCCATTCAGCAGGATTGGCTTTAAAAATAATCGGGGAACCGATTCTGCAAGACCTGGATCGATTTTTTGAGAAGATAAGCGCTCATAAGCAGGTTCAACTTAAAATCCTTCGGATTTACGAATCAATCGGAGGGGAAAAATCAATAAAATATCTCCGTGAAAAACTTTACCATCCCGACAACGATATCAGGTTCCAGGTATTACTTTCATTAAGTAATCTCGAATACCATGCTTCTGCAACTGAAATTACTTTCATTAAGCTGGCCATAGAAGATTCGGTTGAAACGATGGTTTGGGTCTTGGCATCCTTGAATGATTTAAGCGAACAAAATAACATGTTGCTTCTCCGGCAAGCCCTTTTACTGGAATTGGAGGAGAAAAAAGAGAATGTGTTCCTGCTATTATCCCTCCTGTATGATTCGAAAACAATTGGACATATCCGTGAACACATTGAAAGCCAGGATGCCAAAGCCAAAATTTATGCTCTGGAAATCAGTGACATGATAATTTCAGATGAGATCAAAGAGCTGTTTTTCCCAATTTTTGAGGATCTATCAATTCATGACCGTTTAAATCGCTTCAGCCTGCGTTTTCCGCAGGAAAAGCTTGGATTATTTGAAAGGCTTGAGGAGGTCATTAACAAGGATTATTCAAAAATTAACCGATGGACAAAAGCGTGCGCAATTGACACACTTTCGCATATTCAAAAAGTCGATTCTTCAAAGACAGAAGAATTACTTGCAGCCAATATCGTTAATCCTGATCCTCTTATCGGAGAATTATCGGCATGGATCCTTTACACAAGGTTCAAAAATTACTACTTTGACACCTTGCTCCGCTTTGAGAAAAAGGAGACGATCCAGTTGTCAGGAATTTTTCAAAAAATAAAATTGAGGGAAAAGAATGCCGACCTTCTTATTTTTGAAAAAATTGCAAAGCTGAAAGCTACTGAATTCTTTGCACCTGTTAATGAGATAGAGATTCTTAATCTGGTGATAAGTATCAATGAATCTTATGATACCTCACAAAGCAATCTGCAACATATAAAAGGAACAGATACCGATGCAATGATTGTAAGATCAGAAGAAGGATATATTCTTCGTATTCCGAATGAGAATATTTATGAAATGATGACAGGTGACCCGGTAATGACAGCGCGTTATCTCAAACTATTTTTTAATAATAACAATGCATAAGCGAAGGATTATGAATAAACTGGTCATTCCCTTCTTTTTATTATTCCTTTCAGGGAACATAATGGGGCAACCCTCAAAAGAATATGAGCAAGGATTTCCGTTTATAAAAAATTTCACACCAACTGATTACAAAGCCCATGCGCAAAACTTCTCAATTACTCGCGACCTTGCCGGGATTCTCTACTTCGGAAATTTTGCCGGTGTTCTCCAATATGATGGTGAGTTCTGGCGGTTGATCCCAACAGAAAAAACCACTAAAGTCTCTGCCTTGGCAAGTGATAGCCTTGGGAATGTTTTTGTCGGCGCTTTTGGTGAAATCGGTCTACTTGCACCAAACGACCGGGGAGAACTGATTTTTAAAAGCCTTATCGACTCAACAATGGTTAAGGCGTCATCATTTCAGGATGTTTTACAGATATTTCCAACAAATGATGGAGTCTATTTCATCACTCAGAAAAATATATTTCTGTACCATGGTGGGAAAATGGAATCCATAAAACCGGAATATGAAATTATTTCAGCGTTCCATGTAAACAAGACTCTCTTTTTTCAAGTAAAAGATAAGGGGTTGATGAGTTTCAAAGAGAGAAAATTAATTCCAGTTCCTAAAGGAGATATTGTATCTGGTGCAATTGAGATCAAGGCGATGCTTCCTTACCCGGGCGATCAGATACTTATAGCTACCGGAACACAGGGGCTATATCTTCTTGATTCGAATGGTGTCAGGGTTTTTCTTACCCAGTCAGATGACCTGTTTATGAAAAACCTGATTACAGACGGAGTTGCCCTGTTTGATGGAACTTACGCCATAGGCACTTCACGAAAAGGAGTTATCCTTATTGGACCAGATGGTCAGGTAAGGCAGATTATCGATAAAAAAGCCGTTCTGCGAAACGAGAGTGTGCAAGCCCTGTTTGCCGATGACAATAATATCCTTTGGGCTGCCTTAAACAATGGGATTGCGATGATTGAAATTCCTTCGCCCCTGACATTTTTTGATGAAAAATCGGGTTTGAATGGCGCTGTCAACCATATTTTACGACACAATGGCCGGTTATATGTATCGACATATCAAGGACTCTATTATTTTGATGAAAAATCTTTCGGATTCCAGACTGTTCCCGAAATCATTTCTGCTTGTTGGGCTGTAATTCCATTTGGGAATCAAATCCTTGCAGCAACATCACAGGGTTTGTTCCTGGTTTCAAATTTCCATGCAAAACTCGTCAAAGATGGATTTGCATTGTCATTACTAAGTTCATCTTCCGATCCTTCATTGGTTTATATCGGTGAAATGAAGGGATTCTATTCTGTCAGCAACCAAAATGGAACCTGGAAATCACGGAAGCTTGCCGGCCCTGAAGATGGAATCAATGACCTGATGCAGGATGCCGAAGGAAATATATGGGGTTCAACTCTGACAAAAGGCATTTTCAGGTATTCACCCCAACAAGACAAGAGCAGTTTTTTTGCTGAATCATCAGGATTGCCTGAGACCATTGGGAGCACCATTAATTTAATAGGTGGAAAAATCAGTGTATCCACACGCAAAGGAGTTTATCTTTTTGATTATACCAGCCATTCTTTCGATAAAATTGGGTTGATAGAATCGGATACCTTGTCAGAAGGTCAATGGTTTTCATTTATTACTGAAGATTCTCATGGTAATTTATGGGTGAATTCCGGTGATGAAAGCCATTTAATGTTGCTTGAGAAAAAGGGTGATAAATACCTGATTAATCAAACACCCTTTCTTCCGATAGCCAGTTATGTTATCTGGGCAATAGACCCTGAACCCAATGGCATTACATGGGTAGGTGGTCCCGATGGCCTGATCAGGTACAATCCTGAGGTGAAAACGTTAAAACCTGATCCCTATCCTACGCTGATCAGAAAAATTACGATAAACAATGATTCGGTTATTTTCTCGGGAAGTGATAGTACACTTCAATCTGGATTAAAGACATTCAGATATGAGGATAACTCTTTGCGTTTCGAATTTTCCGCACCTTTTTTTGCACCCAAAGGAGAAAACCTGTACCAATACCTTCTTGAAGGGTTCGATGAGACCTGGTCAGATTGGTCAGTTCAAACAAATAAAGAGTACACGAACCTCCCGAAAGGGAACTACACCTTCCATGTGAAGGCCCGGAACATATATGGAAAGATTGCCCGGGAGGCATCCTGCAAATTCAGGATCCTTGCTCCTTGGTACACAACCTGGTTGGCTTACATTATTTATATTCTTCTGGCCGCAGGGATAATCTATTTGATATTAATTATCAGGAATCGCCAGTTGCTTATGGAGAAGCGTATTCTGGAGCAAAGAATAGCTGACCGGACTGCCGAAGTGGTTCAACAAAAAGAGGAAATTGAGAAGCAATCGGAGGAACTGTCAAATAAAAATGATGAACTTGAAAAGATCAATACAACTGTTAAATCAATCAATTCTGAGATAAATTTTGAAAATTTACTTCAATCGCTGCTTGAAAAAATGAAAGTTATAAAGTCGGTGGAAAAATCGACTGCACTTATTTTCGATAAAAAAGTCAACGCATTCAAGTTTAAGGCGAGTTTTGGGTGGGATTTGCAGCAAATTGCAGATGTTCCGCTCAGTTTAAACGATGCAGAGAAGCGATATCTTAAAAATGCGGAGGAGGTATTTGAGGATATTTTTCTGAAAACAAACTTCCAGGGATGGGAAATTGAATCCGTTCTGAATGAGCTTGCAATTCCAAAATCTCTGCTCGTACTGGTTATCAGAGTAGAGAACAAGGTTGAAGCTTTTCTGATCCTTGAAAACATGAACAGGGAAAATGCATTTGAAGCAAAGGATCTGAGTTTTATAAAAAATTCAAAAGAGCATATCATATCTGCCTTTATCCGGACGAGGATTCTCGAGGATTTGCAAAACACATTGCAAAACTTAAAAGAAACCCAGGATCAACTGGTACAGTCTGAAAAGCTGGCATCATTGGGCGCACTTATTGCCGGCATTGCCCATGAAATTCAAAACCCACTGAATTTTGTCAATAATTTTTCGTCGCTCTCGGGTGATCTTACAGAGGAACTATCCGATTTACTTAAAGAAATGCAAGGCATCATTGCCCCGGAAAAGTACGCCGATATTGATGAGGTTATCGGGATGATCACGGGAAATGTCAAGAAAATCAATGAACATGGAAAACGTGCCGAAAGCATTGTAAAAGGGATGTTGCAACATTCACGGGGCAAAACCGGAGAATATGAGCAGGTGGAGATCAACAACCTGGTTTCCGAGTATGTCAACCTTGCTTATCATGGCATGCGGGCAAAAGACAATAATTTTAACACCAGTATTAAAACACAATTGGATCCGGAAGTGGGAAAAGCAAGCATTATACCGCAAGACCTGAGCCGGGTAATCCTCAATATTGTAAACAATTCATGTTATGCGCTTGATGAAAAAATAAAAAGACACATCCCCGGTTTTAGCCCGGAAGTGGTTATAAGCACAAAAAAAATAAAGGACAAAATTGAAATCAGGATCAGGGATAATGGAACCGGGATCCCTGATCATGTGCGTGAAAAAATATTCAACCCGTTCTTCACTACCAAGCCCACCGGCCAGGGAACCGGATTGGGCCTGTCGATGAGTTTCGACATTGTAACTCAGATCCACAAGGGAAAATTGGAGGTCAAATCAAAAGAGGGAGAATTTACAGAATTTATAATTACCATACCTGAAAAACAATCCTGAAGTCGCTAAACCGATTCTACATGAATAAACTCATATTCTGTTTATTGGCAGGAATTCTACTAACTTCATCGGCCGGCGGACAAACAATCTTTAAAATCAATCAATACAACATATATTCCAATAAGGAGCTGATGCCCATTATAACATTATTCACCAATCATCAATTCAGTGAAAAGGTGAGTGTCACCAGCTATTTTTATATAAATGCTTATCCAAAAAACAGCTGGGGAGAAGGGTTAGCAGGTATTACTTATACTCCTGTAAAGGGTATTTCATTGGGCTTTTTGTGCGGTTTTCAATCTAATGAAACAGAAATCTGGCGGGTTTCACCCATTATCATGCTAAGCAAAAATCGATTTTCCTTTTTTGGCGCATTTGAATTTGGAGGAAAACGCTATCGCTGGGATGCCATGGCTTTTTATTCAGTAAAAGCCTTTAAATTCGGGGCAGAATTCATCCGTTATTATCAAATGTATGCCACTGGCCCGCGTATTGAATTCACCTTTTTGAAGAAACAGCCCATCACTATTTTTTACACCGGTTTGTGGGATTGTACTAATAGCCGTTTTGATTCAATGTTTGGAATATATTCGACATTTGGAGCTTTTAAAAAAGTTACTGCATTAGATGATTAGTATACCCTGACGGGATGTTAACAAATATTGAAATATGAAAGCCTTGGTATTTGATGGAACATTGAAAATAACAGAGGTTGCAAAGCCCCGGCCGGGAAATGATGAAGTTTTAATACGGGTTCTTATCTCATCAATATGTAGTACCGATCTGGAGATTATCAAGGGGTACATGGGTTTCAAAGGGATACTCGGGCATGAATTTGTTGGCGTAGTTGTAAGCAAATCAAACAGGCTTTATGGTAAAAAAGTTGTGGGAGAGATAAATTGCGCCTGCGGGGAATGTTATTTATGTAAAACGGGTCGGAAAACACATTGTCAAAACCGTACAGTGCTTGGTATTTATGGTCACGCCGGTGTCTTTACCCGGTATATTGTTTTACCCGAAAAAAACCTGCATATAGTCCCTGATGAACTTTCACTTACCTCCGCCGTTTTTACAGAACCATTAGCGGCTGCTATTGAAATCTTTGAACAGATTCATATAAAACCATCCCAAAATGTCTTTATTTTCGGGGCAGGGAAACTCGGACTGCTCATCGCTCAGGTTTTCAAGTTGAACGGTTGTGCTTATAAAATTTTCTCACGTGGAGAAGCAAGAGTTAATAAAGCCCGGTCGATGGGTATCAACGCGGGTTTGCTGTCGGAGCTGACCGACCTGGATAAAGCAGAAGTTTGTGTTGACTGTACCGGGAACCCGGCAGGGATTAACCTTGCACTTTCGCATCTTTACCCAAGGGGAAAACTGGTATTGAAAACCACAGTCGCGAATACTGAAAAAATCGACATGAACCAGATTGTGATAAATGAATTTGAAATTATCGGGTCACGGTGCGGACTATTTGAACCTGCATTGAGTTTGCTAAGACAAGGACTGGTGAGAACAAAACCTATGATCACTAAAACTTTTGACTTCACCGATATCCTTGATGGCTTCGAACACGCCGCAAAACCAGAGACTTTAAAAGTACTGATACGGCATTAAGGATAACGGCCCGGATGACCTGACATGGCAAGTATGTGCAAGTAGTGTTTTCTTATCAGAAATGTTTATTTCAAGAAAAAGTTTTCTGATTAAAAAAAATCACTTAATTTCGCATAGTTCATTAAAAGAAATCGGAAAAAATATTTTTATCAAATTCACCGACAAACCTTCAAACGACTTTATGAAAGCATTAAAAAAAATCCAGTCCGGCGTTACATCGGTTGCACTTATCCTTGTCATCGCCGTTTCAAGTTGCAACAATCCAGCCAATCAGGATGAGCAGGCTAATGCAGCAGCAAAAGACACCATCAATAAAGAGGTTACATTAAGTCCCGAATCACAAGGTCTCCTCTACAAATTCCCGACCCCTTTTGAAGTAACCATGATGCTTGAGAAAGCTAAAGCCGGTTTTATTTTCGACATTACCAACCCACCTGCTAATGCAAATAAATATACGACTGAGAAGAGTAAAGCGCTCAACCTCGGAATATATAGCGCCGATCTGAGTTACTCGGCAACTTATAACCGTACCGATGAGACCAACAAATTTTTGGCCGCCACCAACAAATTGGCTGACGAACTGGGAATCTCAGGCGTATATGATAAAACCATATTCGATAAAATTAAAAAGTACAATAACAACAAAGATAGCCTGGTTGGAATGATCAATAATGTTTTTGGTCAAACCAACGCCTTTCTGTCGAAAAACAATCGCAACCAAATCGCCGTTCTGATTGCAGCCGGTGGCTTCGCCGAGGGGCTTTACCTGGCAGCATCTCTGGCTGATGTTGCAAAGGACAACACCAAAATCATGGCTGTTATTTCAGGGCAGAAAGACAACCATTTGAAACTGCTTTCCATCCTCCAGGCTTATCAGGGTGATGAAAAAATGAAGCCGGTTGCCGATGAGATTGCCAAATTAAAACCAATCTGGGATAATTACAAAATTGAATCCGGTAAGAAAATTCCCCAGCAGGCTGCGAATGAAATTAACGACCTTGCTGAAAGCGTAAGACTTGCATTTGTAAAATAGGATAATCCCGCTACGGGTTTAAGTTCGACCAACGATACTTTTCCACATTTCAATGTGGGAAAAAACCGCACTTCATATAGGGCGGTTTTTTTTTGAAATTACCGAAATGAGGCCTTGATTTTTATCTTCCTGTGAAAAATTAAAAAATGTCATGTACATTTGATCTGAAAAAATCCTACCAAGATGTCTGAACCGATTCTGATGGCGCTGGTACAACTTTTTGCCATCGTTGCTGCTTCCGTAAAAAATGAGTCTGAAAATTCCAGGAAAATCCTTGAGTCCTATCTCAGGCAACACCTTAACGCCAGTGAGTTAAACGAGTATCTCAAACTCTTTGATGAATTGCTGTTTTTCCATCAGCCTGAGGAGGATAATACACCTTTGTTGGATGTAAGTGAACAAATCGCGGCCATATCGGTGAAGGTGAACAAAGGGCTGCCCCAACGCGATAAGATTCTAGTCTTCACCAAGTTCATCGAATTTCTTGACGAAGGGTTTAAGACCCGGCTGGCTGATCATCCCGAGGTAGAACAATTATCGGATAAATATATCAGAACCATTGGAAATTCCTTTAATCTAAGCGGGCCTGAATTCACAGAAACGCTGAGGTTTGTGACAAATCAAGGGGAACTAAACCCCCAAACTGCAAACTTACTTCTCATTGCAGATGAAGATCAGAATCCCGGCCCGGATTACAAATTCCTTTCGAGAGAACGGCTTAACGGCAGGATCATGATTCTTCATGTGCCATCGATAAACACTTTTTTATGCCGGTACCATGGAACAGATGAACTGTTTCTGAATGGTCACACTATATTTCCATACAGATCATTTATTTTCGACAAAGGATATATACTTAAAAGTCAAAAGATAAATCCGGTATATTATTCCGATCTTGTTTCTCAATTTCTTTTTACCAGGGAGAAAGTTCGCATTGTATATTTGGCAAGGGAGATCGAATTCCATTTCAGCAACAGCCTCAACGGCATCCAACCATTCAGTTTTCAGGCAGCATCGGGCGAGCTAATCGGCGTGATGGGCGGCAGCGGCGTTGGCAAATCAACGTTACTCAATGTTTTGAACGGGAATATCGAGCTGGGGAAGGGCGAAATTCTTATAAATGGCCTGGATATCAGAAAAGAGGCTGAAAAACTTAGGGGAAGTATTGGTTTTGTTCCCCAGGATGACCTGCTGATCGAAGAACTTACCGTATTTCAAAATCTGTACTATAATGCCAGGCTCTGTTTTGACGGATTCACGGATGAACAGATTAGAAAAGCCGTTTCCAAAACACTTACCGACATTGATCTTCTTGCGAGCAAAGATTTGAAGGTCGGCGATCCGCTTAACAAATTCATCAGCGGCGGACAACGTAAACGACTGAACATTGCCCTCGAACTGATCCGCGAACCATCGATCCTCTTTGCCGATGAACCTACCTCCGGGCTTTCATCGATGGATTCAGAAATGGTGATGTTGCTGCTGAAGGAACAAACCCTTAAAGGAAAACTGGTGATCGTTAATATTCATCAGCCATCATCCGACATTTTCAAACTTTTCGATAAACTTTTGATCATGGATA
>JBAXKG010000037.1:0-27671 GCA_037137455.1 Bacteroidota bacterium
GATTTACAGGGTTTAATTTTGATTTTGGGTAGCCCGTAGGGGAATCGAACCCCTGTTACCAGGATGAAAACCTGGCGTCCTAGCCCCTAGACGAACGGGCCAATCTTTAAATTGGGAGTGCAAAAGTACTTAATTACTTTGTTCTGTGCAATTATTTCTTCACACACCTTACACCAAAAGCAGAGTTTTTATCATTGGAACTTTTTACGATCGATTTATCCCCTTTGGCAAAAAGATAATTGGTAGCCACTTCGTTTTCAACTGTTGCCGACCAAAGACCTCCCCATAATGCAACGCCGGTGTAGGTGCTGTCGCTATGCCTCACCCCGCCGAGCAACGAGGAAAGTGTTTTAGCTGTTTCAGGTATGTTTTTATTGGCCTTCCAATACACCGAATCCATCTCCTGGAACTTCCCACCTGATACATCCAAGCCTCCAAGCTTTTCAATCAATAGCGCCCAGTTGGCATCAGCAGGCAGAACCCACCCTTTCGGACAAGCCGTCATTGCTGCATTCCAGGTGTAAAGCCTGCCATAAACGACTGCATTTGCGGTGTCATTGTTGTAAAACCAGCTTCCCGGTTTGACATTATATTTGAGATTTTCGGCAAACCAGGCTTTTTTCCCAACTTTTACCCATTGATAAATACGACCATCGCGGGGATCGGTAATAGTTCCTTTTTCCTGGGCGCTCAATGTATTGCAAAAAATCAGCATGACAATTAAGACCATTGAATACCTAAGCGTTCCGGATAATTGTTTTAAGAAGTTCATTTTAAATTATTGTTAAAAATTATTATTTCAGAGAATTTTTATTCGGGGTGTAAAATTATATCAGATTCAACTACCACGCAAATTATATCTGTTCTTTATTTTTCCCCTTCCCGATGCAACCTTTTTGAAGGTCGTATTGTCATTGTTTCATGTTTAACTTAATACCATCCATATGAAATCCAATTTCAAAAAATCAGGGCAGATAACCTTGTCACTTGTGGTCCTTACGGCTGGTGCAGTCCTCAGTATCCTTCTTTACACCGGAATTATGAATGTTGATATTCCCGCGGTCATTGGCAACACTGATACACTGGAACCATCAACAGGCTCCTCAAATGTGCTGCAAAACAACGAATGGATAAAGCCGCTTTTAATGTTTATTGCTATGCTCGCCGGAATGTTTTTTAACCAGATTTTTGAAAACCTGAAGGTACAAAAGGAGGCAGGCGTAACCAAGGCCAACCCATTCAGGCTATTTGCAGATGGTTTAACCGGAATAACCTTTTGGATGGCATTCTTCGTCTCACCGCTGATCTTTTACGGAACATATTACCTGGTCGACAAACTACCTGAAGGGGCAGTCGGCTATTTTTATGCCTTTCAGGGTGGATTTTTTTGGTATAATATATTTAGCCGGTTCGAACTGAAAAGTAAAAAATAGAGGTTACAGACTCCAGTAATTCAGATCTTTAATTTTATTACGGTAGATCCCTTTTACATCAACCAGGATGCCATTCCCCGACATAATGGATTTAAACCAGGCTTCATTTAATTCAAGGTATGGTTTGTGATTCACTGCTACGATAACCACATCGTACTGTTTTTCGCAAGGTGAATCAGATTTGTCGCTGACCATTATTTTTTTCGTCAGGTCGGTTAGTCCGAAACCATATTCATGCATCAGCTCTTCGCTGCCGGCATAGGGATCGGTGACATCAACGGATATACCATATTGTTTTAATTCGCTGATCAGGTCGGCTACGCGGGAGTTCCGGATGTCGCTTACATTCTCTTTGAACGTGGCGCCCATCACCAGCGCTTTTGCGTTCAGAACATTCTTGCCGGCTTTTATTAGCTGCTTTACACATTGTTTGGCAACATAAAACCCCATGCTGTCGTTCACGTAACGTCCGGCATTGATTACCCTCGCGTGGTAGCGATACTCCTCGGCTTTGTAAGTCAGATAATAAGGGTCAACGCCAATGCAATGACCGCCAACCAAACCGGGATAGAACTTTAGAAAATTCCATTTCGTGCCGGCTGCTTCGATAACATCATATATGTTGATTCCCATACGGCCGAAGATGATCGAAAGCTCATTCATAAAGGCAATGTTAACATCGCGCTGGGCGTTCTCAATGATCTTGGCTGCTTCAGCCACCTTGATGGTGGGAGCCCGATGAACCCCGGGTTTTACAATAAGTTCATAGGTCATGGCAATCTGATCAAGCGATTCTGCATCGCAACCCGAAACGATCTTGATCACGGTTGTTAGAGAGTGCTCCTTATCGCCAGGGTTTATTCGTTCGGGAGAGAATCCGACCTTGAAATCATCAATGAATTTCAAACCCGATATCTCTTCGAGAACTGGAACACAATCTTCTTCAGTAGCGCCGGGATAAACAGTTGATTCATAAACAACATAATCGCCTTTTTTCAAAACTTTTGCGATAGTCCGGGTTGCAGCCAGAAGCGGGGAAAGATCGGGGAGATTGTGCCTGGTAACAGGAGTGGGAACCGCGATGATGTGGAAAGTACACGCCTTCAGTTTCTCCGGATCATCTGTTATCAGGATATCTGTGTCGCTGAATGCTTCAGAAGGCAATTCACCGCTCGGGTCAACATTATTTTTCATCAACTCAACACGGTCAGTTTTTATATCAAATCCAACAACTTTAATTTTTTTTGCAAATTCCAAAGCAATTGGTAATCCAACGTATCCCAGGCCGATTACAGAAAGTTTGGTCTCTTTTTTAAGCAGGTTTTCGTATATAGTCATGTGAATATGTTTTATATATGAGTGATTGATTACAAATTATTTTTTCCAGATCAACAATGCTCCACGGTTATTTTGCAGGAAGTCCTTTTCCGTTTCGGTGGCAAAAGTTGTGCAATTTATATTTCGTTTTATCAGTATGGCTGCCTTTGTGGTCAATAGTTTCAGATAATCCTGATCGATCGGGTTTCCAAAAATAATCAGGTCTATTATCGGGCAATCCAAACCCCTGGCCAAAAATCCATTCAGATAAGCCGATTCAATATCGCCGAGATTGTTTATCACTTTGTTTATCAGCATATCGATACCGATGTGTTTACGCAGGATGCTTTGAATGTCGCCAAACAGCGGATGTTTCTGGTTGGCCCGGAAAAGTTTTTTGTTTTTTTCATCCCAACTCACTAGCAGTCCGGCCGTTTCAAAACGGTTAAGCTCAATACGGATGGCGTTGGTCGATTCTCCGAATTCCTCTTCAAGCCCACGCAGGTAAGAAGTTGCTTCGGGGTTCAGAAAAAACCGCAGTAACAATTTCAGCCGGGTCTTATTTGTAATGAGCGTGTCGAGCATAAAATCATTTTTTAAAGGCTTTTATTTTTTTGGAATTTCTTCATGAACCTTTTCAAGAAGCAAAGGAGAAATTGTTAATGTGAGCACATGGTTGAGGTGGTCGATACGGACAATGACCTTCTTTTTCTTTGATACCGACACCAGTTCGCCGGTAATCCCTGTGAGTGGCCCTGCATTTACCATCACACGAATTCCGGGTTGAAAAGTATCAGCCACGCAATCGACTTCCACTTCAGAACCTGTAATAACCTTTAGCGTGTTGATCTGTCGTTCAGGAATGGCCGCTGGTTTTCCCGAAAACCAGATATAGCGAACCGCCCCGGGTGTGTTTAGTACCTCGTAATAATCTTTTCCAGCAACCTTCACAAAACAATATGATCTTATGAGTGGTACTTCTATGAGCTTCTTACGGTCGCTCCACTTATGAATTTCCTTGCGCAAAGGCACATAGGCCTCAATGCCTTTTTCATTCAGCAGATCCATCACGCGTTTTTCCCATCGTGAACGGGTATAAATGGCATACCACGGAACAATCTCATTGCTCATTTTGAGAGGCATTTCGCCCCCGGTAGTTGAGGTTTTTTTTACCGTTGATTTTTTTATACGCGTCTTATCCTGCATTAATATCGAGGTTGACAAGCAAAATTAAAAATTAAACAATATCAGTTTTGAGTAGCAAAAGTACTCATTATTATTTTTATAAAATTGCCTTTGGTTTAACTTTTATATGGAGAACGGCTTAATTTGTTATTTGAATTGTAAAGATGTATATTTGCCCACTTTGTAAAAAAATCGCCTGAATATGAGTTTGAGAACAAAGACCACAGAATTAAAGAGGCGAATGCATGAAGCCTTTAAGGGGGGCGGAGAACAAGCCCTCGAAAAGCAGAAAGCATCAGGCAAAATGACAGCCCGGGAACGTATCCTCGCCTTGCTTGATCCAAACTCATTCCACGAATATGATCTTTTTGTGAAACATGCCGGGCAGGATTTCGACATGGATAAAAAATATTTGCCAGGTGATGGTGTAATCACCGGAACCGGTTCCATCACTGCCTGGCCGGTTTGTATTTTTGCGCAGGATTTTACAGTTGCCGGCGGTTCTCTTGGGTTGATGCATGCCAAAAAGATCACGAAAATCATGGATCATGCCATGAAAATGAAGGTCCCGCTGATCGGGATCAACGACTCTGGAGGAGCCCGTATTCAGGAGGGTGTGAATTCTTTGGCAGGTTATGGAGAGATTTTTTACAGGAACACCCAGGCATCCGGGGTTATCCCGCAAATCTCGGTGATTCTGGGCCCTTGTGCAGGCGGGGCCGTTTACAGTCCGGCGCTTACCGATTTTGTTTTCGTGGTTGATAAAATTTCCAAGATGTTCATTACTGGTCCTGAAGTGATTAAGACAGTACTTGGCGAAGAAATATCAATGGAAGACCTGGGTGGCGCCCGGGTTCATGCAGAAATCACCGGGAATGCCCACTTTTTTGCTGAAAGTGAAATCGAATGTTTTGAACAAATCAAGCGTTTGGTAAGTTACATTCCCTGGAATAATGAAAAGAAGGCGGAAGTCTTCCCCAAAAAGGCGCCAAAATCGCGCCAATACAAGCTCGACAGTATTTTTCCCACCAACCCGATGACTCCCTACGATGTGAGGGATGTAATAAGGGCCATTGCCGATGACAGCGACTTTTTCGAAGTTCATGAGATGTGGGCTGCCAACATAGTGATTGGCTTCGGCCGTCTCGATGGGCAAACTGTTGGCTTCGTTGCAAACCAACCGATGGTGCTTGCCGGAGTACTTGATTGCGATTCGAGCGACAAGGCTGCCCGCTTCATCCGCTATTGTGATGCATTCAATGTGCCGCTTGTAACACTGGTTGATTTACCCGGGTACCTGCCGGGTGTAGATCAGGAACATGCCGGAGTTATCCGTCATGGCGCCAAGGTTCTGTACGCCTACAGCGAAGCAAGCGTTCCCAAGATTACCGTGATCCTTAGGAAGGCCTACGGCGGAGGCTATATCGCTATGTGTTCTAATCATCTCCGGGCCGATTTTGTTTTTGCATGGCCAACAGCTGAAATCGCTGTTATGGGGCCTGAAGGCGCTGCAAATATCATCTTTCGCAGTGAAATTAAGGCAAGTGATAATCCGGAAGAGACCCGTAAACGGCTCATTGAAGAGTATCGCCAAAAATTTGCTAATCCATACGTGGCCGCCGCATATGGTTATGTGGATGCCGTGATAGAGCCTAATGAAACCCGCAATTATCTCATGCACTCTTTGACCCTTTCACAGAGCAAACGTGAGATTCCCCCGAAGAAAAAACATGGAGTACCTCCTTTCTAAATTGATGTGAGGCAGCGAAATGATTTGAGTTAAACATGGTATTATGGACGAAAATTTAGAATTCGTTGATTTCAAATATGAGGAAATTGTCTATAGGACGACCTTAACGAAGAAGTTTGCAAATCGCACACAATATACACCCCCCGATCCACGTAAAGTGGTTGCTTTTATTCCGGGAACGATTATCAAGGTTCTTGTGAAAGAGGGCCACAAAGTCAAAAAGGGCGATACTTTGCTTGTGCTTAAGGCAATGAAGATGGACAATCATTTACTTGCAAGTATCAATGGAACGGTGAAAAAGGTCTTTGTGAAACAGGGTGAGATTGTTCAGAAGCAATATCTACTCGTAGAACTTAAATAATCCCATCAACTTTTTTATTTTATTATTATTCGACCTGGCTGCAACCTTTGAATCGATTCTCTTGTCATTAGAGAAATGTAATTGTTATGAAGCCAAAACTGGTCGATATAAAAAAAGTCGTACACTTACTTCAGGAGCAGTGCCCGTTTATCATATTTGCAATTATCAGCGGCATTGACGAGGAGGGGCGGCTTAACTTGATTGATAACGTTGAATTGTTTGTTCTGCTCGAAACCAGCATCGGAATTTTTTTTGCATTGGAAAAGATTCTACCTGTTATGACAGTGTTAGTTCCAGAGGCCCTATGTGATGTGACCTTGCTGAATAAGGTGGATGTAATTACCCGTTTCCATGCGTCAAATTCACGATGTCTTTTCATCGGGAACGGAAAGGAACAGAGTTACCGCCAGTTTGTTCAGCGAGCCCGCCTTGATTACCGGATTTTTAAGGCACAGTACCGGTTAAATGGGAGTGTAGATTTCTTCGAGCGCATTCCCGATTGTCGCTAAAACCTCATCGAACCCTGATTTCGTTTCGGCAGAAGTTGAGATGATAATTGGTAACTCAGCCCATGAGGCTGAAAGCGCTTTCTGATAGTTTTTTAAGTTATTGAAGAGTTGGGTTTTCGAAAGTTTATCGATCTTGGTAAAAAGAATTACAAATGCTATATCGTTATCTCCCAGCCAGTTCATGAATTCAAGATCAATTTTTTGTGGCACAAGACGGGAGTCGATCAATACGAAGGTAAGAGCCAGGCATTCGCGATTCTGAAGGTAAGATTCAATTAATCCTTCAAATTTCGCGCGTTTCTCCTTTGATAGTTTTGCAAAGCCATATCCCGGGAGGTCGACAAGAAACCAGTCAGCGGGGTTTTTATTAATGACCGATTCCACTTTGAAATGGTTCACCAGTCTTGTTTTGCCGGGAGTGCCTGAAACCTTGGCAAGTCCTTTATGGCCGGCGATCATATTTATTAAAGATGATTTGCCCACATTTGATCGCCCGATGAAGGCAAATTCAGGGATATCATCTTTTGGACAGAGCTTCAGGGATGGACTGCTGCAGGCAAACTCGATTTTTTCTATTTTCACTTTATGGTTATTTATTTCAAAATCAGGCAATTATTTTCGTGCCACACCTATTATTCTCCCAAACTATAAACCGTTTCCTGAACCCATGCAGCCCATTGGGCTTCAGTTTTGGTTTTGTCGAAAGTGGTATAAACGATAGGATCTCCGATAATGATGGTAATGGTTTTGTTGAATTGTTTCGACATTTCGTCAACAAGGTAAAGCATTTCGATGTTAGCTTTGATTCCCAGTTTTTTACGCCACCGGGCAAGGTTATAAAACCAATCGGAGTTGCGCCCGGCGATGTAAACTGGTATTATATCACGCTGATATTTCTTTGCTTTCTTAATAAATGTGTTTTTCCATTCCAGATCGCGGATCACCATTTTTCCATCGATACGTTGTTTCCTGGAGACAAGTCCGGCAGGAAAATAGAGTATCATCTTTTCCGAGGCAAATGTTTGGTCGATCAGGCGGGCATTTTCAGTATTACTCCCATGCTTGTTGATAGGGATGAAAAGCGGCCGGAGTCCTGGTACATTCATCAGCAGGTCATTGACCGGAAAGGCGATATCCTGACGTATTTTACCAAGGACGTGCATGAACGCCATGCCATCAAGTCCTCCAAGGGGATGGTTTGAGGCGGCGATTAAGCGACCTGACAATTGACCCTTTACGGCTCGCTTATCAATGAATTCAACTTTAACACTAAATTCTTTCAGGATAGCTTCAACGAAAGGCAACCCAAACAGGTCGCGGTTGCGCCAAATATATCCGTTAATCTCTTCCTGGTGTGTGATGCGTTTCAGATAGGAGAGGACAAAACCCGGGATGAAACGCAGCAATTTTGAATTTTTAGAAGCGAATATCGCCTCAATATCGATTAACCTTTCAGGAATTTCGATATTCGTTGATTCGGTCATTGCAGGTGGCTACGGTATTTCAAGATGGTTACAAATTTAGATTTTTATTCGTTTGCAAGTATCATGTTTATATCGAAATCTAACTTTGTATATTTGTAAAATAATATCCGTTATTAACTTCCGGAAAATGGAACTGATCATCGATCCGATTAATAGAAACATTCTTGAAGCCGAATTAACTGAAAGCACGTTTTTACGCAATACGAATAACGGGCGCAATAAGATATTTGTATTTACGGCGCATGATTCCCCAAATCTCATGCAGGAGGTGGGGCGACTTCGGGAGATTACCTTTCGCGATGCTGGTGGCGGAACAGGCAAAAGTGTCGACATCGATGAGTTTGATACGATGGAGGTGCCCTTTCATCAGCTTATTGTTTGGGACCCAATTGAGAGAGAAATCTCCGGGGGATACAGGTTTATTCATGGCCGCGATATCCAGTGTAACAAAGGGGATTGCATTCACAGCGCCACCGCTGAACTTTTCGATTTTTCAAACAAATTCATCCGCGATTATCTGCCAATGAGCATTGAATTGGGCAGGTCGTTTGTTCAACCGAATTACCAACCGCTGGTCAATTTCCGAAAGGGGATGTACTCGCTCGATAACCTGTGGGACGGGCTTGGGGCAATGATCATTGAAAACCCCGATATAAAATATTTCTTCGGCAAAATGACAATGTATCCCGATTATAACCGAACTGCCCGCGACATTGTTCTCTATTTTCTTCGTTGGTATTTTCCTGATAAAGAAACACTTATGCTTCCCCGTGAGGCGGTTGTCTGTTCAACTCCCGATGCAGTTATAGCCGAATTGTTTTCGGCGCGAACCTATGAGGAAAATTATAAGATTTTGATCCGCGAAGTACGCAACCATGGAGAACATGTTCCTCCCCTGGTTAATGCCTACATGAACTTGTCACCAACTATGCGAACATTCGGAACAGCCATTAATCATGGCTTTGGTGACGTGGAAGAGACCGGGATTCTGATACATATTGAAGATATATATCCACGGAAAAAAGAGCGGCATCTGAAGAGCTACATTCAACGTCTTTCCTCGATTAAGGGTTTACGTTGGCGTAGACGCAGATGAAGCGGCGTTGGCCTTCCGCATCAATTTGCTTTTAAGGTTGGATGCTTTATTTTTATGGATTACGTTTTTCTTGGCCAGTTTGTCGATCTGGCCAACAACAACAGGAATATCCTTTAAAATAGTTGCTGGTTCTTCGGTTTCACGTAATTTTTTAACGGCGTTACGGACAGTGCGGCCCTGATAACGGTTTTGAGTACGTTTCGTCTTGGAGGTGCGGATGCGTTTTTCTGCGCTTTTGTGATTAGCCATGTTCAATATGTATATTCAAAATTGGGGTGCAAAGATACAACCTTTTGGTGAATTTCCAAACCGATTGAAAAATAGGTTTAAATAGCCTGTTTTGGGACTTTAAACTTTAGCGGGTTTGGCCGGAGCACTAGTCGCTACTTCCGGGGCGGCTTTTTGCACTTTTTTGGGACGACCAGGCTTTTTCCCGCTTTTCTTAGCCGGTTTTTCTTTGGTTATCTCCTTTTCAATATTACCTAATTTTTTCAAAATATTTTTTATTTCACCGACATAATTTTCGGCATCCAATAATTCGAGCTCATAATGATTTTGTAAAAATTCAAGCTCGGACTCACTAAATTTAATTGATCTCATATTGAACGTTTTTAGGAAAGAAAATCAGGCAAAAATAATTATTTAATTTCAGAAACAATTTATTTATTTTTCAATTTCTATCTTCGAAAATTCACAACGGTTATTCCTGTTCCACCTAATTCAATTTCGGCATCTCTTGCTGATTTTACCTCTTTTTGTGAACGAAGGTAATCACGTGTCACCTGCCGTAATACGCCATTTCCTTTTCCATGTAAAATCTGAACTTCCGGAACAGATAATAAAATTGCATCATCGATATATCGCTGCAACAAAATATGCGCTTCATCTACCCTTTTCCCTCGCAAATCAAGGGTGAGAGAAAAATTTGTGAGTTTTGAATGCAGATCATTGAAATAACTTTGAAAACGATGTGCAGGCGCTTCGCTGCCAATCTGGCCAATGTTTAATGGCGGATACTCCTGAAATATTTTTTCTTTTAGTTCTGTTAATTCAGCGCGAATTTCTTTGGTGCGTGATTTTTCAGCTTGTGATTCACGGATTTCCTTTATTGTTTTTTCGATAATTTTATTCGATCCATCCAGTAACTCACGAGCTTCTTCCCGTGCTTTATCAATAATATCTTTTTTCTTTAAATCAAGATCTGCATTTAATTTTTCATATTTTTTAATTAATTCGGCAAGAAAATCATCAGCTACTTTTAATTCCGTTGATTTTAAATTTATTTCCTGTTTTTCGACTTCGAGATTTTGTAATTCACGATCAAAATCAAGTTGACTTTTTCCGGTTTTGGTTTTTGCATTAATCAAAACATATTCCGGAAAACCAATTTCATGAGCAATTTCCAATGCAAATGAACTACCGGGTTTACCGATTTTTAATTGATATAATGGTTTTAATTTTTTAATATCAAACAGCATAGCCCCATTTACAATTCCTGGCTCCCGCGAAGCAAGTAATTTCAGGTTCGAATAATGGGTTGTCACAATACCGAACGGTTGCCTGGCGTTTAGCGCCTCCAGCGTGGCTTCAGCGATGGCGCCTCCCAGCGACGGATCGGTGCCGGTTCCTAATTCATCAATTAAAAATAGTGACTGGTTGTCGATGTTTTCAACAAAAAATTTAAGATTAAAAAGTTTCGAAGTATAAGTGCTAAGATCGTTATCGATCGATTGCTCATCGCCAATATCTATGAATATTTTATTGAAAATCAAAAATTCTGAATCCTCACTTAAAGGTGGCAATAATCCACATTGGAACATGTACTGAATGAGCCCGACTGTTTTAAGGCATACTGATTTTCCACCAGCATTAGGTCCGGATATAATCAGGATCCGCTGATCATTATTTAAAGAAATATCGAGAGGTACGATGCTTTTGTTCTGCTTCTGATGTGACAGGAAGAGCAGGGGATGTATGGCCTGGCGCCATATGAATGTTGTGTTCCCGGAAAAAGGATGGATCAGGCTTGTTGCGCCAATGCTGACAGCAAACCTGGCCTTTGCACGTATGAAATCAATTTGTCCGAGAAACTGATAGGCATGAACGAGGATATCTATATCGGGCCTAAGGGAGGTTGTAAATGCAATGAGGATACGCACAATTTCGCGACGCTCGGCATAATCAAGTTCGCGGATTTCGTTGTTGGTTTCGAAAATTTCTGCAGGTTCAACAAAAACTGTTTGACCGGTTGCCGATTCGTCGTGGATGAACCCCTGGATTTTACGTTTATGGGCGCTGGTCATCGGAATTACAAGTCTGCCATTGCGAATGGTAATCTCCGCATCATCAGCCGTCCAGCCGCTCTGCCTTGCCATTTTAAAGCTTTGCTTTATTTTTCTTTCTACTGCTGCCTGCAATGATATTTTTTCCACACGGATCCGATGCAGTTCAGGAGATGCAAAATCTTTTACTTCCGATTTTTCGTCAACAATCCCGTCAATATGTTCAACTATCCCCTGGAGAAGAGGCAAAGAAGTCGGAGAGAAATCTCCCTCCCCACCAATCATGCGAAACAGGAAAGGAAATTTTTCTTTTCTTTCTGACAGATATAATATCAGGGAGATAATTGTTGAAACAGATAACCTCAGTTGTGAAATCTGTTCGGTTTCCATATATGTATTTGGAATGGTTACACGCAACAGTTCGGGAACCAGGTCATAATAATCCTGGGAAGGGAAGTTCTCCTCAAACTGAAGTATCTGTTTCAATTCGGCAGTTTGAGAGTGCCAGATGTTAATTTCGGCACCATCGGTTGAAAAGCTGATTTTGTCGACCCGCGACCTCCCAAGTGAAGAGAGGCAGTATTCACACAGGATTTGACGGATGACATCAAATCCCAGCTTTTGTTCAAATGTTGGGGGATAAAGCATATGCAGGCAAAATTAGAAAAAATAGAGAAGCCGTTGATATGACCTTATAGTAGTATTTTCCGAAAATTCACTTGGCATATTGATTAGAATTGTTTAATTTTGCAACTTGTTAGAAATTTCACAGCTGAGAAATTAAATTCTTAAAAATCAACATATTATGCGCAAATCAAAAAAATTCTTATCGTGTGACGGGAACCAGGCCGCTTCTCATATGGCCTATATGTTCAGTGAAGTTGCTGCCATTTATCCAATTACTCCATCTTCAAACATGGCCGAAAACGTTGATGAATGGGCTGCCCATGGCCGTAAAAACCTTTTTGGGGAAGAGGTAAAGGTAGTAGAAATGCAATCAGAAGCAGGCGCTGCGGGTACGTTGCATGGCTCTTTGCAGGCTGGCGCACTTACTTCGACTTTTACGGCATCGCAGGGGTTACTTCTTATGATCCCAAACATGTACAAACTTGCGGGTGAGTTACTTCCCGCCGTTTTCCATGTGAGCGCCCGTACTGTGGCTGCTCATGCCCTTTCAATTTTCGGCGACCACAGCGATGTTTATGCGACACGTCAAACCGGATTTGCAATGCTGGCTTCCGGATCGGTACAGGAGGTAATGGACCTGGCCGGGATTGCCCACCTTTCTGCCATCAAATCACGCATCCCTTTCCTTCATTTTTTCGATGGTTTCCGCACCTCACATGAGATTCAGAAGATCGAAATGTTCGAAAACGAAGACATGATGAAGTTGCTCGACATGAAAGCATTGCAGGAATTCCGCGATCGGGCCCTCAATCCCGAGCACCCGGTTACCCGTGGAACCGCGCAGAACCCCGACATTTTCTTCCAGGCAAAAGAGGCCGTTAACCGTTTTTATGAACCTGTACCTGATATCGTGGATGCATATATGCAGGAGATTACTAAAATGACCGGACGCGTTTACCACCCGTTTATGTTCTACGGTCATCCTGAAGCTGAAAATATTATTGTGGCCATGGGTTCGATCACCGATACCACTAAGGAGGTGATCGATTTCCTGATGGCAAAAGGAGAGAAGGTTGGTTTGATTTCGGTTCACCTTTACCGCCCATTCTCTGAAAAATATTTCTTCAATGTACTACCCAAAAGCGTGAAACGCATATGCGTACTCGACCGTACCAAGGAACCCGGCGCAAACGGAGATCCTCTGTACCTTGATATCCGCGATATGTTTTACGATCGTGAAATCCGCCCAATGATCATTGCCGGACGCTACGGCCTAAGTTCCAAGGATACTACTCCTTCACAGATCATCACGGTTTACGATAACCTTAAGGCAAATGAACCGAAGAACCACTTTACCGTGGGTATCGTTGATGATGTTACTTTCCATTCATTACCGTTGATCCCCGAGATCGACATTGCCCCGAAGGGCACCTATTCAGCAAAGTTTTATGGAATTGGTTCCGATGGAACTGTCGGAGCCAACAAGAACTCGATAAAGATCATTGGCGACAGTACCGATAAATATGCACAGGCATATTTTGCATACGACTCTAAAAAGTCGGGTGGGATTACTGTATCGCATCTCCGTTTTGGCGACAGCCCCATTCGTTCTCCTTATCTGGTTATCACTCCCGATTTCGTGGCCTGTCATGTGCCCGCCTATCTCGAGAAATATGACATGCTTAAGGGATTGAAGGATGGCGGAACATTCCTGCTCAACTCAATATGGAATGAAGAAGAGACCAAGCGCCGCCTGCCTGATCACATGAAAAAATATCTGGCCGATCATAAAATCAATTTTTATATAATTGATGCCACCAAGATTGCCGAAGAGATTGGTCTTGGAAACCGCACTAATTCCATAATGCAAAGCGCTTTCTTTAAGGTTTCAAATGTAATCCCTTATGATAAGACTGTTGCCGACATGAAGCATGCCATTTACAAGACCTATGGCCGCAAGGGCGAGGATATTGTAAACATGAACTATGCTGCCATTGATCGTGGAGGTGAACTGACGAAAATTGAAATCCCGGCTGAATGGTCTAAGATTTCGATCAAACCTGCCGATGCTGATAGCAAAGATGCCTTCATCCGACAGATTTTCGACCCGGTAAGCGCCATGAATGGCGATGATATCCCTGTAAGCGCCTTTTTAGGCCGTGAAGACGGAACCTTCCCAAGTGGCACTACACAACTTGAAAAACGCGGAATTGCCGTGAATGTGCCCGAATGGATCTCCGCAAATTGTATCCAGTGTAACCAATGTGCTTATGTGTGCCCTCATGCTGCTATTCGCCCTTTCCTTCTGAATGAGGATGAAAAACAAGGTGCACCGGCCGAAATGGTTACCTTGAAAGCAGTGGGCAAGGAACTTGCCGGCATGGAATTCCGCATCCAGCTTTCACCACTCGATTGTACTGGTTGTGGAAACTGTATCGATGTTTGCCCGGCTAAAACAAAAGCGCTCGGATTCCAGACACTGGAAAGCCAGATGGCTGAAACCAAAAACTGGGACTACAACATCAGCAAAGTATCCTATAAAACCAATTTAATTGACCGTTTCAAAACTTTTAAAAACAGCCAGTTTGCCCAACCCCTGTTCGAATTTTCGGGAGCCTGCTCCGGTTGTGGTGAAACGCCCTATATCAAACTGCTTACCCAGTTGTACGGCGAACGGATGATGATTGCCAATGCCACCGGATGTTCCTCTATTTATGGCGGTACTGCCCCATTTACGCCTTACAGGCCAAATGTAGATGGTCAAGGACCGGCATGGGCGAACTCCTTGTTTGAAGACAATGCCGAATATGGCTATGGAATGGCAGTTGCCATTACCCAGCTTCGTAAGCGTATGGCCGACAGGATGCGTGCTGCCATTAAAGAGAATATGATGGGTGTTGCCACACTTGATTCAATGAAAGCCTGGATAGAAGGAATGTACAATGCCGAAGCCTCAAAACAGGCAGCGCTCACGCTGATACCCTTGCTGACTAAAGAAAACAACGAACTTTCAGAAGAGTTACTGAACCTGCGTCAATACCTTGTTAAAAAATCGATCTGGATAATTGGCGGCGATGGTTGGGCCTATGATATTGGTTACGGTGGCCTCGACCACGTGATCGCATCAGGCGAAGACATCAACATCCTGGTTCTCGACACCGAAGTTTATTCAAACACTGGTGGACAATCATCCAAATCAACCCCGATTGGCGCTGTTGCCAAATTTGCAGCTTCCGGAAAAAAAGTCCGCAAAAAAGATCTCGGCGCTATGGCCATGACCTATGGTTACGTTTATGTTTCACAGGTTTCGATGGGAGCCAATAACAGTCAGCTCTTCCGGTCTATTAAGGAAGCTGAATCCTATAATGGCCCATCGCTTATCATTGCTTATTCTCCGTGTATCAATCATGGTTTAAAGCTTGGCATGGGCAAAGTTGAGGAAGAGATGGACCTCGCTGTATCTTCAGGTTACTGGCAACTGTATCGTTACAATCCTATCAATGGCAACGAAGGTAAAAATCCGTTCACCCTTGATTCGAAAGAGCCAGAATGGAACAGTTTTCAGGATTTCCTCTCGAGCGAAGTGCGTTATTCCTCTCTCAAGCAGATGTTTCCCGAGGAGGCAGATACACTTTTCAAGGCAGCTGAAGAGAATGCCAAATGGAGATACAATCATTACAAACGGCTTGCCTCAATGAGTTATGAGAAATAGTTTATCGAAGGGAAAATAAATATTTATGCTGCTTTTTGAATAATTAAATTAGGCTGTCATGGCAAATTTATCGACAAGTTATATGGGCCTTCAGTTGAAGAACCCTGTTATCGTTGGTGCAAGCAATCTCGTTAAGGATGTGGATAATTGTAAGAAGATGGCAGATGCCGGTGCCGCAGCAATTGTTTATAAAACACTTTTTGAAGAACAGATTGAACTTGAACGCCTGCAGCTGAGTGAAGAGTTAAATCAATATAACGAGCGACATGCTGAAATGATCAGCCTCTTTCCGGATATTGCCCACGCCGGTCCACGCGAACACCTTAGCCATCTGGAAAAAATAGTAAAATCTGTGAACATTCCGGTTATCGCCAGTTTGAACTGTACGTTTGATGAAACATGGGTAGAATATGCCAGGCAGCTTGAAAATACTGGCATTAAAGCCCTTGAACTTAATTTTTATTTAGTTCCGGGTGATTTCAAACGTGAAGGGAAGGCTATCGTGAATGAACAACTCGATGTGGTGAGCGAAGTTAAGAAGAACGTGAAGATTCCGGTGAGTGTAAAGTTAAGCCCTTTCTATACTAATGCTTTGATGGTAATACAAAACATGTACTACGCCGGAGTTGATGGGTTCGTTCTTTTCAACCGCATGTTTCAGCCCGATATCGACATCGAAACAGAACAGCATCATTTCCCTTATAACCTGAGCCATGAAGAGGATAATCGTTTGCCCTTACGTTATATTGGCCTGCTTTATGGTGAAATTCGTGGGTCGTTGTGCGCCAACACAGGTATTTTTACCGGAAAAGATGTTGCAAAAATGATCCTGGCCGGCGCCGACTGTGTTCAGGTTGTCAGTGTCGTTTACAAAAATGGCATAGGTCAAATTACCAAAATCATCGAAGAACTTGACAACTGGATGGAACGCAAGAAATACGGTTCAATAGATGCCTTCCGGGGCAAACTTTCACGAAAAAATCAGAAAGATACATTCTCTTACAGAAGGGCCCAGTATATCGATATTCTTATGAAAAGTGACGAGATCTTCAAAAGATATCCGATGAGATAAATTTATTTACAATTTGCGATTTGATCTCGTAATTGTTAATTTATGTTGATATCCATCAGCATTCGGGCCTGTACACCTTTCATTTCACGTATTTCCTTAATATACTGATAATAACGGTATTCCGTGCCGAGTACCTCTTTCAGCTTAGCCGAAGGGTCGCTTCCGGTGATTTGGTCGAATAGTTCTTCGAACCACTCTTTTTGTTCAGGAAGCGAAATAAGACGGTAATTCTTGGTTTTGGCAAGTTCGGCAGCTAATTCAACAGCTTTGGTCAATCCACCGAAATCATCGATGAGGCCGATATTTTTTGCATCGGTTCCGCTCCAAACGCGGCCTTGACCGATATTGTCAACCTGTGCCTTTGTCATCTTGCGACCTTCCGCAACCTTGCCAGTGAATACATCATAAATATGGTCGACATCTCGCTGGATCAGTAATGTCTGGTATGGAGAAAGGGGTTTCGTTACCGAAATGTAATCTCCGTTTTTATTGGTCATTGCCCGGTCGAAGGTGATACCAAGTTTTTTATTAAAGAGCCCCTCCATATTTGGCACCACTCCAAATACTCCAATCGATCCGGTAATGCACGTGGGATCGGCAATGATCTTTGTTGCAGCGCATGCAATATAATATCCACCGCTGGCAGCAACATCGCCAAATGATGCAACGACTGGTTTCACCTTTCGGGCAAGATCGATTTCACGCCAAATTACATCACTGGCAAGGGCGCTTCCACCGCCGGAGTTGATGCGAAATACGATCGCTTTCACCTTTTCATCCTCGCGGGCCTTCCTTATCGACTTGGAAATACGCTCAGAACCGATACTTTCATCATCACCTTCACCGCCGGCAATTGTGCCGCTGGCATAGATCACAGCAATTTTATCGCTGCCCGTCGGGAGCTTCCTGGTGTCGGCCACATTACTGTAACTGTCCATCGTTACAAGCTGGATCTTTTTATTTTCAGCTATGTTTATCTGCTTTTTAATCAAAGCCAGAAGTTCGTCTTTATATACCAGCTGATCAACAAATTTGTATTTCAGAGCATCTTCTGCTGTCTGAATTTTCAGGCTGTCGGCCAGGCGGTTGAGCTCCTCCTTGCTTATTTTACGTGTATCGGCCAGACCGTTGAGCACCTCATCCCATACATCGCCGATCAGTTCAGTGATCTGTTTACGGTTCTCAGGGCTCATCTTTTCAAGGAACAAGGGTTCGGTTGCGGCCTTGAATTTCCCATGGCGGATTATCTGCATTTTCACATCAAGCTTTTCAAGCATTCCTTTAAGAAAGACCATTTCAGTTGCCAGACCCTTGAAATCGATCGTCCCCTGGGGATTTAAATAAATTTTATCGGCAGCCGTGGCGAGAAAGTATGATTTTTGTGTATAACCCTCGCTATAAGACCAGATGAATTTCCCGGAGTTCTTGAAGTCGATTAGTCCATCGCGGATTTCGCTAAGGGTCGAGATGCCTGTAGGAATTTCACTCAGGTCGAGCCAAATGCCAGCAATATTCTCATCTTTCATTGCCTTTTTAAGGTTATCGAGAATACTGTTGAGACCAGTCGATTTTTCGAGACCTGCACTGCCCATCACAAATTTTGTTTTCGAACTGCGGTCGGCAATCTCTTTGTTGAACTTAACGTGGATAAGTGTGCTTTTTGTTATCACGGTTTCCTCGCTTGATGCAGTAGCAACAATAACTGCAATGATACCAATGCTGAAAAGCGCCGCAAGTATAAAAAGTAAAAATGTCCCCAGCATGCTGGCGAACATAAATTTAAAAAACTGTTTCATGGAGATTAATTTTTATGGAGACACAAATGTAATAAATTTAGATCTTTCAATTTGTGAATAACAACACAATATTTTGTGAATAACAAACCCCCACAACGACTGGAAGTGAGAATGATTTTATGTATCATTGCTTTTTTGATATTCATAACCGGATGGTGTATAAACTGTTGATCCCACTTTGTTTATTACTATTATTGACCATCACCGGATTTTCTGATGGTAATGAGGGAGTGAAGGACAATTCCTCCCGGAAAACCGAAGATATTCTACGCAGGGCAGACTTGATTATCAGAAATGCAGAGGCTATTTCGAGAAAAAATGGCGTTAAAGTCATAAATACTGATTCAAAACGAACATTTCCATCGGTTATGATCATGGGTTGGGGCAGAATGGCCCCTGGAAATCTGATACGATTCATGCTTGAACGCAACAGCGACCTTGATTCAAACTACGTTAAACGCCTTATCTATGCCTATATTTCAGAAAGCCGGCGTGAAGGAGTGAATCATGATGTGGCTGTTTGTCAGATGTGTCTTGAAACTGGTTTTCTGAGATTTTCGGGATCGGTAAGCCGCTACCAGAACAATTTTTGTGGATTGGGCGCTGTCAATGCCTGGACAGGAGGCGACTGGTTCAAATCGCTGGAAGAGGGAGTTCGGGCTCATGTTCAGCACCTGAAGGCATATGCCAGCTTTGAACCTGTTAATTCTCCTCTGGTTGATAAAAGGTTCGATAATGTGCAGCGCGGAATTGTGGTTACCATCCACGACCTCACAGGTAAATGGGCGACCGATCCCAATTACGGAATAAAAATCGATTACCTGCTGAAAACACTGTACGCGAAATAATGCCCATGAAAGAGGTTTTCATATTGATTGGCAGTAATCGCGGCGACCGGATGGATAATATGAGGCAGGCCCTTCAAATGATTTCTTTGCACGCCGGGACTGTCTTGAACAAATCAGCCATCTATGAAACCGAACCGTGGGGATTTGAGGATTCCATATCTTTCCTGAATCAGGTTGTCGAAATTGAAACCAGCCTTCAACCGGAGGCACTGCTTGAGCAATTGCTGAATATTGAATCAAAACTGGGTAGGATCAGGCCTTTTAGCGCTTGCAGTTGCAACTTCAAGGTTCAAATATCAGGAGCCGGCCAGCCGGATTCCGGAAGTGACCATTCGGAATCCAAATACACAGGCCGTACGATCGACCTGGATATCCTCTTTTATGAAAAAAGACTTGTTTTCACCGATAACCTTATGATCCCGCATCCCCGACTGCATGAACGAAGGTTTGCCATGGTTCCGTTGAATGAAATTGCACCCGGGCTGGACCATCCTTTGCTGAAAAAGACAATTTCGCTGCTTTTAAAGGAATGCCGTGATCAATCGAAGGTTACTGAAATGAAATAGGGGTTCAATGTGTTAAGATGCGGATATTTTTTCATTTATTGATTTTGACTTAATTTTTTGATCTTCACATTTTGTATAATTATATAGTCATAGAGGGCAACATAGGCGCAGGAAAGACCTCCTTCGCAACACGGTTGGCTGAGGAGTGTAACGCCCGGCTCATCCTCGAACAGTTTGAAGAAAATTCTTTTCTGCCGAAATTTTATGAAGATCCGGTAAGGTATGCCTTTCCGCTTGAGTTGTCGTTCCTGGCCGACAGGTATCAGCAATTGAAAGCTCAGTTTACAGCTTCCGACATGTTTAAAACCTTCACGGTTGCTGATTACTTTATCTTTAAATCATTGATTTTTGCAAGCAGAAATTTGGAACAACTTGAATTTGGCTTGTACAGCAAACTCTTTACGATAGTAAGTTCGGTAATACCTAAGCCCGACATGATCGTATATTTATATCTCAACCTTGATAATCTGAAGAAAAATATCCAGAAACGTGGCCGACCATATGAACAGAATATCCAATTTGAATACCTTGATAAAATTCAGAACGGATACCTTGAATTTCTTCGCCAGCAAACCGATCTGCGTGTACTTCTCATCGATACGAATGAAATTGATTTTGTTGAACGTAACGAAGATTATGAATGGATGAAAGGGGTTCTTTTTCAGGAATATCCGCTTGGGATGCACAGGATTCAAAAGCCTGATACGACAGGCGGTTTATATTATTGATCCATAAAAAAGAAGCCGCCCCGATTCATCGGGGCGGCTTCTTTAAAATCAGCAAACAAAATTATTTCACGATATTCTGGAATTCAGGTGTACCTGCAAAGTTAAAGAATTCGCGGTCGCCTTTAGCCTGAGCTTTCAGATTTGGATTCTGGCAGGCCTTCATCAGGTTTTCATACAACGCCTTGCCGTTATTGGCGCGGGCTGCAGTTATTGCAAGCAGATAGAAGGTTTCAGGTGTTTGGGGTGAGCACTTTAAGGTTGTTTCAGCAGCAGCGTTATTACCAGAGACCAGCTGAGCCAGACCCAGGTTGTAGTTGCATTTTGTTGTGGAAAGCATGTTCAACGCTTTAGGATAGTCGCCTTTAGCAATCAGCTGAACGCCTTGGTTGTAGTTGGTATTTTCTCCTAATGTGGCAGCTTTCTTAAACTGAGCTTCAGCTTTTTTCAGATCATTCTGTTTTGCGGCTACAACACCTATGTTGTTTTCGATCATACCATTGTTCGGGGCAATAGCCTGGGCTTTGGTGAGTAGTTCGCCGGCGCGGCCAAGGTTACCTTTTGCAATCTGTGCAACAGCTGCATTATTTAAAACTTTCCAGTTACCCGGGAACTGCTTTGCAGCATTCTCCAGAATAACAACCTTAGCATTGTTATCAGAAGTTATTGTTGCAGCATAAAGAAGCTCTTCAACCTTCAGTTTTTCAGGATTCGAAGCGCCAAACTGCAGTAGTTCTGCATCGGTGAAACGCGGCTCATACAAGTTGGCAGTGATTTCGGAACGACGCAATGACGGAAGCAGATTTTTTTCGATTTCAGGATAGATCAGGATCATGTTGCGGATTTCCTGTTCTTTCTTACTGGCATTATCATTTGAATTGATGATGTTCAGTATTTTACTTTTATCCTTCAGACCTGAATTCTGAACAGCCGTGAGGAACCCATTCCAATCGGGGCCATGATGCTGAAGTGTCATGTTAACATCTTTACCGGCAGCCTCGATAGCAGCTTTAACTGCTTTTTTGTCTTTGTTGTCTTTATTGGCCTCTTTTGCCCAACCCTGGAACTGTTCGAGCATCCATTTGTCACCGCTCTTTGAACGATTTTCAGACAATCCCGCATTAAATGATTCTTCACCTTCAGGTGATGCATAACCATTCATCGCGATGTCTTTTATTTTCCAGCCTTGTTTTATGAATGTGTTGAGATCAGCCAGTTTGCCATTGGATTCAGCGGTTTTGTTGATTCCGAATTTCATATCAAGGTCATACTTGTTTTTCTTGAAAAAGATGGCTGCAGTTTTTGACACGATCACCTCTTTCTGGTAACCATGATCGCCAATCAGAGAAAGCTCATCGTGCTGTATGCGCGTTGGTGTGTAAATTACTCCGACACCCAGGTCGCGCGATGGAAGCTCAATAAATTTGGCCTTCACCTTGATCTCGTCCTTCTTAGGCATAATCTTTTCTTTTGCTTCATAAATTATCGGAGCAACAGAGAGAGTGGAGGTGTTCATTTCGGGTTTGTATGGGAAGGTGGTTGTATAACTGAATGATCCGCCTTCTTTGAACTTGATCATTGTACCTTCGCCTGATAATTTTTCACCATACAGATTGATGGGTTTCAGGTCATATTGTCCGCCCTGGTAAGTGAGTACAGGCTGGAAATACATGGCTGCTTTTGGGCAAAAGTACTTCGGAGGAACAGTCCCTTTAATGGTTACTGTAACAGAGTCGCCCTTTTCGGTAAGAACAGCCGGTGTTGTTTCAAACTTTACCAAATTATAATTTTTAGCCATCTCTTTAAGATTGCAGCCTCCGTAAGCGAATTTATAGGTTAAACCAACGGTTGCCGAGCTGTACATGTCGTTCAAAACCTGCATGGCGCCTGCTGTGGTCATGTCGAGCACATCAGAATTTTGCCAGCGCCAGGTGAATTCGATAGGAATAGACCAGTGACTACTTATGTTGAGGTCGAAACCAAGTCCTGCTCCCACTTTGAACGCTGCGTTGCGCCCACCAAGTCCGGAGGTATTGCCTGTATTGAGGATATTATCTTTTTTACCTAAATATCCTATCTCTTTTACCGTACTCAGGTCGGTTTTGGTACCGGCCGATTGATCAAGGCCAGCGCCTAAAATAATGTATGAGGAGAAAAACCGCTCCGGCTTATATCCCATTATCCAGTTGACCCAGTTGACCGTAAATTGCAGATCGGTTTCAATGATACTTGATTTGAATTTTTGGGCTATAAATAATGGAGTGCCTTTTCCATCTTGATAATCCCATGTATATTTTTTATCAACACTGCCGGCGACTGTACCATAAGCAAAACGGGCACGTAAACCAATAACGCGCGAGAATTGCTTGGTAACCGTCAAGCCCAGGTTATAGCCAATGCTGTTTGAATAAAGGTTGATCCAACGATTCTTGGCAAGGTCACCGTTAAATTGCTGGATGCCACCAAAAATACCGATCGACCAATAATTATGTGATATGGCCTTTTCACACTTTGAAGTTTTAGCCTTCTCGGTTTTATCTGCCTCTTTCTTGCTAACTTCTGTACTTTGAGTTTGTGCAAATGTAATTACAGGCATAACCAAAATCATAAGGGCTATCAACGTTTTCGCCAGGTTTTGATAAATTTTTTTCATACTTCAGAATTTTAATTATAATTTGACTTTTGTTTACTGATTTAGCAAATATAGTATATATAACAAGGGTTTGTACAAATATTTAAGACCAAAATGAACAATTTTTTGTGAATAATTTTAATACATTGAATTTTAGCGCATTACATTAATGTCCTGAATTCAGAATGTAAAGTTAAAAAATTTGAATTAAAATAAAAAAATATATTTTCAGATTCTTTATTTCAATCAGAAAAACAGTCGCCTTGTTTAGAGCAAATATATCTATATTCGCAATTTTTCATCCCAAAATGCTTTGTCATGAATATTAAACTTCTTTTTTTAATTTTGGTTACACTGATAGCTGGTTCCTTTACTTTTTCCTCCTGTAGTGATGAATATCCTACTTTTGGAACATTGACAATCACCGTTTATAATCCGGCTACAGGTAGTGTTGTCGCGGGCGAAAAGTTATATCTTGCAACGAGTTTATCCAATTTGAAACAGGGGATTTATTTGTATACTGAAAGGACCAATAGCCTGGGCCTGGTTTATTTTGGAAATCTTGCTCCGGGGTTCTATTTTTATGATACTGAAAACTGGGAAGATTATGGCGCTACAAATATTTACGCAGGAGTCGATTTTTTTGTTCATCTATACGTGAATACGCCCGGCTCGAAAAAAAAATAACGTTTCCATAATTATATTTTAAATTTTTTCATTTTACCAAATATATCCCAAATCACAATTCCGGCAGCGACCGAAACATTTATAGAGTGCTTTGTTCCATGTTGCGGAATCTCTATACACCCCTGAACATGCCGAAGCACCTCTTCATCAATACCATTTACCTCATTACCAAAAATAACGGCAAGTTTCTCACCGGTAGCGGGATGAAAGTCGGGAAGTTTGATGCTCTCTTCGGTTTGTTCAACAGCCATTACAGTGTAGCCCTTTCTATGAAGCTCTTCTACGGCCTCAAGGGTGGATGGGAAAAATAACCAGTCTACCGACTCGGTGGCGCCTAACGCTGTTTTATGGATTTCCCGGTGTGGCGGAGTCGCGGTGAACCCGCACAGGTAAATACCTGAAAGCCTGAATGCATCAGCTGTCCGGAACACACTGCCTATGTTGTTCTGGCTGCGTATATTATCCAATACCACGACCAATGGGAGTTTTTCGGCGGATTTGAATTCCCCCACAGACAGGCGTTTTAACTCCGGCATTGTCAATTTTCTCATTGTTTTCAGATATTTGATGTGATATCCATGACCAAAGTTTACAAATCAAAAATACAATTCAAAAAGCTTCATCATTCTGTTTTTATCGATATTTATCAACAAACTTAGGCAGGGTAATAGGTCATGCCTACCTTTGATAATTATTTTTCCAGCAGTTTGCAATTTTGATTATTCAGGGTACAATGTTCTACTCTTCACTTTTTGGATAAATAACGATGTCAAAGTCGAAAGAATATGCCGAAACCCCGCTGATGAAGCAGTACAATGCCATCAAGGCAAAGTACCCTGATGCGCTTTTGCTTTTTCGTGTCGGCGATTTCTATGAAACTTTCGGAGAGGATGCCATCCGGACATCTAAAATCCTTGGCATTGTTCTTACAAAACGGGCCAACGGGGCAGCAGCGTATATTGAATTAGCGGGTTTTCCACACCACTCAATTGATATTTACCTCCCAAAGCTGGTCAAGGCCGGTTTACGTGTTGCAATTTGTGACCAGTTAGAGGATCCGAAACTGACTAAAACTATCGTCAAACGGGGAGTTACAGAGTTAGTTACGCCCGGTGTTTCGTACCATGATAAAATCCTGGATCAAAAGGAAAACAATTTTTTAGCCGGTGTACATCTTGAATCGAAAATATCCGGTATTTCATTTCTTGATGTATCAACCGGTGAGTTTTATCTGGCCCAGGGAAACTTTGAATATATCGACAAGCTGATTCAGAGTTTCCGCCCAAGCGAGGTGGTCATACAAAAGAGTAAACGCCAGCAGTTTACAGAAATGTTTGGAAGTAAATTTTATATTTCAACCTTTGATGACTGGGTTTTTACTCCGGATTTTACAAACGACCTCCTGCTTAAACATTTTGGAACGGCCTCTTTGAAAGGTTTTGGGATTGAAAATCTCGGTATGGGCGTAATTGCCGCGGGGGCCGCTTTGCATTATCTGGCAGAAACGCAGCATGATAAGGTACAGCACATATGCAAGCTGAATCGCATCGAGGAGGACCATTATCTCTGGCTCGACCGCTTTACCATCCGCAATCTTGAACTGTTGAATTCGGTGAATGAAAATGCGAGAACCCTGCTGGATGTTCTTGATCAAACGGTCTCTCCCATGGGCTCCCGCCAGTTGCGGCGTTGGATCATCCTGCCGCTGAAAAATATCAAGCCCATCGAAGAAAGGCTCGATGCAGTGGAGTATTTTACCCTCCATAGTGAAGCTTCCGAACAGATCTGTCATCATTTCCGTCAAATCGGCGATCTTGAACGGTTGATTTCAAAGGTGGCCGTGGCCCGCGTCAATCCAAGGGAGATGATCTACCTGAAAAGAGCTCTTGATGCCATAGAGTCAGTGAAAGTGATGTGCGAATCCTCTGCAAATGAAGGATTACAGAAGATTGGTGATCAACTGAACATTTGCCACCTCGTGAGAGAACGTATCGACCGGGAGATTAACCCCGATCCTCCTGCATTGGCGATCAAAGGGAATATCATCCGGGAGGGATTATCTGCCGAACTCGATGAACTCAGGCGCATGGCCTTCTCCGGTAAGGACTATCTTGTAAATATCCAGCAACGTGAACTTGAACGAACGGGAATCACCTCCCTGAAAATTGGATATACCAATGTTTTCGGATATTATCTGGAGGTAACCAACTCTCACAAGGAAAAAGTCCCCGCTGATTGGCAACGCAAGCAAACGCTGGTGAATGCCGAACGCTACATTACAGAAGAGCTGAAGGTATATGAAGAAAAGATCCTTCACGCCGAAGAAAAAATTCTTGAGATCGAGTTGAAACTATACAATGACCTGATCCTTTTTCTGGCCGATTACATTCAGCCCATTCAACTAAATGCATCTCTGATAGCCCGGTTGGATGTATTGGTCTCTTTTGCAAACAGCGCGGTTAAGTATAATTACATACGGCCTGAACTGAATAATTCCCTTATCCTGAATATAAAAAACGGGCGTCATCCGGTGATTGAGCGACAAATGAAACCGGGTGAGGAGTATATCGCCAATGATGTATATCTTGATGACTGTTCACAGCAAATCATTATTCTTACCGGCCCGAACATGTCGGGAAAATCGGCCCTGCTTAGGCAAACAGCATTGATTGTGTTGATGGCCCAGATGGGTAGTTTCGTTCCTGCTGAAAGGGCAGTTCTCGGGATCACCGACAAGGTTTTCACCAGGGTTGGCGCCTCCGACAATATTTCGTCCGGCGAATCTACTTTCATGGTAGAGATGAACGAAACAGCCAGTATACTGAACAACATTTCAAACAGGAGCCTTATTCTCCTTGATGAGATCGGGCGTGGAACAAGTACCTACGATGGTATCAGCATTGCATGGGCCATTGCCGAATTCCTTCACCAACATCCTTTGTTTAACCCTAAAGTGCTCTTTGCCACACATTATCATGAATTGAATGAAATGACAGGACTCATGCCCCGGGTAAAAAATTATCACGTGGCGGTAAAAGAGATCCAGAACAAGGTAATCTTTCTGCGGAAATTACTCCCGGGTGGCAGTGAACACAGCTTTGGGATACATGTAGCCAAGATGGCCGGAATGCCAACTTCTGTACTTGACAGGGCCGGTGAAATGCTCAGGCAATTAGAGAAAAGTCATAACGCTGAGGCACTCGGAAAACCGATAAAGGATAAAGGCTATCAGCTTAGCTTCATTCAACTTGATGATCCGCTTCTCCAGCAAATCAAGGAGGACATCCTCAACACCGAGATAAATATTCTTACACCGGTGGAAGCGTTGTTGAAGTTGAACGAGATTAAAAAATTGCTGGAAAAAAAGTAGGAGGAATTGAAAATTTGTCTAAATTTGCATCCCCAAATAACTTGCGAAAGTAGCTCAGCTGGTAGAGCACGACCTTGCCAAGGTCGGGGTCGCGGGTCCGAATCCCGTCTTTCGCTCCACAAGAACCCTCGAAATGCTGAGGGTTTTTTCATCATCCAATCACCTCTGCCCTGGTGGTGGAACTGGTAGACACGCAGGACTTAAAATCCTGTGACCATT
>JBAXKG010000038.1:0-27599 GCA_037137455.1 Bacteroidota bacterium
TTTTCGACAAATAATTTCTTTTCCAACTTCATGGGAGTCGCAGCGGGTGTAATTTTATCGAGGTTTTCGAAATATTGCCAGTAAAGCGCCCCCCATGCCACACCCTGGGTTGATTTTGTTATTGAAACCCTCCCCATTTCCGATGTTATTTGATTTCCCGACCAGGAAACCTGGAAGTAACCGGTCCCGGCCTCCTTATCTTTATCGATCAGTTTATCTGAATTAATTTTCTCCCTTCCTATTGAAATTTTCACCCCGGGCTCTTCCGACAGCAAATCTGTTCCCCGCAGAAGCAAGGAATAACAAGCCTCCAGCGTTGCCCGCGATGAGCGCCAATCCTGGCTCTGCTTTTGTTTCAGCAGCCAGATTTTCAGATCTTCCACGGCTTTTTCATCGCGTGCTATTTCATCAAACACCTCAATCATAAGGGCCTGAGTTTCAATGGGAGCCTGGTACCATAAAAATCCCGGTTCGCCTGCCCAATACATTCCCATTTCATTTGAATGAAGCGCTTTTTCAGAAAGTGATTTTATTATAAGCGCCGGAACCTCTTTATTTTCTAAGCTGTTCAATGCCAGCGCAATCATACCTTGCAGGTAACGATCGTAATGCATCCAATATTTTTCTGCCTGTTTCTTATAAAAATTAAACGATTCCCTGAATTTTTCTCCCGGATCGGGGATAAGAAGTCTTGGGTCATTCATAAAGTAGCTTCTGGAGTATAAATACTGGATCTGGGTTGCGCCAAGGTGGTTGTTGTTTCTAAATCCTGAATCTTGTTTTTTCAGACTCTCGAAATCCTTTATTAGTTCACTGTCCAGAAAACGAATTCCCTTTACAATCATGTTCCAGGTTTCCGGGTCTTTTCGAATGGAGATTACTCCCAAACGATCAAGATGCCCCATACCAGCGATGATGGTTTGGGTGATCCAACGATTTTCGGGCATGCCGGCGAACCATGTCCAACCTCCGTTTGGCGCTTGCAGTTTCTTCAATTTAACGAGATTTTCGCTAAGGTTGGCTTCAATATTATTCAGGTCGAAATAGAGTCCAAGCTTTTGTTTCCGTTCGGCTTCGCTTGTTGCATCCATCACCCATGGCGTTTCCTGCAACAAAGCTGTTTTTAGTTCCTGGTTTTTGGAAAGGTTCGATTTCAGCGCATCGGGAGTGAGTTTTTTCCACGATTCGAAAACGGCTTTGATTTTTGGATTGGAGTTGGCTATGAATGCGGCAATATTGTTCGACCAGAAGGCCGAAAAAACGGCATCGGCGTTTTCATATTTCCTGTCATTAAGCCCCGGCAGTGCCTGAATTGCATACCACGCGGGGTTCGAAGCAAATTCCAGGGTGAGTCTGTAGTTTTTCAGAGTCGCAATATTTTGACCCGGCGAATCCGATTTCAACAGTTTGTCAAAGGAAAATTCGGTGGTTCCTTTACCCCTGACGGGCAAGGGTAGCGATTCTGTAACCATCATTCGGTTTGTCAAAATGGGAATGGCTTTTTCCTCTCCGTCGCTAAAATTCCCTGAAACTGCAGTAATCCGCAATTGCAGAACGGAGTGGTTGGAGCTTATCGGAATAAACAGTTTCCAGGAAACAAGTACGCTTTGGTTCGTTTTTGCATCGAAGTGTTGATTTCGTGTTCCTGAATTCCGAGTTCCCATTTCGTATTTCCAGGTAGTGTCAATCCAACTGTTAAGTGACTGAGAGGTTATGGCATCACACAAATCGAGATTCACCCCACCCGAGAGCTCGCGATCGGACAGGTTAACAATTTTAGCGCTGAAAATGACAGTATCCGCCTGACGTACAAAGCGGGGAGTGTTTGGAAATACCATTAAATCTTTCCTGGTGATCAGTTCTTTCTCAATCATGCCGTAATCAAGGTTCTTCGTATGCGCCAATCCCAGCATTTTCCATTTGGTGAGCGATTCGGGAGCAGTGAATTGCAGGATCAGAATGCCTGCTGAATCGGTAACAATGGTGGGGTTAAAAAAAGCTGTTTCCTGAAAATTCTGTCGGATCTTGATTGCCGTTCCGGCCTGGGATTTTGGGGCATTTCGACCACCCTTGCTTACATTTGCCGGATCGACCACAATAGCAGGATCACCGACATTCGGCGCTACCTCATTCCTTTCGGATGGTGGTAGCATTTCAGAAGCTTGTATTCCGGCATTTGGGGATCTTTCCATCATAATCATTCCTGAACTTTTGTCCATGCCCCCAGAGGAAGATCTCAAATATCGGCCAGATCTGCCAAAATAATTCAACCCAAACCAGTTTAATTGTAGCGCCGGTTGAAATGAAAAATTTTCATTTCCGTAATTTGATACGATCCATTGTCCGGATGATGTGCGAAATGAATTGTCAATATCCCAGGGATTTATCCCGGAATAGCGCTGGTAAAGATTGAATGACCATTCGTTCGAACGAAATTGGTCGAGCGATGCATCATACATCGTGGCCAGGAATTCGGCATGGGCCGGTTTTTCATTTGCGCCCGAAATCCTGATTTTCCAACTTTCCCTTGACCCGGGATCAAGTTTGTTTCTGAAAGTCTCGAATGCAATACCAAGTTTTTTATTGGTATATGGCACATTAACCAGCTGGCTGTTCTGAAATGCCCTGTTGTGCTTTATAAACATGAAATTCACCGCAAAGTTTCCACGGTATTGCTCCCTGATAGGAATTTCAAATACCATTGCACGATCGTTGAGCTTAATAATTTCACGGGAAACCAGGCTATCATGAAGCCTTATTTCGTAGATCACTTGAACGTTGTCCTCTTTTGAACCAATAAGAAACCGGGCATTTTCCCCGGGCTCCCCCATTGTCTTCATTGGCACAAACCAATTAATGGTATTGATCGGTACCTCTTTTGAAACAGGAGAAAAAGCCGTGAAAAATTGTTTCTTCTCAACAACTACACCAAATGGGTCAGTAGCTTTAAGAACTAAAAGATACGATCCCGGAAGTTTTATACCGTATCCCGAACCCTCGATTTTAAGTATGGAATCAGTTTGGGTGTTAATGGTTTTTTCTATAATGGTCTCACCTTTAGTCCAGGTTTCCGGGTCATTTTCGTTCCCATATATATTGAATGGGTGCCTGCTATAGAATTCATCACGGGTCATGATCGCAATGTCGGGACATTCCCATGACCGCGAAATGAATGACCGGTCGGGCTGATTGAGCTTTTGCAGAGTTACAGTCACTATTGAGGGCGTTGAAAGTCCATTCAGGTTTGTGGTGCTAATTTTAAAAGCGCTGTCTTTGGCGAGATTGACGATTTCGGTAATATTAATTCCGATTAACATTGCATTATATCCTACCGACACAGTTTGCTGAACCGATTGTGTTTCACCATTGATATCAGTTACATCTGCATAAATTGTAAAATCAAATACCGGCCTGGTTTCTTTATCCGTTGTCGGATCGGGAATTGCCTTAAAGGTAAAGCTATACTTGCCTGTTGAATCAGTGAATGCATTCCCGGATGTAATCTCAGCCTGGGGTGAGGCCTGCATAGGTCTTCGCCAAGCCCGGTCCCAAAAAGGGAAACTTGCTGAACGCACAACGCGATATTTAACCGTGGCTCCGTCAATCGCATTCCCCGCAAAGGCAACGGCTCTCGCTGTTACTGTTATTGTTTCTCCCAACCGGTAGTTCCCCTCCAATTGATCACATGCCACCTCAAAGGTCGGGCGCTTGTATTCCTCCACTGAAAATCCAACAGAGCCTGATTCATTTGAGATCGTCATTTGTCCCAATAAAACACCCAGGGGCACAGAAAAGGAGCCATTGAATGATCCGAATTCATTGGATGTAAGCGTCTGTTCGCTTATCTTTTGCCCATTTGCATCAGTAAAGGTCACCTTGGTGGTATGGTTTATTTTTATTTTTGATTTATCCCCTGTTTTTTCCAGAAGGATGCCTTTGAAATAAACATTCTGGCCTGGCCGGTAAATAGCACGGTCCGTGTAAAACATTGTTTGAAGACTGGTCTTGGTCTGACCAGCATATACAGGATATTGATAAAAATTATCAGTAATCAGAAAGTCTTCTTTATATCGGATTTTTAAAAAAAGGTTTGAATTTCTTTTGTTATTGTCAGAAGGACTAATTAAAAAGAACCCTTGTCCGTCAGATATATAATCCTGAAGCTTGATTGCTGAATATTGCCGCTCCCTGTAATCATAAGTTTTCTCCCAAACTTCAGCTTTTGCATTTTTCAGGGGCATTCCGGTTTCCCGGTCAAGTATGAAATATCCAAAACTTCCGTCTTCATTGCGCTTGCTGATATAACTTATCTGTGTCGACCAAAAAGGAATAAATGAAAAAACCTGTTTGGGATCAGAAAAATCTTTTGAGGCTGCGCACATTAAAACCCAAAATCCATTGGGAACCTCCGGGAGGCTGATTTCCGTCCGATGTTCCTGATAGTCTCCATCATTGGGAAAATTTTGAGACCATGACCGAATTGTCGGCAAGGATAAAAGAAATTTGAAAAATTCGGATTGGTCGAGTATTCCTGATTTTTCATTAAATGAATCAGGATCGGCTTTTACCATTCGAAAGAAGAGTTGATTAATGTTTTTAAACTCAACCATGGCAAGTGATGGTTTCTCACAGGGAACTGCCGATTCGGTGGTTATCCGGAGAGTGGGACTCTTGATTGTCTTTACAAGAATTTTGCAATTGTTAGCTCCTTCGGATTCAGGAAAGCGTCGAATAGCCTTTTCACATAACTCTGCAGCTGAACGGATTTCCCATTTATGAAGGCTCGAAACAAGTGGTTTATATTGCTGTCCGCAGGTATTGAGATAATCGGCAAGCATATAAGAGATAGAGGTGCCCCAGGGAGAACCGATTTGCCCTTGATCAAACTGCCATAGGGCATTAATGAAAAGGCTGTCTTTTCCCGAAAGCGTATATTCCCTGTTTACAAAAGCAAAACGCTTCAGCTCCACGGATATCAGTGCCCGGGGATCCTTATCCTTAAAATGGAATGTAGCAAGATCGTGAAAAATACGCATTGCAAAGCTTGAGGGAGCTGCTGAATCGGCGGGAAACAACATCTGTTTACCCGTAAAATCTATGGTTTGGTCGAAGTACCATTCCTGATCAATCTCAAAGTGTTGCACGGGAATGGTATATACCTGATGATTGGATGTAAAAAATTCAAGGGCACGATCAGCAAGGAAATCGTAAAGTGTTGGGATGAATTTGGCAGCTTCGGCTACCTGTATTTCCGTTTTTTTATCGTCAAAAACATCACAATCAAGAATGGCTTCAAACTGCCCGACAGGAATTCGTTTCAAAGAATCGGCATTATTAAGCGACAACATATACGAACGGGTGATCATGCGAAAAATAGTACCTGGGTCATACGTTTCAATGCTGTCTGTGATGTTTGCCTTTACCTGTGTTCGGCCACGGAAGCGGTATTGGTTATTCTGGTAATATTTCCAGTACACCTCCGCAATTATGGATTGCAAAACCTGCTTTGCCGGCTGACGGGCAATTTGGATTTCATTTTGAAGTTCTAAGATAGTGCTGGTCAGAAAATTTTCCTGATAGTCGGAATTCAGGCGGATCCGATAAATTATGGCCTTGATCACCTGTTGATCGTTATTTTCGGTTTTGGCCTGGAGGTAAATTTTATTCACAATATCAAGTGCCGACCTTGGCTGGCCAAGGTTGACCAGGGAATCAACCTGCTTCCATAAGGAGGTAAACTGATGAACAGGAGAGCCGGTGATTTGCTGCTTTACCGATCTGTTGATTTGTCGATTTGGTGAATGCGAAGATACTTGAGCTGAGGTGGAGTTCAGAAAAATGATTGAAAGAACCAGAAACGAATATATTTTGATTTTCATGGCTGTTTTATTAGATATTGTGATTCTTTTACAATATTAGGAAACTTGCCCAACTGTGCAAAGATTATGCCGTTTGCACCAGTTATTTTTCCTTTGATAACACCTGAGATGTTAGCGGATTGGCCAGTCCAGAGTAACTGATAAGTTCGAGTTTTACAGAGCCCACTATTACGGCCGATTTTGCAAGAATGGGCAGGTGGTTTTTATCTTCGGTGATCCATACATCCATTGGGTAAGGCTGGCTAAAAACATTACCGGTTGCAACCATGGGCTTGAAGCGCAGGCATTGGAACCGGCCAAGATCGGTAATCACCTCCTCTCTGCCTATAAACTGAATTTGTGAAATGTAAAGCGAGTCGTCAAGATAGAAGGCTATAGGAATATTCTGGCCGGGTTTGATATCAGACAAATCTAGGGTGCGGGCATAGTAAAAAGCCGAGAGCACATCCTGGGTTCCGGCAGGAATTTTTTTATTTGCCCGGGTGCTTAACGCCGTTCCCGAATACTGATTAAATTTCACATCATCACTATATTTGAAATCGCCTTCCCGGGTACGTCTGATAAACGACCAGGAAAACAAATATTCCTCATCAACAAAGGATTCAAATCGATCTTCTACTTTAAAAAACCAGTTAAATGCCCCTTTTGACCGACCTTCGCCGACGATGTGGTACACCTTTCTGCTATCAATTTGTTTCATGCTGTGATCTACCTCCAGGGTGGCAATGCCCGCTGATACCTTTCCCGTGACATAGGAGTCATAATAGGCGCGGAATTTCAATTTTTCACCCCGAATAAAAGCTTCATTTTTAACCGGATTAAACCGCTGGGAAAATGAATTGACCGGCGAAACATGAAAAGTGAAAATAAAAACAGAAACCAGCAGGGTTATTCTCATCCTTTTAAAACAATATTGATGATTTTTTTCGGAACGATAATAACCTTTTGCGGTAGTATTCCCTGTAACCATTTTTTTGACTCCTTGGCCTCAAGGGCTGCTTTTTCGATTTCTGATATTGACAAATCGGCTGGCAACTCCAATTTAAAACGTGTCTTTCCATTAAACGAAACAGGATACTCAAAAGTATTTTCTATCAGGAATTCTGGGTTAAATTCAGGGAAAGTTGCCCTTGTAATGCTTTCGATATTTCCTAGAAGACTCCAGAGTTCCTCGGCAATATGAGGGGCATAGGAGGAAATGAGAATCACCAGGTCGGTGAGGATAGCGCGTTTGTTGCATTTGAGGTCGGTGAGTTCGTTAACGCATATCATGAAAGAACTTACGGCAGTATTGAACGAAAGCCGCTCAATATCTTCCTGGATCTTTTTTATAGTCTTGTGAAGTACCCGGTAATCATCGCCATCGGGAACCTCACTAATGACTTGGAAATTATTCTGGTCGTCATGAAATAATCTCCAGAATTTACGAATGAAACGAAACACACCTTCGATGCCATTGGTATCCCAAGGTTTAGACTGTTCAAGCGGGCCCAGAAACATCTCGTAAAGCCGGAAAGTGTCGGCGCCATATTTTCCAATCAGGTAGTCGGGGTTTACTACATTGTAAAGCGATTTCGACATCTTTTCAACGGCATGTCCACAATGGTACTTACCCTCTTCGAGGATAAATTGAGAGTCGGCAAGATCATGACGCCACTGGCAGAATGCGTTCGTGTCGAGGATGTCGTTGTCAACCAGGCTTACATCGATATGCATTTCGGCAGTTTCGTGCTGATCTTTCAGCCCGGCCGAGACAAACGTATTGGTTCCCTTGATGCGGTAGACCAGGTTTGACCTTCCCTGTATTTTTCCCTGGTTGATAAGCTTCTTATAGGGCTCATCTTTCACAGAAAGACCTATGTCGTAAAGGAACTTATTCCAGAAGCGGGAATAAATAAGGTGGCCGGTTGCATGTTCATCGCCTCCGATGTAAAGATCCACATCCTGCCAGTAATTGACTGCCTCTTTCGAGAAATACTCGTTGTCGTTTCGCGGGTCCATGTAACGCAGGTAATATCCGCTGGAGCCCGCAAAGCCTGGCATGGTATTGGTTTCAAGCGGATAACCCTCTTTTGTAATCCAGTTCTTGGCCCTCGCCAAGGGAGGTTCTCCGGTTTCGGTAGGCAGATAGGCATCTACCTCGGGTAACCGAAGCGGAAGCTCGCTTTCGTCAAGTGTATGTGCGATCCCATCCTTGAAATAAACAGGAAATGGTTCTCCCCAGTAACGTTGCCTGCTGAAAATTGCATCGCGGAGGCGGAAATTAACCGTTCCCTTCCCGATTCCCATCTCTTTTACTTTAAGTATCACTTCATTGATAGCCTCTTTCACCCTTAGTCCATTGATAAAATCAGAATTTATCAGGATGCCATCCTTTGCGTCAAAAGAACTTTCTGATATGTCACCGCCAGAGACCACCTCTGCAATGGGAAGTCCAAAATGTCGGGCGAAATCGTAATCACGGCCATCGTGCGCAGGAACAGCCATGATTGCGCCGGTTCCATAACCAGCCAACACATAATCAGCGACCCAGATAGGTATGGCGGTGCCGTTAAAGGGGTTAAGACAGTAAGCGCCTGTAAATTCACCGGTTATCTTTTTCACTTCGGCCATTCTTTCACGGTCTGAGCGGTTTTTAGTCATTTGCAGGTAATGTTCAACCGCTTCCTTGCGGTCGGGCGTGGTTATCTTTGCAATCAGTTCATGCTCGGGGGCCAGCACCATGAAGGTTGATCCGAAAATAGTATCGGGGCGGGTCGTGAAGATATTGAGACTAAGGTCTTTGTCTTTGACCGGGAAATCTATCTCGGCTCCTTCCGACCGGCCGATCCAATTTCGCTGCATCTCGATGAGGGAATCGGAGAAATCGACCGAATTAAGCCCGTCAAGCAACCGCTGAGCATACGCGGTGATGCGCAGGAACCACTGACGCATGAGCTTACGCTCAACCGGGTGACCTCCACGCACCGAAAATCCATTTGCAATTTCATCGTTGGCAAGCACCGTGCCCAGCTCAGGACACCAGTTTACTATCGCATCCGACAAGTAGGCGAGACGATAGTTCATCAGGATTTCGCCCTGCTGTTTTTCGGTGAATGATTTCCACTGAAATGAAGAGAAAAATCCATCCCGGTTTTTCGCAAAAGAGGTGTCTTTCCTTGCCAACTCCCTGAACCAGTTCTGAGTCATAGATGCATCGATTGATCGATTGCCTTCCGATTCAAAAACCTTTATAAGCGCTTCAATTGGTTCGGCTTTTTGGGTTTCGTTGTTGTACCAGTGATGGAAAAGCTGTATGAATGTCCACTGGGTCCATTTATAGTAATCGGGATCACAGGTTTTTACTTCACGGTCCCAATCATAGCTGAAGCCGATTTTATCCATTTGTTCGCGATACCGGGCCACATTTTTCTCAGTGGTCACAGCAGGATGGGTCCCGGTTTGGATGGCGTACTGTTCTGCCGGCAGTCCATAGGCATCATATCCCATCGGGTGTAATACATTATATCCCTTCAGCCTTTTATAGCGTGAATATATATCTGAAGCAATGTATCCCAGCGGATGTCCTACATGAAGCCCTGCCCCTGATGGATAAGGGAACATGTCGAGAACATAATACTTGGGCCGGGAAGGATCGGTTACTGTTTTAAAGGTCTTATGATCCACCCAGTATTTTTGCCATTTTTTTTCGATTTCCGGAAAGTTGTAATCCATTGAAAGGAAGGTTTTATCTTCCGCAAAAATAGGGAATTAGCCTGAAACGTGAAAATGTATACCTTTGATACACCAACCATGCCGTTGAATGGACGACCAGGAACATCAAAATCAACCAGCCCCGAAAAAGCGCCGTCCACGCCCATGGCTTATTGTACTGTTAATCTTCCTCTTGTTCCTGGTAATCTCCTTCATAGGGCTTTTCCTTGGTCTCAATTATTTTGGTGAACGGTTTCTAAGAAAATACCTACAGGATAAAATCCTTACTTCAAGCGATGGTTTGTACCATGCCGATTTTAAAAAACTGAATGTAAACATCCTCACCGGTAAAGTGTTGATCGACAGTTTCGAACTAACCCCCGACACATTGCGATATCGACAGCTAAAAACAAAGGGACGGGTTTCCAGTGCTTTATATCAGATATCATTTTCATCCCTGACTATTGACCGGGTCCATTTCGGGCAAATTTATGCCGGCAAACAGATCAACTTCCGCCAATTGACTGTTCAGCGTCCGCTACTCAGTATTGTTAGTTTTCCAGATACTCTGGCCGCCAAACGTACTAAATGGAGAGTGATTTATGAAGACCTGTACCCGGCCATATCGGGACTTTTTAAAGATTTTCATATTGATTCGGTGAAAGTAAGCCATGGGGTTTTTCTCTCTTCATTTACTCAAAAAACGGGCATGCAAACATCGGGTGAATATGAATTCAGTTCAACTTTACGCGATGTCTCGGTCAACCCATTCAGTTATTATAACCATGAACGGGTATTTTATTCGCGCGATGTGGAGTTTGTCGTTCATAATTTTGAATATGCCCTGGCTGACAGTTTGTATTTTCTTAAAGCGGAAAACATTGGGTTTTCTTTGACCAAATCTATCCTCTTTGGGAATGGGGTGACCCTTCGTCCTAATTTCAGGTCGGCCAGGATTAGAACTGCTATGAAAGGAGATTTTTATCAACTGGATGTACCTGCATTCAAAATTCAGGGAGTGGATCTGTACAAAGCCATGACAAGTAAAAAGGTAGATATTAAATCTGTTAGTCTGAGCGATTTTTCTTTTAAAGTTTTCAGAAACATTAAGCCGGCAGACCAATCATTTCATAAAAAACAAAAAAAGAAAATCTCGTTTGATGATTTATATGCAATTATCGCAAACGAATTACATTATGTTGCCATCGATTCACTTTCGGTAAAAAATGCCTCATTTGATTTTTTTGGAAGCATTCGTGATCCCAACCCGGAACTAAGGATTGGCCAGGTTGACCTGGCGCTTGATAAATTCAGGCTCGATTCGCTTTCCCATAAAGATAAATCAAGGATCTTTTATTCGCTTGAGCTTGAATTATCATTGAAAAATTTTTCACTTATGCTACGCGACGGAATTCATCGTATCAATGCCGCCACTATATATTTTTCATCAAGAAAATCACTTATAGATGTTGACCAGAGCATTATATCCCCCGACTCGGTAAAAAACCTGTCTCAAAACTATAACCGGCGTAATACTATTTACTGCTTACTTCCGCGGCTCATCTTTACGGGGATCAATTTGAAGACGGTTTTTAACCGCAGGATTCTTGATTTTGACCGATTAGTGGTCCAAGAACCTGAGATAAAATATAAACGCTTCAGGTTGCCGAAAAATCCTGATCCCCGGTTTAAAAGACCTGGTGATTTTTTCGAGGAAGAAAATGAAGATGTGGTTTACAATCTTTTAAAAAAATATTTATGGGAAATCCGGGGAAAAGAAATCGGGATTAATAAAGGATCTGCGCAATTTTCTATCGAGCGTGAAGGGGCCCAGGTTCCAATCGCATCTGCGGAATTTAACCTTGTCATGCAAGATTTTTTAATTGATTCGGTGCATGGGATGAATCGGCAAGGGTACTTTTACAGCCGTGATTTCGACCTTGATCTTAAATCTGTTTCGATTTTTTCGCCAGATAGCTTGAAACATCTGCAGGCAGGCAGTGTTCATATTGTCACGAAAGATTCGTTGATTGAGGCAGTAAATGTCCGGATTTTTAATTCAGCTAAACCACTCCAATTCAATTCTCCTTTAAACAAGTGGCAATCGTTGACTTTTGAATTCTCTCTGAAGAAACTGTATCTCACCGGTTTAAACCATAAAAAATTATTCCTGGAAAAAACCTTAAAGGCGAACCAAATTGTCTTTGACAACCCATTCCTCTCATTGAAAACAACCGACAACCAACAATCCGAAAGGACGCCGGAGGAGACACAACTTATTAAAACAAACAAATTTGTTCATTTCTTTGAAATTGGCAGATGCCTGGTTCGTAAGGGAGCGTTTTCTTACGATGGCGAAGAAGATCGCAAGGCCTCTTATTTTTTTCTGAAGGATATTGATTTTGCGGTGGTTAATGCCTCCGTTCATATCCCCGAAAGAGGCTTGCAAAATGGGTTGATCAAATTCGATTCAATACAACTTAAAGTGGTGCCTTTGCGGGCCGTTATTGCCGATAGTTCCTATGCCCTTGAAGCCCGCAGCCTTGAAGTACATTCCTATCCCTCCAATATCATAATTCAGGGTATGAAAATCACCCCACTGAAATCCCGGAATATAATCACCGAAAGAAAAATCCAGGCGACTATCACTATTCCTGAAATAAGGTTTAACGGGTTTTATTTCGACCGGGCAATTTTTGACAACCAGTGGCTCCTTGAAGATTTGTACGTAGAGCGTCCATTAGTATATCTCGAGATGCAGCAGGACAATACAAAAGTAAATCGACTTAGGCCGGTTGATCCCTCTAACCTTGTCAGGATTCCCACATTTATGAAGATTGTAGCCGTGAATAAGGTTTCTGTAGCTGACGCTGAAGTTGGTCTGATGATCAAACAGCACGATAGCTTGCACTCTTATTCACTGAAAAATATACTGCTGCAGATTTCCAGGTTCCGCGTGGATTCTGCTACCCGATCAAATCCAGGCCAGGTTCCCCTGTTCAATGCGAATGATATTTGGCTTTCGGCTCCCGGTTTTTCATGGGCATCTTCTGACAGCATGTATACATTCGCAATAAGGAGGGTCGGCTTTTCGACCGGATCGGCGAGCGCATTTTTAGATTCGGTAACAGTTACCCCGAATTTCAATAAGCTGGATTTCTCCCGGAAGTCGGGTTATCAAACCGATCGGATTGTTTTGCGGGTTCCGGGTATTGAGATAAAGCAAATTGATTTCCGGAAATTAATCAGCGACAGAGAATTGCATGCTTACAGGGTAAATATGAGGGGATTAAATTTTGAATCGTACCGGGATAAACGTCTCCCTTTTCCATCCTGGCAGCGACCGTTAATGCCTGGCCAGATGATCGCGGGGATCAAATTCCCGGCTGTAATTGATACAATTGCCCTGTCAAATGGCTTTGCATCATACGAAGAACAAACAGGGAATGAACCCGGCAGAGTTTTTTTTGACAATATTAACGCTTTCCTGACGGGCTTCACTACCCTTAAGGCGGGCCCTGAAACGCCTAATCGCAATCTCGACCTTTATGGCACTTCAAGACTTATGGGCATGGCACCCATGGAGTCTTGGATTCAATTTCAAACCGATCATCCGAGAGATACTTTTAATGTGCGGGCCCTCATTGGAGAATTTGATCTCACGAATATAAACCCCATGCTTTCAAAGCTGCTGCCTGCATCTATCAAGCGGGGAACATCCTCTAAAACAGAAATTGTTCAGATAAATGCCAACAACGCCAGGGCTGTTGGTATGTTAAGCTTCAGGTATAACAATCTTGCCATCATACTTCACCCAACTCAGCCTGGAACATGGCGCATAATAGAGCAGTCATTGTTGACTGAATTGGCCAATCTGCTTTTGTCCAATAGCAACCCGAACGATGATGGGAAAATGAAATGGGGGTTTATTTATTTTGATCGCGACCAATCCAGGGGCTTCTTTAACTATTTATGGAAAAGCACCCTGAGTGGAATAAAATCATCGATGGGCATCAACTCCAAGGAACAAAAAAAGATGATTAAGGAGGAAAAAAGAAGGGCAAAAAACAAAGATAAAAAATCAAAAAAATGAAAGTAAAAACGATTCGCAAAATCATACTTTGGGCGCTGTCGATCATTATTCTGGTAACGGGAATCTTTTTTGCCATTGGATATTTTTACTACTCAAAAATCATTCGCAACTACATTATTGAAACTGTTAGCCGGGAGAGTAAGGGATTGTACAGGGTTGAAATCGGGGGTCTATCTCTGAATATTGCCGCTGGAAATCTTAACATCCGAAAATTTTCTCTGTTACCCGATACCACCTTTTACCGGACACATTCAAATACCGATACTCTTTCGCCTCTATTATTTCGTTTAAATATTGACCAGTTTACAATCAGGGGTTTTGGTATTGTGGATGCCATCAGACACCGAAAGATAAATGTTAGCCAAATTCGTCTAACGGGGCCAAATGTTAGCGTCTTTCGTATGAAAATGAAATCAGATTCAAAGGAAGAAAAACACAAGGAAAAAATGACCTCTTTGCCCCTCCCGAAAGGATTGGTTTCAATCGAGGTAATGGAATTCTTCATCGAAAATGCAACCCTTGAGTTTCTTGATTGTACCCGCGATTCCATCACACGGAATACATTCCCCATTTGCAACATTAACATCAAACATATTCTCGTTGATTCGGCCCACCAGGGTAAACGGAGACTGTTCAATGCTGACGATATCAGGATTACACTTGGCGCCTACAGTTTGCCCATGAAAAATGGTATGAATAAATTGTCGTTTGGCGAAATTGGTCTTTCCACGGAATCAGAAGAGGCCTATATTAAGGATTTTCACCTGGAACCCCTTTACAACAAACATGATTATACCAGGAAACTGGGTTATCAGACTGACTGGATGGACATTCGCATCAATAAACTCCTATTTCAGCGGATGGACCTTCGCAAACTTTTATTCGAAGGGAAAATGCATGCGGGATTGCTTGAATTTGACACGCTGATCCTCGATGATTACCGTGACAAGCGCATTGCGCGCAAGCCCGGGTTCAAACCACCCATGCCGCAGGACGGGATCCGGAAATTGAAAACGTACCTCCGGATCGATACAATATTGTTGAAGAATGGAAAAGCCATCTATTCCGAACAGGTAGGAGAAATCCCGGGTACTATTTTCTTTGATAAAATGAATGCCTCGTTCACCGGGCTTACAAACGACTCGGTACTCTTGAATTCCGGTCTGGTTTCTGAATTAAAGGGAACGGCCTACATGATGGGCAAGGGAAAACTTGATGCCACAATCCGGTTCAACCTCGGAGACAAACGCAATTCATTCACTTTTTCTGCCCTGATGGGACCAATTGACCTTGCCGAAATCAATCCCATGCTTTCGAACCTTCTGCCTGCTAAAGTAGAAAGCGGAAAAATTAAACGGCTTTATATTCCGCTGGTCAATGCCAATGACGATTTTGCCCAAGGGAGTTTGCTGTTTCATTATAACGATCTTTCAATCGGTGTTATTGATAAAAAGCAGACAACCTGGACAAAAATCAAAACAGGGGTAATAAACTGGGCAGCCAATGATCTGGTGGTCAATAATGATAATCCCACCAAATCAGGGAAGATGAAAACAGGTGTAATATTCTTCAAACGGGATAAAGAAAAGGGCATCATCAATTTCTTGTGGAAAAGCGCTCTGAGTGGATTAAAATCAACGATGGGCTTTAACTCCAAGGCACAAAAAGATATTATCCGGGAAGAAAAAAAGAAGATTGAGGAAAAGCAGAAGAAGGTGGGAAAAAACAGGTAGTGGCAAAATTTGCGTAATTTTAGCTCGCATTATTACATATATGATACAACAGGAAGAGAATTATTATCAGCGCAGAATTGCAACATCGCAATTTACCACAATCATCAGTATTACCCTGGTGCTCTTCCTTTTGGGTTTGCTTGGCCTGATACTTCTTCATGCCCGGAAACTGTCAGATTACGTAAAGGAGAACATTGGCTTTTCTATCATGATCCGTGAAGGGGTTAAGGAATCTGGTATTCTGGAGCTTAAAAAAAATCTCGATGGACAATATTTTGTTAAATCGAGCGAGTATATTCCACGTGACCGGGCTGCTGAAAAACTTCAAGATGAACTTGGCGAAGATTTCATCGGTTTTCTTGGATATAATCCTTTACTACCCAGTATCGATCTGAGGATTTTAGCCCCGTATGCCACTGTTGACTCGCTTAGCCGGATCGAAAAACGTTTATTGGCCATCCCGGAGGTCAAAGAGGTCTATTACCAGAAATCACTTGTGGATGTGATCAACCGTAACCTTGAAAAAATCAGCCTGATTCTTCTGGGGTTCAGTGGAATTTTGCTTTTCATCGCCATTGTACTTATCAACAATACGATCAGGTTGTCGGTCTATGCCAAACGTTTCATCATCCGCAGCATGCAGCTGGTAGGGGCCACAGAGGGGTTTATCCGCAAACCCCTGATCACTCGAAGCATCCTGCATGGGTGCATCAGTGCCTTCATAGCAATGCTAATGCTGATGCTACTTACATATTTGGCCATTGACCAGCTTCCTGAACTTCTAGAGCTTCAGGATCCAGTCATGTTGATAGCTCTTGTTGTTTTCCTCTTTTTATTAGGGGCCTTTATTTCATGGGTATCAACATATTTTGCCGTGCGTAAATACCTGCGTATCCGTACCGATTTATTATATACCTGATATTCTTAATTTTTCTTTAATTTTGTCGTTTAATTCATTTTGGATCATGGAGAAGAAACAGACACAAATGAAATCCCAGCCAGGTACCAAGGCTGCAAAGAGTGAAGATCTGACAGGGAAAGGCGCAAAAATCGGAGAATTTGCCTTCGGGAAAGAAAATTACCGACTTATGCTGATCGGACTTGCTTTCATCGTGGTCGGATTTTTATTGATGATTGGTGGTGGGTCTGCCGATCCTGCCAAATTTAATCCTGAAATTTTCAGTTTCCGCCGGATCACCCTGGCTCCGGTTCTCATCCTGGCGGGATATGTAATTGAGATCTTCGCCATTATGAAAAGACCAAAGGATTAATGACGATTATTCAGGCTATTATTATCGCCATCGTGGAGGGGATTACCGAATTCCTTCCTATTTCTTCCACTGGACATATGGCATTGACTTCCGCGATTCTGGGAATTGAAAAAAATGCATTTACCAAGCTTTTTATAGAAAATATCCAGTTTGGCACTATAATTTCAGTGATTATTCTCTATTGGCGAAAGTTCCTGGATTTCAAAAAATTGAGCTTCTACCTGAAATTGCTCATCGCCTTCCTGCCCGCCGCGATTGTTGGCCTCTTGCTGAAAAAACACATTGACCGGGTGTTGGAAACACCTATATTTATTGCTGTTGTGATGTTTCTGGGGGGCATCGTTCTTTTGTTTGTTGATAACTGGTTCAAAAAGCCCATTATCGAGCGGGAAGAGGATATTTCATACAAGAATTCATTGGTAATCGGAGTTATCCAATTGCTTTCAATCATTTTTCCAGGCTTTAGCCGCAGCGCGGCAACGATTATAGGGGGAATGCAACAAAAACTGACCAGAAAAGCCGCTGCAGAATTTTCTTTTTTTCTGGCTGTACCAACCCTTGCCGGCGCCTTTGCAAAAAGCCTCTGGGACGCATGGAAGGAGACCCCGGAAATATTGACCAGTGCCAATATTCAATTGCTTGCCCTGGGCAATTTAGTGGGTTTTCTGGTGGCAATCCTTGCTATCAGGGCATTCATAACCTACCTGACGAAACATGGATTTAAAATGTTCGGGTATTACCGTATCGTTGTAGGCCTCTTTTTAATCGTTTTTCTGCTTACCGGTCATAGTTTATCCATCCTGTAATGCTATTCCAGTTTGAAAATGGAGAGGTCCTGCTGGTTAATAAACCGCTCACATGGACATCGTTTGATGTAGTGGGAAAAATGCGCTCCATCATACGTCAGCGGACAGGGCTTCGGAAAATAAAAATCGGCCATGCAGGCACTCTCGATCCTTTGGCAACCGGATTGTTAATATTATGTACCGGAAAATTCACTAAGCGGATCGATGAGTTCCAGGGACTGGAAAAAGAGTATACCGGAACCCTGCGGCTTGGTGCAACCACCCCTTCCTTCGATCTCGAAACTGAAGTGGATGAAACCTTCCCTCTTTCCGCGTTTACCGATGGTGACCCCCTGACGGTTCGTGCATTAATAATCGATGCCGCTAATCATTTTGTCACTACTTTCGACCAGGTACCTCCACAATTTTCTGCAATCAAAGTTGATGGAAAAAGAGCATATAAATCCGCGCGGAAGGATATCAACGTAGAAATCAAGGCGCGTCAGGTCAGGATTTCGACTTTTGATATTACCCGGATTGAACTACCTGACGTTGATTTCCGTGTGATTTGCAGTAAGGGCACATATATTCGTTCTCTCGCCCGTGATTTTGGGCTTTTTTTAGGGTGTGGGGCTCATCTGACCACACTTTGCCGGACCCGAATTGGATCATTCAACCTCCATGATGCATATGAACTGAATGACTTGCAGAATCTGATTCCCGACACCAATAACCTCACCAAAAAAGTAATAATTTTGTAATTATGATTACTAAAAATTATCAGATATTCACTCACGAATTTTACATGAATGAAGCCATAAAGGAGGCGCAAAAAGCATTCGACCGGAATGAGGTGCCGGTGGGCGCGGTAATTGTTTCCAATCGTACGATTATCGCAAGGGCACACAATCTCACCGAAACATTGCATGATGTGACGGCCCATGCTGAAATGCAGGCGTTTACCTCCGCGTCGGGGTATCTGGGTGGGAAATACCTTGATGAATGTGCCCTGTATGTCACGCTGGAGCCTTGCGTAATGTGTGCCGGGGCCGCGTTCTGGACACAACTGGGCGGCATATTCTATGGAACTTTCGATGAAAAGCGTGGCTTCCATTTGGTCGGCCATACATTGCTTCACCCAAAAACCGAGGTAACATCGGGAATTTTGGCAGAAGAGTGCAGTCAACTTCTGAAACATTTTTTCAAAAGCAAACGAATATGATCGGAAACATTGACAACCTTTTAAATTTTACAAACGACATCTTTCAGAAAAAGGAATTGAGGCCGGTAATGAATGAAATTGCCGGAATAGCACAACATCTATGGAATAAAGGTTGGGCTGAACGGAATGCCGGAAATTTTTCCATCAATGTTACCGGGGTTTTCAGTGAAAGGGAACTTGACAATCTTTCTTCATATCCGTTTTTTCCTTTGCCGAGGGAGTACCCCGACCTTGCAAGAACCCTGTTCCTTGTTAGCGGCACCGGAACCCGGATGCGTGATGTGGCAATAAATCCGTCAGGATCAGTCTGTTTCGTGTACGTTGGTGCTACCGGTTCTGCATTTCATATCATTCGGGGAGGCAATGCTGAAAATGCCTTAATGCCTACATCTGAACTGTCAACCCACCTGGCCATCCAGCAACTGCTGATTCAGAGAAAATTGATAGAAAAAGTAGTTTTGCACGCTCATGTTACTGAATTAATTGCCCTCACTCAGCTTTCAGCATTCAAAACGGAAGATACCATTAACTCATTGCTGTGGGGCATGCACCCCGAAACCATCCTGTTTGTGCCTGGTGGGGTGGGATTCATACCTTACACCCTCCCTGGAACCGAAAATATCGCCACGGCTACCCTCGCTGAACTTGGAAGACACAAAGCGATACTTTGGGAAAAACATGGGTGCATTTCCATTGGCGATACCCTGCCGGATGCTTTTGATATTCTCGATATTCTTGCTAAATCAGCGAAAATATACTTCCTGTGCAAGGCCGCCGGCTTCGACCCCGAGGGGCTGACTCAGGATCAAATACAAGAGATACGTGAATACCATTCCTGATAAATTTCAGGACGATTGACAAAACTTCACCAAAAATATTTATTCTGATAGGTCGATTATACGGCAATATACTTATATTAGCAGCCTGATAATCTGAAAAACTTTTCACAAAAATATTAATGAGCCCTTTCACTGATCAAAACCTGAGCAACGTCCTTATTGTTGAAGATGATGCTGCAACTTCCAGCATTCTGAATATTTGGCTTCGTGATAAATGTCACATTTTACAGGCCTGTGATGGCGATGAAGCCCTAAATTTGATTAGTGAACTCATGAAAAATAATCAGGAGATAGACATTTTTATTTTTGACATCAGCCTTCCCTATCCCTGGACCGGAATTACCTTAAAGGCAGAGATAATCGACCGGTGGAATATATATAAGGCCTGCCCGTTCATCGCGGAAACAGCTTTCGCAATGCCTCACGATCAGGCCCAGATACTCAGGGCCGGATTCATAGAATACCTGACCAAGCCACTTGACAGGACATTGCTTGTAAAGACGGTTGAAAAGTATCTGTAATACAAGAAATGTTTACGGGCTTCCCCTCGTCCGGTATTTAACTTTTGTATTTTTGTCAACAAAATCTCTTAAATGCGTACATTAGTTCTGTTGATCATTACCAACTGTGTGCTGGTTTTTCCTTTAGTTTCATTCGCACAAATCAACGATTCGCTCACGATCCGGAAAATATATACCGAGGCGCTTTCAAACCCTGTTGCATATCACAACCTGCAGTACCTCTGTAATTCAATTGGCGGCAGACCCTGTGGATCGGATCAGGCATCGCAAGCCTTACAATGGGCCAGGCGCTTGCTCGAAAAAATGAATCCCGATACGGTATATTTGCAGCAAGTCGGGGTTGAGCATTGGGAGCGGGGCGAAAAAGAAATTGCTCAGGTAGTCTCTGTGAAAACAGGTAAGCATAACTTAAGTGTTTGTGCCCTCGGAAGTTCAATTGGTACAGGAAAGGCAGGAATCAAAGCCGAAGTAGTGGAGGCAAGGAACTTCGATGAACTGAAGTTGATGGGAAGAAAGATAATAGAGGGAAAAATCGTATTTTTTAATCGTGCTGCCGATCCTTCGCCAATCTATACCTTCGAAGCATATGGCGGTGCAGTAGATCAACGCGCCCGCGGGGCTATGCAGGCCGCACGCTTCGGCGCTGTTGCTGTAATTGTACGTTCCGCAACCCTGGCACACGATGATTTCCCGCATACAGGTATCCAGCATTATGCCGATTCAATCAAGCCTATCCCCGCAGTTTCAGTAAGCCCCGACGGAGCAGATAGTCTTTCCAAATGGCTAAAATCTGATCCGGGGATAACTCTTTTTATCCGAACAACCTGTGTCCAAAATCCGGCAACGGCGAGCAATAATATAATTGCCGAAATAAAGGGGTCTGAAAATCCAGATGAAATCATCGCTTTCGGCGGCCACATAGACTCATGGGATATCGGTCAGGGAGCACACGATGACGGGGCCGGGGTTGTTCAGACAATAGAAATATTACGGCTATTCAAAACCCTCGGAATAAAACCGAAGCATACTATCCGGCTGGTGGTTTTCATGGATGAAGAGTATGCACAGCGTGGCGGCAAAGTTTACGGGGATGAAGCAAAACGCCTGACAAGCCTGGGCCTGGAAAAACATATTGCTGCAATTGAAGCCGACCGTGGGGGATTCACTCCAAGTGGTTTTTCCATAGATGCCAATGACATTCAAGTGAAAAAAATCCAGGATTGGAAATATTTGCTGCAACCATATGGTTTGTGGTCGATCGCAAAAGGTGGTAGCGGTGTCGATATTCGCGACCTGAAACCTCTTGGGATTCCACTAATTGCGCTGGTCACCGATTCACAACGTTACTTCGATTACCAGCATGCTGCAAGCGATACCTTTGATAAAGTCAATATGAGGGAACTGCAACTTGGCAGTGCCGCTATGACAGCGCTTGTTTGGCTGATCGACACAAAGTGGTGAACTGTTACAGGCCAATCTTATCGGCAATAGGAACCATTGATTGAATCGCAAGGGCTGCGAATTCATCGATGGGGATGCCGATTTTTTCGCATTCAAGGATGGTTTCCCGTTTAACTGAGGCTGCGAACATCTTTTCTTTCATTCGTTTAACCACTGATTTTGGTTTTACAAGCGCCAGTTTCTTTTCCGGATAGACATATGTAGTGGCAAAAATAAGCCCGGTAATAGTCTCTCCTGCGGCCAGCGCATACTGGAATTCAGAAGTTCGTTCTTTTCCCGATGAACATTCATTATGCATACTTATGGCATCGAGAATTTCAGGATCCACTTCATAATCTTTCAGCATCATTGCAGTTTGTGTGCCGTGAACGGTTGGTTCGGCATTGGTTACCTCCACATCAAGATCGTGTAGCAGTCCGGCAAGCCCCCATTTTTCCTCATTTCGTCTCAGTTTAAGTGCGAGTCCACGCATAACGGCTTCCGAGGCCAGACAGTGGAAGATCATTTTCTCGTTTTTAACATACTGGTACAAAAGGGAAATGGCTGCTGGGCGATCAAGTTTCATAGCGGAAGAACTGTTTTACAAAGATATTGTCTTTTGGTTTTTATACCATCCAACCAGGTAAACTCTTTTTGTTATATTTGTCATCTGCCTATAGGGACGTTAGCTCAGTCGGTTCAGAGCGCATGCTTCACACGCATGAGGTCGTGGGTTCGAATCCCTCACGTCCCACATCATAATCATTCCCGCAATAACCGAAGCAGGAAGAGTAAGCTCCCGGCGATCATTAATTTTAACTTATATACCAGGTCTTTTGCCCCTGGGATTATCTGTTCGAAATGATAAAACCCAATTCGGGTTGAAATATCATTACCGGCATATTCATATTAAATTATCGTACTGCATTTCCCTGAAACATTGGTGTAATCATTGAATAAGTCGTATAATTCCAGTGATGTATCCACCAGGATTTTGTTCTGTTTTCTGAACAATTCGAAAAACTTTATTTCGCGTGTTTCTACTTATAGCAATACCTCTTCATTACCTTATATGAATCTGTGATACCCAATTCTCCGGCACGGCTAAGGTCTTTACAACCATTGTGAATGTCGTTAAGCAGAATGGAGATCAATCCACGATTATAATAGGCTTCAGCAAAATCGTTTCGGAGAGAAATGGCTTTTGAAAAATCGCCAACCGATTCGCGGTAATTTCCCATTCGACTGTTCACATAACCCCGGTTGTACCAGGCAAACGAAAAATCAGGGTCGAGCACCAGCGCTTTGTCATAATCATGGATCACGGCTTCGTAAGTGTGTTCAAGTGTCGCTGTCAGAACAGTGGCTTGCGACTTTTGTGAAGTTTTGCTGATAGTGATCTCATGTTGGTAGTCATCCTGCATATTGATGGTCTGAATAAGCTCATACCGAGTATTGGCCCGGCCAAACCACGCAGCAATAAAACAGGAATCGGCAACTAACGTGGTATTGAAGTCCACCATGGCTGTCGAAAAGTTACGCAACAAGGATAGTGAAATGGCTCTTCTGAAATAAGTATCGGGATTTGGGCCAAGAGAATCAATGACCCCCGAAAGTCGTTCAACCTCAGCCATGAGCATCGAATCGCCAATGAGTCCCGATTGGTTGGTAAAGGAAATAATATTAGTAAAATAGTGTTGTTTTTTATATACGTCGTAAAGTTTTACCTTTTCGAAATCAGTTTTCCAGAGTATGATTTTAAATATCGGGATCAGTTGAATATCTACAGATTGATTCTGAAGCTTGCTATTAAGAGTGTTCATCTCTTCAAAATCGCCGCTAAGCTTGACCAGGCTCTTCAGATAGTCTTTTCGCTCGGCCTTCAGGCTATCGGGATTGTAATGGTTTTTTTCGGTCAGCTCCTGGGCCCTTTTGTAATCGGCCATGGCGCCTTTCTGATCCTTCAGTTTGAGTTTAATTTCGTAACGATCATACCATGCATCGGTATAATCGGGAAGTAGTTCGATCGTCTTGTTCAGATCTTCCAGGGCCCCGTGGTAATCTTTGATATCCGACTTCAGCTTACTTCGGTAATAGTAACTGATTATGTTCTTTGGATCGAGCTTGCTGACAATGTCAAAATCACGGATAGCCCCCCTCTTCTCATTCAGCCCGATAAGCACAATAGCCCTGTTGTAATAGGCATAAGAATTATATGGCGAAAGGCTGATTACATCATTCAGGTCTTTAAGAGCAGCAATCTTATCTGAATTTTTTAACAGCGCCAGCGCCCGGTTGAACAGGGCAAATGTATTTGCCGAATCCAGCCCGATGGCATGGCTGAAATCGGTTATGGCTGAATCGATTTGGTTGAGCTCAATCCAAACCAGTCCCCGTTGCGAAAGGACATATCCGTTTCCGGGATTTATTTTCCTGGCGATATCCAGGTCTTCAATGGCTTCGGTGTAACGCTTGATCTCCTGTTCGGCGCTGGCTTTCAGGATGTAAACCGATTCGCCGGGGCATTTCAGCTGGATGGCCTTATTGCAGTCTACAATACAGGAGTAAAATTTCTTCAGGATCAGGTTTGTGCGGGCCCGGTGAAACCATATCTCCCCGTTGGTTCCATCCATTTCAAGTGCTCTTTCAAAATCATCCATTGCCCCCTTGTAATTCTGTAGCTGGCTACGAACAATAGCCCGGTTTGTAAACACATCGGGAATATATGGAGTTAATTCGATCGAGATGGAATAATCCTGTTCGGCGCCCATAAAATCATCCAGGCCGTATTTGGCATAACCCCGCAGGAAATAAAGTTCCGGAACCAACGGCTCTTTTTGAATAACTAAGTTCAGGTATTTAAGCGCCTCAATGTAGTCGCCCTTTCTGAGAAAGCTAACCGCGTGTTGCCTGAAATTCATCTCTGATTGAGGAAATACATGGATCTGAAGAAAAATCAGGGCGCCGAATAACAGTAACCGTCTTAGCATGCAGCTTTTCTAAACAGAATAATAACGGAAAAATAGATAAAAAATTTTAAATGTAATTTTGTCAGACTTTATCACATAATTTGTTCTGCCAAAACATGGGATTTAGAATCATTGAAATTAAAGCCCCCACCGGCTATTCGGAGGAGGAGCTGAAACAGGAGATTGCAAAGATGCTCCGGTCAACTGAATTTTCATGGCAGATCGAAAATAAGAGTCTCGATGCCCGAAAGAAGAACAACATCCAGTGGCTTTTGCGCATTGGGGTTAATTCTCCCGGAATTGGCGGTAAGGTACAGGAACCTACTGTCGCACTGGATATTCCTTACAAATCAAGGAATAAAAATATTCTGGTAACCGGCAGCGGCCCGGCTGGTTTTTTTGCTGCCCTTGTCCTTCAGAAAGCCGGGTTTGACACTATTGTTCTTGAACGTGGCGCCGAAGTGGGAAGGCGGGCACGGGGTATCGCACAATTTGAAAAAACAGGACAATTCAGCCCTGTGGCCAACTATGCCTTTGGAGAAGGAGGGGCGGGCGCTTTTTCGGACGGGAAGCTCACGTCGCGTTCAAAACACATTTCCAAAGAACGAAATTTTTTTATTTCAAGCTATATCGAAGCCGGAGCTCCTGCCGAGATCCGTTACATGGCCTATCCACATGTGGGGAGCGACAACCTCCGCGTTGTTATAAAAAATTTGAGGGAACATTACCGGGCGTTGGGCGGAAAAATCTTGTTTGAAACAACGCTTTCCGACCTGGTAATTGATGACGGCAGGGTAAAAGAGGCTGTGGTTAACGGAGATGCATTACAAGCCGGGTATTTCATCGTTGCCCCAGGCCATTCAGCCTATGAAACCTACCGCATGATGATTAACCGTGGGGTCCATTTCCGCACAAAGAATTTTGCCATAGGATCACGGGCCGAGCATCGTCAGGAGTTGATTAACCATGCACAATGGGGTGTTGGAAAGCTTAATGGGGTAAAAGCAGCCGAATACCGGCTAACTTCCGAAGCTGACGGGAAACATCCGGTTTATTCGTTTTGCATGTGTCCGGGAGGGATTGTGGTGCCGGCAACCCCCTGCCACGACCTCAACATTGTGAACGGCATGAGCAACTACCAACGCAACGGGCGGTTTGCCAATGCCGGCTGTGTGGCAGGCATCCATCCCGACCAGCTTGCCGGCAGGATGGTTACTCCTCTCGAAGCGCTCGATTGGATTGAAAACCTGGAAAGATCATTTTATACTTTTTCGGCTGATTACCAAGCCCCATTTTGCAGCATACGCGATTTTATCGATGGCACCATACCCCGCAAAATCCCTGAAACCAGTTATCCTCTTGGACTCAAACCCGCACCGCTCTGGAATATGCTCCCAGGGGTGGTCACCCGGGCGTTGCGTGAAGGACTGAAAGATTTTGAAAACCGCCTGAGGGGATATAGCAATGGAATTCTGCTTGGACTGGAAAGCAAGACCTCCTCCCCCATCCAGGCATTACGCGAAAAAAACGGGTTGTGCTCCGGGTTTCAAAATCTTTTTATAGCCGGCGAAGGCAGCGGGTATGCCGGTGGCATCGTTTCTAGTGCGGCTGATGGAATAAAAATCGCCATGAATATCATTGAAAAGGAGACCTGAATTAACAAGCTGGTATCCGCATTATAATTGACCGTATGGCCATGATCAGGGTTTGGGATGTGATGGGATCCTGAGGCCATTATTATAACGGGCAACAAAAGCGGTTTTGATCCCAAGGTTGCGAATCTGGTACATATAGGTTTTTGCAGAATTAAAAGTTTTGAAAGAACCCACAGTATACCTGTACCAGCCTTCGGTAAATTCTTTGTAAACCGGCTGTTTAAGCTTGAATTTTGCCCTGACAGATTCAGCGGAATATTGGTTGGTTTCAAAGGCAAATATCTGAACCCGGTATGACAATCCTGGCTGATTTGGCCCTGCTTCTTCGGGGAGAATATTCCCGGCATCAGAACTATCTGTAGAAATGAAAAGAGTGTCGACCGGCAGTTGCGAAAGAATTTGTTTGACGGTATCCCGCGCACGGAAACCAAGCGGCGTAGGGAGTTCGGGAAGTTTCCCCAGGTTTGGATTTGGACTTTGAGCTTTCTCTGTTGGAGGATTTACAAAAGGTTCCGATTTTACCGGCATGGGGCCGAGGGATTTCCCCATTTTTGCCGCTTGAAGCTTGGCCGGGTTCTTCCTGTTGAAGTTATAGGTGAGGTTTAGTGTAACCATCGAGTAAGCATCGTACTGGAACCCTCCTTTGGTGGCATCCAGATAATCAGAATTTATTCCATGCACGGTCCATTCAATACCAAGGTTCACCTTGTCGCCAAAGGAATAATAGGCGCCAATACCACCAATGCCAACTAGTGCCATTTTCGAGTAGGACCCTACGCCAATCGTATCGAGTTCCCGGGTAATCAGGTTTTTCCTTTTCGTATCCCAGGTTGACAAACCAATTCCAAGGGTTCCATAGACAAAAAACTTCCGGCCAGGCTTGTAAGGTGAAAAAAAATTATTGAAATTAATAGTAGTGTTCAGGTTTGATTCAATGATGGTCCCTTCAAAATACTGATCACACGGAGTGCCGTCCTTATAAAATCTCTTTGTTCCGGATATCCCGCCATACATAGCCTGCAGGCGAAATGCAAAGACATGGCTTACCTGTTTGGTAAGCGAAAAGGTTCCTGCATATCGCCATTCGTTCATATTTGTGCTGACTGGCCAGAAATTGTTTACTTTCAGATCACCGAAAAAGATATTGGGGCCCCCGCCAACCCCGATTGACCAATTGCTGAAAAAGCGCCGGCCCAACACTCCCTGGGTTTGTGAAAAAGAGTTAAGGGAAAAAGATATCAGAATGAGGATTGTGAAATATCTCAGAATCTTGATCATAACAATGGTACTTATTGCGGCGATGCTTTTAATTCTATACATTTATACAAGTTACCACGCGAAAGGTTACACAATATTATGACAGAATTTTGAACCACACAATTATTTTGAGTAAAAGTTTAAGATAAACCATTGGTTTTTAATAAAGATTGTTATAATTTTGCACTCCCAAATTCCTCCTTAGCTCAGTTGGTTAGAGCATCTGACTGTTAATCAGAGGG
>JBAXKG010000039.1:0-25157 GCA_037137455.1 Bacteroidota bacterium
ATCTTATTAAGTAAAGAGAATTGGCCAATGAAAGGATGCCTACATCCACGAAAAATGTTTACTTTTAGATCTCATTAGTTATTTATGAAAATCTTTTTGAATTTACGCTGGTGCATCTTGATTTTACTGGTTCAATCAATGCATTGTCCGGGACAAACTGTTGGTGAATCCAGGTTTGACAGCCTGTGGACCGGTTATTTCAGGCTAAACAGTGGAGGCTGGACGGCAGGCGATGCCACCATTTCGATCCCCTTGCCCGACGGAAGGGTGATCTGGCTGTTCGGCGACAGCTACACCGTGGCGGTGAACATGGCGAACAACACCGTGCCATGCCTGTTCCAGGTGCGCAATTGCTTTATGGTACAGGATTCGGTCGACCGGTCGGTTTTTAAAACAATCCTCGATACCACGATGACCGGAGTCAACATGACCACCTTCAAACTACGGCCAAGTGATACCTCCCTATTCTGGCCCGGACATGGATATTTGTACAATGACACCGTTTATATTTTCCTCGAAAGGTACAAGAGTTCCAATCTCAATTTTGAGGGTTGTTATATTGCCAAGCTAACCTATCCCGATTTGCACCAGATTGCTATCTTACCGGTTTATCAGGCAGGGACGCAACATATTTTCGGACGGTCAGTGGTGGCCGATACCGCCGGAAACTGGCTATATATTTACGGGAACCGCGTGAACTGGATCATATGGGAACCGGTGCTGGCCAGGTGCAATATTTCCAATCCGATGCTTACATGGGAATATTACAATGGCACCGGATGGTCACCAGATCCTGGTCAGGCGCACAAGATCAGCAATGATCCTGTATCACCCGGATTTACCGTATTTCCCAAAGACAACAAGTATTACCTGATCACCCAGGAAAATGGATACCTCGAATGCGGCCTGGGTCGTGAAATATGGTCGTACGAAAGCCCATATCCCTGGGGACCATTTACCGGAAAAACATTGCTGTATACCGAAGAAAGCAAATTCAACGGAGCCTACCTGCTTACCTACAATGCCCAGGCCCACCCATGGAATATTGAAAACGACGAACTCCTGGTTTCTTACAATCTGAATGACAGGGTGGATACGCTTTCACCTTACATCTGTCCGTCGCAATGCAAGCATATCTGGACCGACCGGATGGATGTCGATACCTACCGTCCGAAATTTATCCGGGTCCCGATGGGATTGATTACATCGGCCGGGAAGGGTCAGCAGCAAATGCATCAGGAATGCCTTAATATCAGTATTCTTCAACATCCGGTTATTAAAAACAGTATATTCGGGCTTGAGATAACCACCTACAGGCTTTGGACCGGGCAAATCAGACTGACTGATCTATACGGCAGGGTGTTATGGACAGAACCGCTGAACCTTCAGCCTGGAAAAAATCATCTTGATCTGACTGCCCCCTTGCAGGGAGGAATGTACTTTTTTGAATTCATGGGCAATCCGGAATGCGGTCGGGTAATGAAACTCGTGGTGATATGAGCCCGTTTATTTGATTTTTTTTGCAAAGAAATCGAAATGAGATCCGATTGCTGATTTCCAGTATGTATAATCATGGCCTCCCGGGCTTATAATGTAAGTCGCAACGATATTGTTTTCGTTGCACGATCTTTTGAACTGGTTGTTGAGTTCAAAAAAGCGGTCGGAGCTCCCGCAGGTAAAAATGATCTCTTTTCCTGCGTCTGCGATATTTTTTATGTTTCCTGTAACGGAGTATGTATTCAATTCGTTGATACCAGAGGTTTTGTTGTGAATTCCCAGGTAATCATCGATGCGGTATTCGTTCCAACAGAAACTTAAATCCAATACCCCGCTCAGGCTGCCAGCGCTCCTGAAGAGAGTGGGTTTCTGCGCGAAAAGGAACAAAGCGCCATGCCCTCCCATGCTAAAACCGGTGATAAATATGTTTTCAGGGTCGGTGTGATAATTTTCAGATATAAACGGCATCAGATCGAGAAAAAAGAAATCGGCATACTGACTCTGTTTTATGGCCGGGCTGTTGATATACCACGAATCGGTGAGGGCATCGGGACAGACAATGATAAAACCATAACGATCGGCAAGGTTCTGACAATCGGTAATGTCGTTCCACTGGTGATAGGATCCGTTCCATCCATGCAGGAGATAAACTACCGGATAATGCTTTTCGGGATTTGTAATATAATCCGACGGGGTAAAAACCCAGACTGTATCGGAAGCCGGCAAATGGTTTGAGTTAAGAACGTGCTGATTCTTTGCCTGGATGGTTAAACAGGCAGCAACCAGAAAAAAAAGAGTGACAAATATTCGCTTCATAGATGATCCGTTTGAGAATCTGCTTATTCTTCGAAAATTCTTTTTACCGGTACCCTCAAAAATACTGGTCTGTATTTGCTTGCATCGAGGAATACATCTTCCACGATAAAACTGTTTATACAAGTTGAAATCAACAACTCTCCATTTTCAATAAACTGAGGGTGCGCCAGGCTATTGTACATGAAGAGGTTCTCGGTCGATGTAACATCCTGGGGAAGCTGAGTAAGGCACAGAACCTTCCGGTTTTTCCAGCCGGTGAATGGGGAATCTGAATAATAAGATACGATTTCCCGGGTCATAAATCCGCCTTCCTGTAGAAGAAGAATGTAATGATCGTCCAGTTTAAAAACGCTGAACTGCTCTGATCCGGGAATAACAAGCATAGGTTTGGCAAGTTTTGAGTCGTTCACCCATTCACTTCCGGTGTAGAATTCCCATGGAGCCAGAATGTTGCCTTTGGGAGCGCGGGCCACAAAAAGATTCTTGGTTTTGTTTTCAGCGCCATAGATGTAGGTGTAGCGTTCATCGCCATCGCACACAGCATGTCCCCAGTGAATTTCCAGCTCTCCAGGATAATTGAAATGATCGATCCGTTCAAGTTTAATATCCGGGAGTGAAAAAGTGGCAATATTTGCACTGACCCACGCAAAGCCCCAGTCGACGGGTTTGGCCTGATAAAACGCCGACATGAATACTTTTAGCTTGCCGTTCTCGATAAAACCATCGCCTGGCCAGTACCATAGAGAATCTTCCGAGAACTGTTTCCCTTTTGTTGCGCCAGGAGGAATGACCAGCGAGGACTCCCATCCGTCGATGACATTGTACAGCGATCGCAAGGTATCGCTTTCCTGCACGGCCATGCTGTTCCGGATAAACCAGGGAATTTTTTTCTCCCTCGAACGGTCGGGGTTGACGGTACCGAGGAATGAATCACCGAAAATCCACACTGTACGCCCGTCGGGCAGCAGCACCGAGTATTCGCCATCGGCGCCGGTAACGCCACAGCAATCCCGGGCAAACAATTTCATGAACTTTTTGTCAATGGTTGCTTTTGCGGGTTCTTCAACAGTTGCAGAGGTTTTCTGGGCAATTGCAATTCCCCCGGCTAAGAAAATAGACAGTACCAGGGAAATACTTATAAATCTGTTTTTTATCGACATTTTCATAATAACAGGATATTTATTAGTTTGAATCTGAGTTTAGAATTTGCACTGCGAAGGCATTTGCTCCAATCGCGATCGCTGAACTGGCGCTTAATTTCGATAAGCCGACACCCGACCGTTGCATCTCATCGTAAACCACAACTTTTTCACCTGAAGGAATATGAAGTGATTTTACCGATCCGTTTGCAAACTCCCCGAAAGTACCTTCATCTTCCAGGTTGTAAACCTTGACTGACAGCCGGGGGTATTTTTCTCCTGATGGATGCTCGTACCGGCGGTCAATTTCCGCAAACATGGCAGGAGCAAAAAACTCCCAGGCTGCGACAAGCCCCCCGCCGATAACAACGATCCCATCGATGAGTGTAAGCATATTCGCGATGGAATTTCCAAGCGCATCCCCAAAAACCCGGAATGAATTTAGGGCCGCTTCCCGGTTGCCCGGAGCAATCCCTGCGGCGATGTCAAAGATATCTTTGGGCATCAGACCAGTAGGCATCTCAAGACCGGCCTCTTCGCAATAGACGCGCTGAATGGCCCTTGTGCTTATGCTCTCTTCCGCATTCCAGGAAACATTAAATTTATTGGAGGTATTGTGAATGCCCGCATCGTTTGAATTATCTCCAGCCAACAGGGTGTTGTTCAGCACAATACCGCAACCGAATCCCGTGCCCAGGGTCAAGCCTACCAGGTTCCGGAATTGTTTGATACCGCCTCTTTCGATGATCCGTTTGTTCAGGTCGGGCAGGAAGCCGGCCAACGCTTCGCCATAAGCAAACAGGTTCCCATCGTTATTTATAAATACCGGTAATCTGAAGCGATCTTCCAGCATCGGACCTAACGGAACACCACCATTAAATGCCTTGAAATTGGGCAGGTCGCCGATAATTCCTTTGGCATAATCGGCAGGTCCGGGAAATGCAAAGCTAATCGCGTCAGCCTGTTGATTTAAAAGTGCACTTACACTCTCAAAGCCTGAGTAAATAGTATTGATGCAAAGATTCTGGTCATGTGGATTCGAGGCCAATGTGATGGGCTTCACAATTTCACTTCCTCCACGGTATGCTGAAAAAACAAAGTTTGTTCCCCCTGCATCGAGGGTGAGGATTACATGTTTGTCGTTGGTTAAAGTCATAGGTCAAAATTCAATAATTCAATAATTCATTCCTTACAAAAGCCTTGATGGTGATACATTCCCGGCCTTCCGATTCCCCGCAAGGGCTGATGGAATATTCGCCGACTGCAGCGGGAACGATGAATGTTTCGGCATAATGAACCACGAAGGGGGCAAACGAGCCGGAAGGGCTCTCTACAATGACTTCGCGGCCTTCAACCAGGGTGATAACATTAACTCCCCTGCTGGTATTGTGAAAGACCTTTGTCGTGAAACGGTGACGACGCGTCTCAATGAACTCACTCTCGTGAAGCCCGGTCTTTTCTTCGCACCAACCCTCTCCTTCCGAAAGCTGTTCAATCCTGTTTACCAGGTTTTGCCTTACCCAGTTTTCCGTTCTGTTCCACTGAATATTCCGGATGCCGTGATCGATGTTGATCGGCCTTGGTTTCCCGTCCATCCCAAGACGGCCCCAATCCCACAACTTGAACGTAAAAATATAAGGTGTGGCGCTTATTTCAAGTACCATGCATTCCTTACCGGAACAATGGACGGTACCTGCCGGGATTAAAAAATGATCATGCTTCCGTGCAGGCCAGTTTTGAATATAAGCGGTATCATCAAACCAGGAATCGCTGTTCTCCGAAACTCTCAGTTCCCTGATCATCAGTCCGGGGTCTATCCCTTCCTTTAATCCCAGGTATACCCTGGCCCCTTCACCCGCTTCCACCAGGTAATAACTTTCATCCTGGGTATAATGGATGCCGAATTGTTCTTTTATGTAATCCGTGAGCGGATGTACCTGCAGGCTTAAGTTTCCGCCTTCCATGGTGTCAAGGAAATCGAACCGGATGGGGAATTCATCCCCGAAACGATCCCGCACATAGCCTCCGAGTAATTCTTCCGGTCTGAAAAAAACAAGGTTTATGGCAGGAGTCTCGAACCTGTTTCCACCATAATCGAGATACAGGCTGTTTTCTTCGGGCACACAGTTGAAACACCAGGCATAATTCGCCGAATCACCCGGCAAGTTGAAGGTCTCTTTCATCCATTGACCGCCCCATGGACCTTCATCGAAATAGGGAACTACGCTGAATGGCCGGCTCACGGCCTCTTTCATTCCTTCAGCAAAGGCATCTGAGGAGATCATTCCGGGCTGGTTTTTCCGGTTCGTGTCGAGAATCCAGTCGCACCCCGGCAAAACTTTCCTTTTCAGCCGGTCGCAAACCCTCCAGTCAATAAAATAGCCCCTCTTGTATTTACCTTCGATATGCTGATCGAAATTTGTGATCCCAAGGTTTGACACTTCATTGCGTCGCATTCGCAACTGGATCTCCCACCGGGCCATGTCGGCATAAATCATCAGATCAGGATCCGGGATTATAACCGAGGCTCCTGCTCCATATAAAAGGAATATGCCCTCTTCCACTTTATGAATTTCAGCGCGCATGGCCCCCATTTTTCCATGGTCAAGAAAATCTTCTATGTTCAGATGGGTCAGGTGGCCGAAGATTCTGTCGTCGGTAACATCGGGCTGGGTCATTTTCCGGATCTCAGCTTCCGGCAGAAAGGCATCCAGGGAAAGTAAAGTCACGTCCGGCAGGATACCTCCGGAAAGAGCGCCTAAAACCTCCTCGTCATCAATCCCCTGGTAACATTCCACCACAATGATTTTCTTCCGGCCGGGAATCTTTAAAATTTCTTTGTTCAACTGAATGACAATATTGTTCCAGCCGGAGTAGAAGTCATCCTCCATGCCTTTTACCTTTACTTTGGGATACTTATCGAAATTTGAGATCAATTTTACTAAGTATTTTTCTGATGTTCAGGTCTCTATTTTCTATTTCACAACCGGTGGTAAATATTTCGCACCCCAGTCCTTATTGGGCTGGTTTCCCAGCCAAATTTCAAGCGATCCCCCCCGGGCAAATTCCTGGTGCGAAAACCAGAAGTTATTTAACTCCTTCCCATTGAGTTTAACTTTCTGGATGTAATCGTTCTTCTTCGAATTCTGATGGGTAAGGATTGTAAATGTTTTGCCTGAGTAATACCGGGGATCAAGTTTAATTATCACGGTATCAAACACAGGGCTGGTAATTTCGTAAACCGGCGTGGCCGCGGCATTGCCCTGCAAGCTGAAGAGCCCGATGGCCATCAATGCGCTGAGTCCGCCCATCTGACCCTGGTCCTCATCGTGGCCGCCGTAGCCCAGGTCGGGGGTTATGCCACCATAGGCCTGCTCTTTCACCCTTCGAACCCAATACTGGGTAAGCCATGGTTTCCCTGCATAACTGAATACATGCGCGTTGGATACTCCTGGCTGGTTGGCGTAACTCACATATCCGTCGTTATAATCAAAAACAAAATCCTGCGGCGCCGCCATCTCAAAGGCGTGATTCAATTTTTCGCACAGCACCTCATTTCCTCCCAAGAGTGCGGACAGTCCGGGAATGTCATGCGACACACCCCAGGTAGCCTGCCAGGCATTGGCCTCTACCCATCCCAGGCCGCTCAGCGGATCATTGTGGATGAATTTGCCGCTGCTGTCTTTAGGGAACAACAGTTTTTGGGCGGGGTTGAAACATGATTTCCATCCCTGCGAGCGGCTCATGAAATATTTGTAGTCCTTGTTCCTGCCCAGCCTGTATGCCATCTGGGCGACTGCCCAATCCTGGAATGCTGCCTCGATGGTGATGCCGGCATTGTTTTTCCACCATCCGTTTTTAATGTAAAAAGTGACATCCTCGCTACTGCCAAGCATTCCTCCCGGCATCTGGTTCCGTTTCATGACTTCAAACGCATGGTTGGCATCCACTTTGGTAAGGAGCCCTTTCTGATAGGTGCTTGCGATGAGGTTGACCACAGGATCGCCGGTCATGATATAGGAATATCCTCCTCCGCAGGGGCCGCGAGGCAACAATCCGCCGTTATCCGCATACTGTATCATGGACGACGACATTTCATCCTGTACTTCAGGCCAACCAAGACCCCAGAGTATATTCAGATTCCATTGGGTCAGCCAGAATGCATCGGAACTGTACATGTTATATCTCAGCTTGCCGTTCTCCAGTTTCGGCAGTTGTTTCACCTTAAAAACGGCATCTGTGAAACTGCCTTCGCGTATTCCGGTCGTTCTGTCGGGATAATCGCCCGATACATCATTGATTTTCTGTCGTCCCAGCAAAACATGCCACAAGTCGGTATAGAACTTGATCCTGTCCGCTTCCGTTCCACCTTTTACTTCGATCTTTCCCAGCCATTCATTCCAAATCTGCCTCGTCTCATTGCGTACGGTATCGAAATCCCAGGTGGTACATTCGCTGACCAGGTTGTTTCGTGCGTTATCAATGCTGGTGTACGAAATCGACACCTTCATTTGCAGCTGATCCCCGGGCCTGACCCGGTATTTGGCTGAAATGCCCGCGCTGTCGCCTTTCAGTCCTGTGATATCCTCAAGGAGGTTCATCCCCTTCCAGCCATCCAGCGATCCGAAGGGCTTGTCGAACTGTACGATGAAAAATACCTTGACCTCCTTCGGACCTCCCCAGAAACGCTTGGTGGAACTGAAAGATCCTTCAATTTCACGGTCATTGACTTTCCTGACGTCAATGTTGCACATGGTGCTGTTACTTACATGGCCGCCCAGGTTGACCAGGATCTGTGTCTCCTCCTCACGCGTAAACCGAAACCTGTAAAAGCTTACCCTTTCGGTGGCCGTCAGTTCTACCCAAGTGGCAGGACTTCGCAGGAACATCCGGTGATAACCCGGCTGCACGATCTCATCATCGTGACTGAACACCGATTTCCAGGAGGATTCCCAGCCTGTGGGGTTTACGGAATGCGAGGCCGGCATGATTTCGATCCCCGACATCATCCATGCATGGATCTGCCCGATTCCGAGAACTTCTTTTTCATTGTAATTGTAACCTCCTCCGTTCTGATTTTTGTTACGCGTATGAGGGGCCGCCGAAATCATCCCAAATGGCCTCGATCCCGTGATGAAGAATATATACCGGCCCCTTGTGGTCTCGATATAAGGATCCACCCACCCCACATAGTCGGTGGCGTTTGTGCGGGCCGGGTACACCTCAATTTCCGAAAATCCGAGGTTTTTACCATTGCCATCGGTGGTGATGAAACGAACGGAAGTAACCGTCTTTGCTTCAAATGTTACCAGTTTGGCCGATCCATCGTTTGGAATCTCATTAACATAAATGAAACTGCCGTCGCTAAAAACGAGCTTGCAGCCAGCCGTGAACTCAACCAATGACGGCCGGTCGTAGAGTACGATCCGATCGATGGTTTGCGGCTGGTCCCAATCGAGCTGGATCCATGGAAACCTTATGTAGCCCCAGTCGGTGGTCACACCTTCACAGGCCCACTCCCCGACTTCCGGGATCCCGATCAGTCCATCAGTGACATTGCCGGGTTTAAACCGTTCATTTAATGCGGTCGAGGCTGTCACCCTGCTCAGAGGGGCGATGTTATCCGTTCCGGCAATTGCCCCAAATTGCATTACAGTGAGGACTAAAAGGACTGTGATATTTTTGAAGTTTATTCCCATGGGTCCATGTCGTTAATTGATTCGTTGCTTTATTGTTTAATTTGTTATCCCTGTGATTACATCAGAAACGATAGGCCGTTTCAGGTTTTTAGTACCCCGTATTCTGAATCAGGTTCCTGTTGATGTCGATCTCCCGTTGCGGGATCGGGAAAAGGTAATTAAAAGAGGAGGGATTGGATTGGTCGCCCTTGGCCCTTTTGACACTTTCGATCAAAGTCCCTGTTCTCACCAGGTCATACCAGCGGTGACCTTCATTGATAAATTCATGTCTGCGCTCAATAAGCAAGGCTTTCCTGAACTCATCCTGGTTTAATCCGGTTAAATCGGGGAGCGCTGTGCTGATACCATTCCGTGCCCGCTCACGCACCTTGTTGATGGCCCAGAAAGCTTCGATGGTAGGTCCGCCATTCGCCTCGTTCAGCGCCTCTGCATAGATGAGCAAAACCTCCGAATACCTCATCACCATGAAATCGGCGCCCGATGAGCTCGTGGCCGATGGTTTATAGGCCACCTGATCCCAGTATTTCCAGATATGCGGCTCAAAGGTATATTGCCAGTAATGGTCAAAGAAGGTCACGCTCTTCCTGTAGTCGTTCGTATCAAAGCTGTTCAAAAGATCCTGGGTGGGCAACATGATTTCCACACCGGCCGCGAAAAGACCCGGTATTGAAGGGAGCCCGGAAATTACCATCTGAGAATTTTCGGAAGTCACTTTACGGTAAAACTGGACTTCAAATACCGACTCTATTCCATTTTTATTGGTTTCCTTAAAATTGGCCGCATAATCCGGATGCAATGCATAATCATTGGATTCAATTACCAGCAAGGCAGTAGAATAAGCTTTTTCCCATTCTTTGGTTGTTAGATAAACCTTTGATAAAATCCCCAGGGCTGCACCACTTGTGGCCCTTCCCTTGTCGTTCGGGTTTGTATATTTGGCGGGTAACTTAGCTGCGGCAAACTTAAGGTCTTCAATGATCAGACCGTAGACCTTATTTACCGGAGACCTGTAGGGATAAATTTCCTCCGGGGTTAAATTGGGTGATACCGGAACCGTAACCAGCGGAACATCGCCGAACAAACGTACAAGGTTGAAATAATACAGCCCTCTTAAAAACCGAGCCTCTCCAAGTATCCGTGCCTTGAGGGCGGTATCCATGGATATGGGAGGAACTTTTTCAAGCACGATGTTCGCCCTGCTGATCCCGAGATAGGAACCCTGCCATATTTTAGCAATGTAGTTGTTCGTGGTCTTTACCGTATAATTGTTTATTTCATGCAGGTTCGGATCGTTCAGTGTGACCCTGGCATTGCAATCGTCGGAACCGATATCCTGAATCAGCCATAAATAACTGGAATACTGGTTTACCGATCCCAGCACATCGTATACCGCATTTACGGCGGTAAGCGCGTCTCCTTCGGTCTGGTAATAATTGTCATAATAAATCTGATGAGGCTTTTGATCCAGTTTCTTTGTGCAGGCATTTGAGGCCAGTAAGAGGATAAAAATGAACGGTAACGATATATTTTTCATAGCCTGGTATTTTGGATTGAGTTATTCCTAAAATGTGATGCTTGCACCGATGATATAAGTCTTCACGGAGGGGTAGGAACCGAAATCATAGCCCAGCCTGGTGTTGTCCATGCCAAATGAACCAACCTCCGGATCAAAACCGGTGTAATTTGTCAACGTAAGCATGTTTTGCGCTGTTACGTAAAACCTCACCTTGGTCAGCTTCAGCGCATTTATCACTTTCTCAGGCAGGTCATACGACAATGTGATGGTCTTTATGCGGACATAGGAGCCATTCTCCAGGTAGCGGTCCGACATGTGAAGGTAGTCGGCGTTCCGGTTTGCCCGTGGATAAACATTACTCGGATTTTCAGGCGTCCACCTGTTGAGCAGGTTGACAGAGGCGTTCGACAGGCCGTTCCCCGATTCCAGTTCAAAACGGTTACTGTTAAGGATCTGGTTCCCCTGGCTACCCTGCAGGAAAATATCAAGTGTGAAGTTCTTAAACGAGAAAGTGTTGTTGAAACCCCAGGTGAAATCAGGCAGCGCATTCCCAATGATCCCGCAGTCCTCAGAATTGATCTTTCCATCGTTGTTTTTGTCAACATATTTGAAATCGCCTGGTTTAGCCCCATATTTTGCGGCGGTGGCAGCTTCGGAGGTTTGCCATATACCGTCAGAAACAAGACCCCAAAAACTGCCCATCGGTTCCCCTTCCCTGATTACCGCCCAATTCCCGATTTTCAGCTTGTAGGTATCGTTGTTTATGTAAAGCTCCGAACCATTCAGGTCGGTAACAAGGTTTCTGTTAACGGACAGATTCAGCAAACTGGTCCACTTGAAAGCCTTCACGAAATTTTGTGTATTTAATGACACTTCCACACCGCTATTCCTGAGTTTTCCGATATTGTTCAGGTAGGAATTGTAGCCGGTTACCCAGGGCAGGTTTGAATAATAGAGCAGGTCGGAGGTCTTTTTATTGTAATAGTCAATGGTTACCCCGATACGGCCATTGACCAATCCAATGTCGAGGCCGATGTCAAACTGGGCGGTGGTCTCCCATTTAAGGTTGTTGTTACCAGGATTATCGGGGGCAAACCCGCTACCAGGGAAGGAGTTGTTGAAGTAATAAATTGAGGATGAAATGGTTCGGATGAATGCATAGTTTGCAATCCGGTCATTTCCGCTTAGGCCATAGCTCATTCTGAATTTCAGGTTCGTGATCCAGTTAACCTCTTTAAGGAAATTTTCTTCCGACAAACGCCAGGCCACTGCAGCCGAAGGAAATGTTGCATAACGGTTATTGGAGCCAAATTTTGAGGAACCGTCAACACGGCAGGTCACCGTGAAGAGATACCTGTCTTTCAGGATGTAATTAATCCTCGCTAAATAGGATAAAGACGCCGATTCACTGAAGGATGAATAGATGGTCGGCATATTCGTGGCGTTTTGAATGCCATAATATCCCAGTATGTCGTTTGGGAACCCGGTCGCAATGTCAATGAAGGTTCTGGTGGAGATATTCTGGTAGGTGAATCCGGCCATTGCATTTAACTTGTGAATTTTATTCCAGGTTTTGTTATAGGTAAGCGTATTGTCGAAAATGTAATTCTGGAGGTCGGTGGTGGCAAACCGCGCCTGTCCATCGTTAAATGATCCGGAGTATATGTAGCGCGGTGTATACATGTCCTGCACCGAGTGGTAAATGTCCGCTCCAAAGCTGGTCCTGAATTTCAGATCCTGGATGATTGAATATTCAAGATAGACATTCCCGAGGAACCGGTTTACTTTATCTACGGCATTCACATCCCGTGTAACCGCTACCGGGTTGTCAAGCCATGCGTCCGCATTGGGGTCAGTAAGCGTGTACTGCCCGGTTGAATCATAAACGGGGAGTACCGGATTAAAAATCAAGGCCGTATTTACAACGCCCGGGAAGAATCCTCCGGGTGTATCCGTGGGAACGGTGTTCGCCTTTGTTTGTGTATAACTCAGGTTGGTCCCGCCACTCAGCTTTTTGCTAATTTTCCGATCCATGTTAGCCCTGAGGGAATAACGCTTAAAGTCTGATCCGTAAATAATTCCCCGCTGATCATAATATCCAAGGCTCAATGAATAGGAAGTTTTATCGTTGGCGCCCGAAAAGCTCACCTGATAGTTTTGAATCGGAGCATTCCGGTATATTTCCGATTGCCAGTCGGTGCCCTGGCCCAGACTGTCGGGATTAGGGTAAAGGGGTACATAGGAGGAGTCGGCATTGAAACCGGCTTCATCATAAAGTTTTGCAAAATCAGTAGCATTCATCACGTTGATGTCTTTTGCCTTGATTTGGGTGCCAAAATAGGTCTCGAAAGTAATATTGTCTTTCCCCGATTTTCCTTTTTTCGTTGTAATGAGTACCACACCGTTTGCACCTTTGGCGCCGTAAATTGAGGTTGCCGAGGCATCCTTAAGGATCTCCATCGACTCGATGTCATTCGGATTGATCGAGCTGAGTCCATTCTGCGCCGGCGAACCGATCCACGACATATCAATCTGGCTTTCAACCAGCACTCCGTCTATGACATAAAGGGGTTCATTCCCTGCCATGATGGAATTCCCACCGCGGATTCTTACCATGGTAGCGCCGCCCGGTTGCGACGATAATTGGGTAACCTGAACCCCAGTAACCTTCCCCTGTAGTCCCTGGTCCAGAGAATTGACGGGAATTTTTTTAAGTTCTTCCGCATTGATGCTGGCAACAGAACCAGTAAGGTCACTCTTTTTTACGGCGCCATAACCAATCACAACTATCTCGTCGAGGGTAGTGTTCACGGCCTCCATTCTGACATGCATCACATTTGACTCTTTCACAGACATTTCAATCGTTCTCATTCCGATGAAAGAAAAAATGAGAAACTTCGTGTTTTCATTTATTTTGAGGGTGAAGTTTCCTTTCGCATCGGTGGTGGTGCCATTGGCGGTACCTTTCTCCAGGATGGTAACTCCCGGTAAAGTTATATCCTCGGCCGCATCAGTCACTGTGCCTGTGATAATCCGTTGCTGACCAATTACTGCCACAGATATAAAAAGAAAGGAAATGAGTATGATTTTTTTCATCTTGTTTGATTTTCATGTAATGGTAATTGAGTAGATCCAATGTTGGCGCATGTTAAACATCCCGCTCGCTTTCAATGGTATAAACAAAGCTGTCGGCCCGGTAATAGCCAATGTTGTATTCAACAGGTCTTCTTCCCGGATCAAAAACAAATCGTTTCCGTTTAAGAATCGGATCTCCGGTATTGATATTCAGTTTTTGAGCCAGGAATTTGTCGGCTGCTCTTGCTGAAATTTCTTCCTTCGAAAGCTTTACAACAACAGAATGCTCCTTTTCAAGAATTTCATACAACGGCTTCGAGAAGTCTTCCTTTCCGGTAAGACCTACCATCGGATGAAAATAGGATATGAAATAGACAAACGGGTACTCTTTCCTGCCGCGTAACCGCGTCATTTTTAATATTTCCTTTCCTGGCGGGATACCGAAAAACATGGCAATCTCCTCATTGGCCTCAATCCACTCGGTGGAAATTTCAAAATTCCTGATTTCGATGCCCTTTGATTTCATTTCCTGCGTGAAGCTCATCCAGTTGTTGATTCGCGTGTCGACACTGAAACCGGCCGCTTTTGTTCCAACTCCCTTTTTACGGACCAACAGTCCTTCATATACCAGTTTATTTGTAGCCTGCCTCACGGTATTTCTCGAAATACCCAATTGTTTTGCAAAGCTTATTTCGTTGGGAAGGAGCTTTCCTTTCTGATATTCTTCCGAAGCAATGAGTTCCCGGAGCAGATTTTCTACCTGGGCATATAACGGAAGGCTGCTTTTATGATTGATTGAAAAACTCATCTCAAGAAATTTGACGATTATTTAAACCGGAACAAATCAGTTGCATTGTTCTTAACCTGTGCATTCAAAACCACAAAGCTGCAATTAACGGAAATGAAAAACCTTATAGGCCATTCGCTTCCGCATAGCTTCATATCAACCAATAACATCTTCTTCAACAGGAGGAAGAAGATCTGCCCTATGTGTAGCAGAATTATCTAAGTAAGATCTTGGTGCGCGATTTGTGTATTCCATTCCTGAGTTCAACGAAATACAAACCTTTTGGAAGGTCTGACAAATTAAATGTGCTTGAACTGCTGAATATTTCCCCTTTCTTCACAATCGCTCCGGCGCTATTGAGGACAGTCATCGCAATTACTTCCGATTTGTATCCCGAAAGATTCACATGCAATGTCCCCTCTGTCGGGTTCGGGTACATTGTCACATTTGCTTTGCTTAGCAGTTCCTCTGTACCAACACCATATGTGATGACAATTTCAATGGGGTCCGAAAGGCCGCCTCCGTAGTTGTACTGATCCGCAGGGTTCCGGTCCCAGTAATCTTTGTCCCCGATGGCGTACCTCAGGAAGAAGGTGCCGGCCTGGTTGTTGGTTTTTATCCGGGGGGTGAAATACAAACTGTCGAGAGAGGTCAGTTCGGCGGTACGGTCGGTGATGGCACCCCACCAATGATATCCGGGTAAGGCGGGAATCGTATCCTGCAGGGTCTGGGTATGGGCATCATTATGCACCAGAAAACCTGTGTTGGATAACAGTGGATTTTTAGAAATGATAGTATACTCAATACTATCATCCACCGTCCAACCGTCCGGGATCATGACCCCGAAAAGGCCTATGTTTCGGAGCGTATTAGCCCAGTCAGCCTCGGTAAGGCCAGGATCATTGTCACGCTCGGCAACGATGGGGACATCAAAATAGCTGTTCGTATAACCTGCACTTGGCTGATTTATTGATCTGAACTGGTAACATCCGATCAGCAATACAGAAATAAAGAATAAAATACCTGCCAGTGTAAGCAAGTTTGTCTTTTCGGCTACTGCGATTTCTCTGATTGTAAACTTTCTTTTCATGATTAATGGGTTTTTAAGATTACTTTGTACGAATGTTCAGACATACTATCATAAGTTGCAAAAATAATATAAAATGAACATGAATTACCATTTTGTTCAAAACTGATTCAATTGTTATTTAGACCGATTAATCTTCAATGGAGTTCAAGAGAAAAGAATTAGCCGGAGTTGAATCCTAACTTGTTGCGATTCAAGAAGTAAACCATCACAACAGCTCCTGTGAGGATCAATAAAACAGAACTAATTTCAGCTTGGGTGACTTGCATTCCGAACAAATCATATTTATTGTTTATCCTGATTTGTTCAATTAAGAAGCGTTCAGTTCCGTAGAGGAGCAGAAACACCCCGAAAAGAACAACAGGCGCTTTGATATGTTTTCGCGTTATCCACAGAATGCTAAACGAAAAAGCGGATAAAATGGATTCATAAAGTGAAGTTGGAAATACAGGTTCGGCAAGGATCCTGCAATGGGAGCTGGTGCATCCGGGGATAATTATACCATAGTTAATCACATTGTGCGGATACCTGTTGGCCCAAAACGAGTCGGGCAACCATGCGAGCAAATCCGGTTGCGGCAGTGTATTGATAACCCCCCAGCAGCCATCTCCCGACAAATGGCACCCCAGCCGCCCGACCGCATACCCAATCATGATAGCTGGCGCCGAACAATCAATTACATGTTTCCAGTCGAGCCTTACAACCCTCATATACAGCAGCAGTGCAATGACCGTAACAAAAAAACCCCCATAAAATGCAAAACCGTTGAATGAGAAGATGCTGTGCATCGGATTTTTCACAAAACTGTCGAGATTGTCGAGAATATCAAAAAATTTTGAACCCGCAATGGCAGATATAATGGCAACAATCATGATATTCCATGTATTCTGATAAGGATGGACAGTTTCTTCCCTCACAATATCCGGAAAAGGTTTTGAAACCCTATACCGGAATAGTTGAATCGCCAGATAAATAATGGCTGTGATAATAAGGCCTGGAACATTTCCATCCATAGAAAATATGAACTTCTGCGGATTTGTTACAAATCGTTCATAATTAAAAATTATCCCAGCCAGTTTCCAAACCATAACTGAAAAAAAAATTCCTAATATGAAAATATTGATCCAATGTAACGGTCGGGACGGTCCGATTTTACGGATCCTTACAGCCAGCAATCCCGTTTTTTCCTTGCGTTTTAACTCGCTTCGCAGAACCATGCCTCCCAACAAAAATGCGAGTGTCAGAACAAAACCATAGGTCTGGAATGGTAAATTGAGATGGATGTCAAAAAGAAAACTAATCAGGTCTGATATCTTTGGAAACATCTTTTTTCATATGATGTTACAAATATAACATTATTGCTAATTGGCGATTTATGTCGCAAATGGTCATTGCTTTTCAGTTTACTCTGTTTGTCTTAAAGTGGTTGACCCTGAAGAGGATGCACCTCTGCCTGCACCTCCATAAAACAAAAAGCCCGTAGGTGATTAACCTACGGGCTTTTACGTTGTGATGTCTGTGCCCAGGACAAGACTCGAACTTGCACATCCTAAGGACACTACCCCCTCAAAGTAGCGTGTCTACCAATTTCACCACCTGGGCATTTCTAATGACGAATTACGCATCCGATTTAAGGGTGCAAAATTAATCATTTTTTGGATTCATCCAAGGAAATAATGACAAGCGTGGCCTTTAAAACCATTTATGTATCTCTGACTATCATGTTTTGAGAAAAAGGCAGATCATAGAACAGAAATTCCGAAAGCCACTGCCAATCCAATACATACGGTGATGAACTTCTGAAGGTTATACTTGTGATTTTCCTCCGTTTCAAATAATATCGAGGTAGAAACATGCAGGAAAATTCCAATCACCACGGCAAGGATATAATTAAAGTAGGTTTCCAGAGATGTTGTAATAGAAGAATCAAGCAGATTACTAAAAACAGATCCTAAAGGTGTCATGAGTGCAAAAATGGCCAGGTAGACAAAAGCCTTGGGTTTCGAGCAGCCGTAATGTAAAAAAAGACTCATAAGAGTAAGGGAGATCGGAATATTATGTATAACTATCCCAATCACCAGTGTATGTTGAAGCTTTAAGTCAAAACCATGAACAATAGGCATTCCTTCTAAAAAAGAATGAATGCAAAGTCCGAGGAGCAAAAGAAACGGCGATGCTTTTTCTCCTTCTGAATGCGTATGTTTATGTCCGTGCTCTGCGCCTTCGGTAATAAGTTCCAACGAAAGCTGCAACAAAAATCCAAGCAGCACAAACAGCCCGGTAAACATGGTCGGATTGGTGAACACCTCAGGAACCAGTTTCAAAAATGTGATCCCTATCAGAAAAGCGCCCGAGAAAGCCAGCAGAAACTTCAAAACCCGCTGATCATCAGGTTTGAAAAGAAATATCAACGATCCACTCACCAGAACAGTAAGAATCAAAACCAAATAAACCACTATCATTTCACTGTACATCAATCACCCTATAAGCCGTACTAACGGGAACCCCTTTGAAATTTTCCAAAAAACGCTCCGAAATCCTTGATAAACAACCCGTATCCGATGGTAAACCCAAATTTATCAGGTCATTGACCACCTTCACAAAGAAACTCTCACTCAAAACAATACGATTTTCAATGCCCTTGGTCATCAACCGGGCTGTAAGATCAATATCACTACCATAATAATCATCGGCGCCTTCGAAAAAAGTGATGTTGTAAACCTCGGTGCAATAGTGGATTGCTACCTTACAATTCAGGAAAAGATCAGGATTGGGATGATTCCTGATCAGATAAAGTCCGGCATAAATATCTTCAAGTAAAGCAAAGCAAGTATTGTTTGTAGATTTTTTATGCAAGGCATCATCAGGGATAAAGAGCATCATTTCATCACCTATTCCCTTAACAATGTGGTGCTGGAAATGGTTGGCATATAACAGATTGTTGAAGGTATTGTTCAGCTTGCGGCCCCAATCCTTCAAACCACCCTGGTATTTTATATCGGTAGATCGATTGATATCCATGAAAAAGCAAATCCCCGGGCAGCGTGGAACCTGGTCCAACTCCCTTACCATCTCTTTTGAGTTGGGATCTGAATAATGGATATAATGAAGCATTAAAATACCTTCAATGCTTCATCCGTTGAAGTGTAAATCTCGAAAATATTCGTGAATCCTGAGATTTCAAAAATTTCACGAATGTTCTCCTGAAGTCCGCACAGAACGAATTTTCCCTTGGCCATGGTTATCTTTTTCAAGGCCATTAGCAAAATACGGAGTCCGCTACTACTAACATAATCCATTTTTGAGCACTCCACAAGAATTTTATCATGGTGACTGTCGATAAGATCCATGAGTTTCTTTTCCAACATGTTGTAATTTGTGGTATCAAGGCGGCCTGTTATACCGATGATCACGCACTGATCTGTTTTTTGTTCGTTGATTTCCATATATCCTAGATTCGGTTTTAGGTTAAAAATTCTTAGTCAAAATTACTATATTTTTGTTATCTGCCCGTTTATAATCCACACTGTTCATCATCTCTCTGACGAAATGGATTCCCAGGCCACCAATCTGACGCTCTTCAAGTGGTTTATCGAAAACATCATTAACCTTTTTCTCCAGCAGGTTGAAAGGTTCGCCATCGTCAATGAGATGTATCTGAAGCTGATGTTCATCTATCAACTTGAAATCAATAGTTATACAGTGCTCCTCTTTATCGCTAAAGGCGTAAAAAATCACATTGGTAAACAACTCTTCCAACACCAGGTTGATCTCCATCACAATCTTTGGCGGGATATTCCATTGTTCAGACAATGTTTCCAGATTAATCGCGATTTTATCAAGTTCCGTAAGCTGGTTCTTAAGTTTTAACTGAACTGTTTGCATGGGTATGTCATTAGTCCCTGAAGGGTTTTTGTATTGCAAAACCAGGATAGTGATGTCATCGGCCTGTTCTGCACCGAGCGAAAAACGTTTTAACTCGATGATGAGCGAATCGGTCAGCCCTTTTGTATTCTTATTGGCCATTGCGGCCAGAGATGCTGCAAGCTTTGTTTCTCCAAAGAAATCATTCGAGGCATTCAGCGCATCAGTGATACCATCGGTTGTAAGTACCAAAATTTCACGTGGATTAAAACAAAATCTTTCTGCTTTGTAGCTTTCGGTCTCAAAAACACCGAGGGGAAGCCCCCCCCTTGCCTTAAGCTGGCGGATATCACCCCCGGGACCAACAATGTAAGGATAATTATGACCGGCATTGCAAAACTCCATCTCTCCGGTTTTCAAATTGACGATCCCGGCAAAAAAGGTCACAAACATCTGATTGGGATTATCCTGGCACAATTCACGGTTAATACTCTGCATCACCTCGTTGATGGGGATTCCTGCAATGGATTTAGCACGTAGCAGGGTTCGGGTTACCATCATGAAAAGAGCAGCAGGTACTCCTTTCCCGGCTACATCTCCAATAGCGATGCACAGATGGTCGGGATCGAGATAGAAAAAGTCGTACAGGTCGCCTCCCACTGCCTTTGCCGGATCAAGAGTGGCATATAATTCCCAGTTTGAAGGGGTATTGAAACCTCGGGGAAGCATTCCCATTTGGATAGTATGGGCAACCTTTAGTTCACTTTCAATCTTCTCTTTAGCAATGGTAGTCTCCTGCAAATTCAATATATAACTACGAAGATGATCCTGCATCACCGAAAATGCGTTGGTGAGCTGCGCAATCTCATCTTTTGATTTCCTGACCGGTAACTGGGCATCAAATTCGCCCTGGCCAATTTTTCGGGTTGCTTCAACCAAACGAACAATCGGACGGGTCATCCTTCTGGTAATAAAAATCGTGGTAAAAAGTAAAATAAGGATACTGATGCCAAACATCCATGCCATAACCTTTAAATAAAGATACATGGTATCAAATAATTCTTTTTCAGGAAAAAGAATTCCAAACGACCATCCTGTGTTTGCAACCGGAGCATAACTTAAATAACTTGGATTTTTTTTGGATTCAAGCCCATCCATGGCTTTAAATCCCGACTTGCCTTCCATCATTTCTCTGATTGCCTGATAAGTTCCCGAACCCCTGCCAGGACGTATAATATCAAGTACGTTCTTGTTATTCATTGCTGCCTTTGGTGAAGCGATAATTGCCCCTTGACGGGAAATAAGCACCCCATAGCCGGTTTTGAATAAATTGATATTTTTAACGATGCGTGCAAAGCTGGAGAGTGATACATCCATTGTCAGAACACCGGAAAATACTTGTTTGCCTTTAATGTTCCGGTAAATCGGGGTTGAATAGGTACACATTAATGTATCACCGCCTCCCTCATCATAGTATGGCTCTGTCCATAAAGGTTTATTAAGCAGTTTCGGCAACCGGTACCAATCCTTTTTGAAATAATCATAGTCTGCACTGCCTAAATTCCTGTTGATGAGTATTCCATTCTTTTCAAAAGTATAGGGAGCATACCAATAATTCTCAGGTTTATACAGATAAGGTTCAAGAGCAAGGCAGGTACCAAATACAACAGGATCGTGTTTCACAAAATCCCTTGCAATCCTCATCACTTCTGCATAGCTGATGTTTGGATTTCCCATTGCCTGAACCAATGTTTGTGGAACAAGTTCTGTTGGCTGCAATTCTTTCTCAAATTGTGTAATCGTTTGTTCTGTAAGCATGGTTGCCCTCCATTGGGCGTTCATATATAGTAAAGCGCCGGAAGTTCCATATCCGATAACCATTGGTATAAAAATTATGACCAGAATCGCAATTATAAAAAACATACTGTAACGGAAAACAAGTCCGCGGTGAAAGGTTATTCTTGGAAAACGGAAACGCAAAGCAGTCAGTATTAAAATTTTCATGGTAAAGGTAGAAAAATTATCCACCACCATTATCTGAAATTTGATAATTTTGCCAACTCTTATATAAACAGCTAACTTCTTCAAACATGGTTACCGATATCCAAAACCTGAAGCCAGAGCGACTTTGGCATTATTTTCTTGAAATTTGTAAAATTCCACGCCCGTCCAAAAATGAAAAAAAAATCGCTATATATCTTAAAGATTTCGCATTAAAACATCACCTTGAATGTACTATTGATGAAGCCGGAAATGTGCTTATTCGTAAACCGGCAATTCGCGGTTTCGAAAACAGGCAGGCTGTAATTCTGCAAAGCCATCTGGATATTGTTTGCGAGAAAAATTCCGATATCGTGCATGATTTTGACCTTGATCCGATAATTCCCTGGATTGACGGCAATTGGATAAAGGCAAAAGGAACGACTCTGGGAGCTGATGATGGAATAGGGATTGCAGCAGCTTTGGCAATCCTTGAATCGGATAATATTCTTCACGGCCCCCTGGAAGCGCTGTTTACATCAGATGAAGAATCCGGGCTTACCGGTGCATTTGCCCTAAAGCCTGATCAGCTTAATGGCCGTATTCTGATAAACCTTGATTCAGAAGATGAAGGCCAGTTATTTATTGGGTGTGCCGGTGGAAAAGATACTGTGGCCACGATGCCTCTTGAAACAGAGCAGGCTCCCGAAGGCCATCTCGCTTTTAAGGCCGGCATTACTGGTTTGAAAGGCGGTCATTCTGGTGATGATATTCATAAAGGTCTTGGCAATGCTGTAAAACTCATGAACCGCTTCCTCTGGAATGCCCAGGACACCTTCGAAATCGCCCTTGCTGATTTTAATGCCGGTAATCTTCGCAATGCCATTGCTCGAGAAGCCTTTGCTGTATTTACCGTTCACAAGGACAATGAAAAGCCTATGCTGGAATATGCCAAAAGGTTTTCGGCCGACATTAAGGCAGAACTTCACATCACAGAACCAGAACTTATTTTTGAGGTTGAGCCGGCTGCGTTGCCTGAAGCGGTTATTCATGATGTTCTTCAGGCCGACCTTCTCGATGCCCTGTATGCCTGTCCGCACGGTGTGATCGCGATGTCCCGTGAAATTCCTGATTTTGTTGAAACATCAACAAACCTTGCCTCTGTAAAGTTCACCGATAAAAAGATAGTCATTACAACCAGTCAACGCAGCTCGGTTGAATCATCGAAAAAAGATATTTCAGATATGGTAGCCAGCGTTTTTTATCTGATGCAGGCCGATGTTGAGCATTCGGAAGGATATCCGGGCTGGAAACCAAATCCTGAATCAAAGGTTCTCAAAGTAACGGTAGATGCATACCGCAGATTATTTTCAGAGGAGCCAAAAGTACTGGCGATTCATGCAGGACTCGAATGTGGACTGATTGGCGCCATTTACCCCGGGATGGATATGGTTTCCATTGGACCTACCATAAAAGGCGCTCATTCTCCGGATGAACGTTTAGACATCGAATCTACCGTTAAGTTTTGGGATTTGACCCTGGAGGTGCTCAAGAACATACCGTAACAATGGCGAATGACCAATGACGAATTACCAATGTCACGTGTCACGAGCCCAGCGTCACGACTTTTCAAAGTCCAACGCCCACTCCTAATCTGAAAATTGGGTTTGTATAGGGTGAGTTATAGGAATCGTTCAAATTGAAAAGTATGAGGAATTCTATTGCAACCCGGTTTGTAACGGGTTGCCGGTAGCCCCCTCCCACGAATAGGCTGTTTACCTCCACTTTACTGCTTTCATAAACATAAGAATAACCCCACGGATCATATATATGGCCTGCCATACTGTTTGTAAAAGGTCGTGTATACATTTGGTATTCATATTCCACATGAGCATAAAGGTTGCCTATGAAGTTATTGAACAAGCTAGCCAGGTAGTAACGAAGGTAAATTCCTCCACCGAATACATTTGATTCATACCGGAGATACTGTTTTGCATCATCATCCCAAAAATAGTTCTTATAATTATAGTATTGATAGAGAAAGCGGAATCCGACATAAAGCTGATCGATGGTTCGAATACTTATATCTGGCGCTACAGTTATGCCCGTTACACTTCCGAACTGAAAACCCAGGTTCCCTCCGATTCGAACCCGATGCCAGAAGTTATCGGGCCGGTGGGGTTTTGCCGAAAGTGATGGGATGGTATCCTGGCCAATAGAAGATGGCACATAGGCCACAAGGAAAAAGCAAATCAGGAGTAGTTTTGAAGCAGTTTGTTTCATAGATTCAGGATAAAAGAGATATAAATCAATCAAAATACAAAGTTAATACAAAAAAAGATTGGTCAGTAACCCGCACTGTACTATTGTTTTAATGAATAAAAGAAAAAAAAATTAAGAAATATCTGAAAAAACTTAAAATATATGCTGATCAGTGGAAAATAATCTGTACTTTTGCACTCCCGTTTCGATGTTCTTTGAATTTGATTGCAGAAAAAACCAATGGTGGCGAGTGATTTGAGATGATTTTGTTTAGTGGGAAAAACTTTTTTATTCTTTTTTATAAAATTGTTTGGTGAAATGAAAAAAGGTTGTACTTTTGCAGTCCGATTTTAAGGCAAATTACCCGGAAGGGGAAATGAAGAAATGTTCTTTGAAAGACTGAAGTAAATGTAGTAGCAAATATCCCAGATTAATAATTAACCTAGTTAATTTCTTTTTGGTAATAGTAACCCTGAATAAGATTAAATTTTCCTTTTACAATGGAGAGTTTGATCCTGGCTCAGGATTAACGCTAGCGGCAGGCCTAATACATGCAAGTCGAACGGCAGCGGGTCCAGCAATGGATGCCGGCGAGTGGCGCACGGGTGCGTAACACGTATGCAATCTACCCTTAACTGGGGGATAGCCCCGAGAAATCGGGATTAATACCCCATAATATTATGAAGTGGCATCACTTTATAATTAAAGCTCCGGCGGTTTTGGATGAGCATGCGCGACATTAGCTAGTTGGTGAGGTAACGGCTCACCAAGGCTTCGATGTCTAGGGGTTCTGAGAGGATTCACCCCCACACTGGTACTGAGACACGGACCAGACTCCTACGGGAGGCAGCAGTAAGGAATATTGGTCAATGGACGCAAGTCTGAACCAGCCATGCCGCGTGAAGGATGACGGCCCTACGGGTTGTAAACTTCTTTTGTACAGGAAAAAACCCCTGGTCGTGTACCGGGGCTGATGGTACCGTAAGAATAAGGATCGGCTAACTCCGTGCCAGCAGCCGCGGTAATACGGAGGATGCAAGCGTTATCCGGATTCATTGGGTTTAAAGGGTGCGCAGGCGGAATGATAAGTCAGTGGTGAAATCCTACGGCTCAACTGTAGAACTGCCATTGATACTGTCGTTCTTGAGTACACTTGGAGTGGGCGGAATGTGTCATGTAGCGGTGAAATGCTTAGATATGACACAGAACACCGATCGCGAAGGCAGCTCACTAAGTTGTAACTGACGCTCAGGCACGAAAGCGTGGGGATCAAACAGGATTAGATACCCTGGTAGTCCACGCTGTAAACGATGATCACTCGATGTTGGCGATATACTGTCAGCGTCTAAGCGAAAGCATTAAGTGATCCACCTGGGGAGTACGATCGCAAGATTGAAACTCAAAGGAATTGACGGGGGCCCGCACAAGCGGAGGA
>JBAXKG010000040.1:0-25063 GCA_037137455.1 Bacteroidota bacterium
TTTTTCTTGCATCCGGTCTGTATCAGAACTGATCCGGCTAACAGTAACAATAAAATTACAGCAGTAATCTTGCTCAATATCGTTTTCATGGGTTCGCTTTTGGATTAAGATACAAAGGTAAGTCACGGAAATGCTGAAACCTAACGACAATTTGTATTTGTACACAACAAATTTGTATCTGTCGGTATAATGAAACATTTTGTGTACATAAAAAGTAAAGAATATTCACAGGTAACCCTATTATTATTGCTTTGTTTGATGAAAAATCCCGACATACCCGGCTCCAAGCTGACGCTTTAAAATAATCGCTAACTTTGCAACCGTTTTTGTTGTTTGCAAATCTCTAATATCTTGACAATCAATTCAACGGTTCTTGTTGGTCTGAGTGGCGGGGTTGATTCCTCGGTGGCAGCGTACTTGCTGAAACAGCAGGGCTATAAAGTAATCGGAGTAACCATGGCAATCTGGGACGGTCAATACAAGTCGACAGGCAAGCACGCGTGTTATGGCTCCGATGAGGAAGAAGAAATCAGCGAGGCCAGGGAAGTGGCTAAAAAATTGAACATTCCATATCATGTGTTCAACTGTTCAGCCGATTATAAACTGGCGGTGCTCGATTATTTTAAATCGGAATACCTGGCGGGCCGCACCCCAAATCCATGTATCCAATGCAACCAGCTCATAAAATTTGGCATGTTGCCCTCGATGGCAAAAAAGGCTGGAATAGCATTCGATTACTTTGCCACCGGACATTATGCAAGAGTTGATTTCAGTGAAAAATATCAGCGGTATGTATTGAAAAAGGCGGCTGACTTAAAGAAGGATCAAACCTATTTTATCTATCGGTTATCACAGGAACAGTTACGACAGATCCTGCTTCCTGTAGGCGGGTTCAATAAGACTGAAATCAAGGAGATGGCGCTTAAAGTCGGAATTACCACCGAGGATTTGGAGGAGAGTCAGGATTTCTATTCTGGTGATTACAAAGATTTGCTGGAAGTTGATGAAAATCCCGGGAATATCGTTGACAATAAAGGCAAGATACTTGGCCATCATAAAGGCATTTGGAATTATACGATCGGTCAGAGGAAGGGACTCGGGATTGCCTTTTCTGAACCGCTTTATGTCATCGGGCTGAATAAAGAGGAAAATACTGTGATAGTCGGTGTGCGTGAAGAGACTTACAATGCTTCGTTCATCGTTTCTGATCTCAATTGGGTTGCACTCGCAAAACTGGAAAAACCCAAAGATTGTACCACGAAAATCCGCTCGGTTCAGAATGAACGCGAGGCCCACATCGAACCCCTGGAAAACGGAGAAGTTAAAGTCACCTTCTTTCATCCAAATGATGCAATCGCGCCGGGACAATCAGCTGTTTTTTATGAAGACGATATAGTTCTTGGCGGTGGGATCATCAAGGAGATTGTAAGCTAAACCAAATTTTTAATCAACATATATTTTACTTATGAAAAGAAACATCTTCATTTTTTTGCTCGCCTTTATATCAATTTCCGGATTTCCACAGGAAGTCAGAACATCTGTCAAGGATTTGCAAGAGTATGTTACATTTCTGGCTTCAGATTCGCTCAAAGGACGTAAACCTGGCACCAAGGAAATCAACGTTGCCGCGAACTATATCCGCGATCATTTTAAAGCATCAGGACTAAAACTGCTTGGTGAAGAGGGTTTTCAGTGGTTCGAAATCGTGACAGATGTGAAATTGGGCGAGAAAAACTCTTTTTCTTTTGGCGGAAATAATGCCACACTTAAAAAGGATTTCATCCCACTCTCCTTTTCAACAAGCACAACGGTAACTGCCCCGGTGGTTTTTGCAGGATATGGTTTCGATATTGATCTCGATAGTCTCAAATGGAGCGATTATAAAGGAGTTGATGTAAAAGGCAAATGGGTGATGGTTTTCCGCGCCGATCCTGACCTGGATAATTCCGACAGCAAATTCATTCCTTACAGCGATGTCAGGAGCAAAGTTTTAACTGCCAAAGATCAGGGGGCAGCCGGATTGATGCTGATCACGCCTAAAGGAGTTGAAAAAGAGGATAAACTTATGTCGCTCGTGGTTGAGAACAATGAAGTGACTGGAGGCATTCCTATCATGAGTATCACTCGCGATTTGGCCGATAAAATACTGAAAAAGAGTGGTCTGACCATCGACAGTCTCGAACGGTTTATTGTGGCCACCAAGGCGCCAAAAAGCTTTGAAACCGGCGAGACCTTAACAGGAACTGCCGATGTGGTGCAGCAACGTGAAAGGACAGCCAACGTGATGGCCATTCTGGAAGGAAATGATCCCATTTTACAGGATGAATACCTTGTTGTCGGAGGTCATTACGACCATCTTGGTTTTGGCGGGCAGGGGTCGGGATCACGCATGCCCGATACCAACGTTGTTCATAACGGCGCTGATGATAATGCATCGGGAACGGCTATGGTGATGGAACTCGCAAAGCGGATGGCCATGGAAAAAGGAAAATCAAAACGGAGCATAATTTTTGTCGCTTTCAGCGCTGAGGAGATTGGTTTGCTTGGATCAAAGTATTTTATAAACCATCCGCCGGTAGAATTGAAGAAAATAAAAACCATGTTTAATTTTGATATGGTGGGCCGCTTCGACAAGGAAAAAAACTCAATATCAGTAAGTGGCACAGGCACATCAGTTGAAGCCGATTCAATTTTGAAATCGCTGGAAACAAAATTGACTTTTGCAGTTACGCACGCGCCTGATGGCTATGGCCCTTCCGATCATGCCGCTTTCTATTCTTCCAACATCCCGGTTTTTTATTTCAATACAGGAGTACATACTGATTACCATACCCCTTTTGATGATACCGAAAAACTCGATTTCGATACTGAAAAGCAGGTTGGTGACTATGCCGCCAACGTTATTTTTGCTGTTGACAACCTCCCGAAGGCATTGACATTTAAGCAATCGGGTAAAAAGGAGAATACCGGTCGCTCGGGCCGCCGGTTGAAGGTAACATTTGGGATCATGCCCGATTTTGCCGGAACGGAGAAAAAGGGGTTACGCATCGATGGTGTTACCAAAGATGGGCCGGCCGACAAAGGGGGCATGAAGAAAGGTGATATAATTACCGGGGTTAATGGCATGCCGGTTGGGAATATATATGAATATATGTCGCGATTACAGAAACTAAAGCAGGGGATGACAGTCAGTGTAGAAATTATCAGGGAAGAAAAAAACCAGGTTCTTATCATTCAACTCTGATAATTTTCAATGGAACTCCAATCATTCTTTACTGAAATATTTTTTCTAAAATTTATCAAATTCAGCCTGGTTGGTTTTTCCGGTGTTTTTGTCGATTTCGGGATTACATTTTTCTGCAAGGAATTTCTTAAAATCCAGAAATATGTGGCGAACACATTTGGTTTCGTGATGGCAGCCACTTCCAATTATTTCATGAACCGGATATGGACATTTCACAGCACAAATCCGAATATCATGCTTGAATTTACCCGCTTTTTCATCATCGCACTAATCGGATTATGCATAAACCTGATAATCATCTGGGCGATGTCTGGCAAATTCAAGGTGAATTTTTACATTTCAAAACTGATGGCCACCTTGGTTGTGACGATCTGGAATTTCCTGATAAATGCCTATTATACCTTCGTTTAAATGATCATTGTGTTTTAATCATTGAGGAGGGTGTCACAATTATGAAATCGGCTTTTGCGGCATCCTGCTTCGAAATCGTATCGATGTTCTCTTGTTCGATGCAGGTTATGGTGAGGATTTTAATCTCAAAACTTGTTTTACGGATAGCCTGGGTCACATACCATACAATGCCCTGGTAATTGTCGCTGTGATACGACCCGTTGAAGTGAAGCATGGTCTTTTGTCCGTACTCACCGTACTTCATTATAAAGTGCGCCATGGTGGCATCTTTGATCGCCTGAGCTTTGCCCAGGTTCATTGTTTGATGTGCTGGCTGTCCGTCACCTACATTTTTTACAATACTGGAATAACATTCCAGAGTGTCTATGTATTTGATCGGCAAGGGGGCAATCAATCCACGTTCCATAGCGTTGATGCTGTCAAGTCCTTCAAATCCTTTCAAATTAACTAGTGCGGCATACCTCCGTGGAATGTTGGTTGCAGCAAATTTGATCCCATTTTCCCTTGCAAAATCAACGATAGGGGCGTAGTTGGTTTTGTATCCGGGCCAGAGCTTGGCCTCGGCCTCAAAATCTTTTTTACGGATCATTTTTGAAATGTACTCATTGATCAGCAATTGATTATCGATTTCAAACATCTCAGCCCCGAGCACCAGGCGCTCCTTTTTTTCAGCATACATATCTTTGGTGAGTTCAAACTCGAGCCATTGACAAATGGGATTGTTATGCATCTCGCCAAAGAAGATTATATCGGAAGTCTTAGCTGCCTTTAGTAGATCATCCCAATCGGCTGTACGGCCTTTGGTATCGAATACCTTGTATGCAGGTTTGTCGCTCTTCATCGACAGAAAGGGAAGAAAGAGAAAAATCAATAAAATTGAAGGGTGGATTTTCATAGATGGAATGTTCAGTTTGGGATTTACGATTTTGTTTTGGTTTATTTCTTAAGCCCTTTTTCGATGAATGCCAAGGGCAGCAAAGTTCCCATGCCTTGAATAATATATATCTGGCCACTCTGACCACCAAGGATCAGGCGGATTTTGTTATTGAATTTCATTTCATATTCTACTATCGCTTGTCTGCAAATGCCGCAGGGAGGCACCGGGTCGGAGACTTCGAAAAAATCGGCTCTTGCACTGATTGCAAGCGCTTCTAACTGAACCTCCGGAAAGGTTGAAGCAGCTGCAAATACAGCCACTCTTTCAGCACACGATCCGGCAGGGAATGCCATGTTTTCCTGATTGCTTCCGGTAAAGACGATTCCGTTTGCCAGTCTTACAGCAGCGCCTACATGGTAATGCGAATAGGGTGCATAAGAAGTAGGGATCGTTTCTTTGGCTTTTTCGAGCAGTTCCCGATCATCGGCTGTTAATTCAGATATCGAATTAAATACCTGGTAATTGAAGGAATGGGTGATTTGTTTCATATTGGGGAATTTATTCATCAGGGCTTTCGTCTTCATTTTCATCCTTGACAGGAATCTCAGGCTTTGGCTGAACATATTTCCCGGAAAGGATAGCAGAATATTTCTCTGGATCATTGATCATGGCTATGGCATCAGCCAAATCGGGATCATGCTTTAAAGCGGCCTCGATTTTACCCTTCTGGTAATAGTAACGCGTTACGATCTCCATCTTGAGAAGTTCCTCTACCTGATCTTTGTATTTTTTCAAGTCATCTTTTTTATCAGAATCCATGCGGCTTTTAAGATGGTCGTATTCTTCGCGCATGGCTTCATAGTAATTTTCCTTCATTGCCTCACTTTTCAAGGCTTCAAGGGCCCGTTCGCTTTTTGTAGCATAACTGTAGTCTTTTCCCTTGATGTAATTGAGAAAGATGTCGTAAATGGAATCACTGATCTCAAATGCATTGGCTGGTGGAATGAAAGCATGTTCCCGCGCAAATATCGTGGCAAAATCGAAGATGCAATATTTGCCATAAAGCGTCATTGCTAAATTGCTGAACCGCCGTGGTTTCGTAATCACATCAGGATTTATTCCTCCTCCATCGTAAACTGTACGGCCATTTTTCGTTTTAAATGCCCGGATCAGTGAATCGGGAATTTTCCCAAATGATCCATCTTTCATTTTATGCGCGTAATCGATAGCCTGAATGCACCTTCCGCTTGGGATATAATATTTTGCCACGGTTATTTTCATCTGGGCATTATAGGAAAGTGGTACCACGTTCTGTACCAATCCTTTTCCAAAAGTCCGCTGACCGATCACAACACCACGGTCGAGATCTTGCATCGATCCGGCAAGGATTTCGCTGGCTGAGGCGCTTGAATGATCGACCATCACAACTAATGGTATTCTTAGGTCAACAGGTGGGCTCATTGTCTTGTGGGCCCTGTTTTTATCGAGCAATTTTCCATTGGTGCTCACAATCTCCTGTCCACGTTCAACGAAAATATTGGCGATATCGACCGCTTCATTAAGCAATCCGCCCCCGTTACCGCGCACATCGAGTATAATCCCTTTCATGTCGTTACCCTCTTTCAGTTTCAGAAAGGCCTGACGCATCTCCTTTGCCGCATTTTGGGTGAATCCGGTCAGCTTGATATATCCGGTATTTTGATCTACCATGCCGTAATAGGGTATATTGTCGATTTTAATAATCTCACGTGTGATAGTTTTATCTAAAGGCTTTATTTCACCGTCTCGCTGTAAAAGCAGATTAACAGTAGTCCCTGCCTGACCTTTCAAAAACGAGCTTACATCATCGTATGTTTTTCCTTTGGCAGGTTTGCCATTAATCTCCAGAATTTTATCTCCCGCTTTAAGTCCTGATTTCTGGGCAGGTGAACCCTCATATGGTTCAGAAATCACCACAAACCCACCTTGTTGGTGAATCAGCGCTCCAATGCCGCCATATTGTCCGGTGGTGATGAACTTATAATCTTCTACCTGTGATTCGGGAATAAAATTGGTATAGGGATCCAACGATTCCAGCATGGCATCGATACCAATCTGGGTTAGTTCACCAGGGTTGATCTCATCCACGTAATCCTGGTTAAGTTCCTTGATTATGTTGGAATAAATGTCAAGATTTTTCATGATCTCAAACCCCTGCTGGTTTGGCGCCTGGGCAAATGTTCCCGTGCTAAGGGCGACAAAAAAAATGAAAATCAACCCAATCTTAACCATCAATTTCATATACTTTACCTCAACTGTCTTCATCTCCACAACAAATTTTTAATTCGTAATATTTAATTCGTCACTCGTCACTCGTCAGGGCACATTATCCACTCCGCTTCCTCCCCAGGGATGGCATCTGCCAATGCGTTTAAGTGCCAGCCAGCTACCACGGAAAGGGCCGTACCTGCGAATGGCTTCTATTCCATATGCCGAACAACTGGGTGTATATCGGCACGAGGGCATGAGATAAGGCGAAATCGCCCCCTGGTAAATTCTGATCAGTAAAATGAAAAAACTACCCAGTAACTTTTTCATTCTCTATTATTAAACGCTGTAAAAGTAAGATTATTTTTCCTTGGATCAGGTCGGAAGGCTCTATTTCTTTGGCCGTATAGGTGATGCAGATCGCCATTTGCCGCCCTTTTGAGCTAAGCGAATTATAAATTAAGTGTTTGTTCATACGGTAAGCCTCTTTTATACGCCTGCGAATCAGGTTACGATGAACCGCTTTCCGGAAGTTGTATTTTGGAACGCTGATAAGAACCTGAACAGGCGAAGGTAAATCAAGCGGTTGCAGTAACCATGTAACCCTGAAAGGCCGCAGGTTAAAGGTTAAACCCCCGGCAAATAACCTTCTGATTATTATATGGCTGCAAAGCCGCTCATCTTTGGAAAAAGTTTGCCTCATTGCTTACCCTGATGTCCCTCAATAATATATTCAAGGCACAAAGATACCTAAATGTAAAGATTATTTTTTTTTGGACTCGCTTTGCAGGAAGAGATCGATGGCCATGGTCATGGAAGGCGCTGTTTGGGTTGGCGCCTCCACATCGAGTTTCAGACCCGCATCTTTAATGGCTTTGTGAGTGGTATTGCCAAAAGCCCCAATTGCCGTGGCGCCTTGCACGAAATCAGGATAGTTTTTAAAAAGCGATTTAATTCCTGACGGACTAAAAAATACAAGTAAATCAAAATTGCGGATATCCAGGTCAGAAAGATCACTGGCTAACGTACGGTAGATAATGGCTTTTTTGTATTGAATCTTATTTTCTTCAAGCATCTTTGGGATTTCCTGCTTATGAATATCAGAGCAAGGAAGCAGGAATTTTTCAGTTTTATGCTTTTTGATCAACTCAATCAGGTTTGCAGAACTTTCCTTGCTATGGAAAATTTTTCGTTTCCTGAATTGAACATATTTTTGAAGGTAATAGGCCGTGGATTCTGAAATGCTGAAATACTTCATGGTTTCAGGCACCTCAATGCGCATCTCTTTGCACATTCTGAAATAGTGGTCAACCGCGTTACGGGAAGTGAAGATAACAGCTGAATAATCCAGGATATTTACCCTATCCTTTCGAAAGTCTTTTGCCGGGATTCCTTCAATTTTAAAGAACTTACGAAAAGTAATGTTGACATTGAATTTCCGAGCAATTTCGCCGTAGGGTGATTTCTCAAAATCGATTGGCTGAGGCTGGGAAACGAGAATATTCTTTACTTTCAAAGTTGTAAGGTATTTGGGTTCATCGTTCCGAAATACTTAGCCCCCTGCGGAATTCGCGTGATTGAAAAATAATTTTATAATGACCAGCAGCGGTAAAATTTCGAGGCTGCAAAGATAAACAAATAAAAATAAATACGAAAACTTCGTTAAAGAAATTCCAATTAATAGTCCTCTGACGAACTTGAATATAAGAATTAATGTGAGGATAATCAGACATAAATACAAAATTAAAACTGATTTCAGGTAGAGGTGCAGGATTAATCCAACCAGAAGTACCGGCCCTGAAAACAGCGCAAAAACCAGCATGTTCAAAAGATAGCTATTGGTAGTTTCCCTGGTTTTAAAAATAGTTCCCAACAGACGGATCAATGCCACTTTGACAGCCTGAAAAATAATAAAGATCAGCAAAATTGACCAGAACAACCCTACTTCCATGAAGCGGGGAAAAGTAAATTCCATTATTTGTTGATTGAATTCATACAGGAACAATGAAATAACCAGGATAAACACAATGCCCAATGCCACCGATACCCGCTCCCTGAATAGGTTCCCATCACGGCTCAACTGGTTTATAAAACGTTTCGAAAACGGCGCCCTGAAAATTTGCTGCATACGTTTGTTGTAAAACATACGTGACCATGTTATCAGGATTATACAAATAATAAGGATAGCAAATATCCAGTCGGGCTGATATTTCCAAACGTATCTTATCTGAAATTTCCCTGGATGTAGCTGGCTTGCAGTAAAGATCGATTTAGTAAAGGCAATTTGGGACTCTGCCGTACTTTGCAGGGTAAATGTCGTATCAGGGGAGGTGTTGATTTTGCTCATGACAAACTCAATTATCGGGGAAACTGCAGCGAAAATAATCCCAGAGTTTTTCGGAAGGCGGTTCGGCGATTACTTCAACAAGTTCCTTTTTTACCGGATGGATAAATGAAATTGAGCGGGCATGAAGGTGAATAAATCCTCCGGGATTGGACCTTGGGTATCCATATTTAAGATCACCTTTGATTGGGCAACCCAGCGCGGCCATTTGGGCCCTGATCTGATGGTGACGGCCGGTAAGCAGCTGAACCGAAAGCAGGTAGTATCTGTCACTTTTACCGATTACTCTGTAGATCAATTCTGCTTGTTGTGAACCTTTTACCGGCTTGTCATAAACGGATGATTTATTTTTTTCCTCATTACGTGTGAGGTATTGGGTAAGATGGTCCTCTGTTTTTGGGGGCTTGTTCTTCACGATAGCCCAATAGGTTTTATCTATTTCGCCATCCCGCAACATCAGGTTGAGGCGTGTTAAAGCTTTCGAGGTGCGGGCAAATATTATTGCCCCGCTTACTGGTCGATCGAGCCGGTGGACCACACCCAAGAAGACATCTCCCGGTTTGTTGAATTTATGTTTTATGTAGTTTTTCAGGATATCGCTGAGGGGTTCATCACCTGTTTTATCGCCTTGAACAATATCCGAAGATCGCTTATTCAGGATAATCAGGTGGTTGTCTTCAAATAATATGTCCTGATCAATACTGTTCTTTCTCATTTGGGAAATCGAGGGTTTTCACATCATGGATATATGTGTTTACAGCGCCGCGGATCTCTTCCGAAAGATTATGGTATCGCCGGAGAAACCGGGGTGAAAATTCCATTGTGATGCCAAGCATATCGTGTAGCACCAATACCTGTCCGTCTACTTCCTTCCCGGCGCCAATCCCTATGATGGGGATTTTCAAAGCTTTTGTCACGACCCCCCCGAGTTTGGCGGGAATTTTTTCGAGAACGATTGCAAAACAACCAGCTTTTTCGAGGAGGTGCGCATCTTCAACCAACTTAGCCGCCTCTTCCTCGTTTGTAGCACGAACAACATAGGTTCCGAATTTATGTATCGATTGAGGCGTCAATCCAAGATGTCCCATCACCGGAATCCCGGCCGATAAAATACGGTCGACCGATTCGAGAATTTCCCTTCCGCCTTCCAGTTTTACAGCATCAGCTCCGGCCTCCTTCATGATACGGATAGCTGAATTCAACGCCTCCTTTGAATTCCCCTGGTAGGTGCCGAATGGCAGGTCGACCACCACAAGTGCACGCTTTACAGCCCGCACTACCGATGACCCATGGTATATCATCTCGTTCAGGGTGATTGGCAGGGTAGAAGCATGACCGGCCATAACATTTGATGCCGAATCGCCCACCAGGATAACGTCAATTCCAGTCAAATCAAGGATTCGGGCAAACGAATAATCGTAGGCCGTAAGCATTGCGATTTTCTCACCCTTGTTCTTCATTTCCTGGATAACGTGGGTAGTGACTTTGGTCACATTTCTGAATGATATTGCTGCTGACATAATATTAATTTGAATAGCAAAACTACAATATTTTTATGTACTTTTGCCAATTAACCAAATACAAACCGCATGCGCCGGATTAGATTTATGCTCCTGCTGCTTTTGCTCATCACCACTCTTTTTTCCTGCAATAAGGATCTGAAGGTCAATGCCGACTGGAAAGATGTAACTGTAGTTTACGGACTCCTTGATCAAACAGACGACACGACTTACATCAAAATAACCAAAGCGTTTTTAGGTGAGGGGGATGCTTTAATGTTTTCAAAGATTGCCGATTCAAGCAATTATCCTGATAAACTGGATGTAAGGCTGAATGAATATGCCGATACCACATTTAAACAATCATTTGCCTGCGATACCATAACCATTCATAATAAACAGGCCGGAGATACAATTTTTTATTATCCCGACCAGCTGATGTACTATACAACGGCGAAACTGAAACAGGATTTTGCATATAAGTTAGTTATAAAGAATAAGAAAACCGGGAAAGAGATCACTGCGAAAACAGAATTGGTGCATGATTTTGAGATAAAAAAACCCCAGGCTATTGCAAGTTTTCCTCCGGGACAGATGTTTGAAGTGAATTGGACCCCGGCCCAGAAAGGGAAACGTTACCAGCTGCTGATACGCTTTTTTTATACCGAATCGACCATTTCACATCCAATCATCACAACCATGAAATCATTGGAGTGGATTGTTTTCAACGATATCAAGGCAATTGACGATCAAACTACCTATCCGTTCGATCTCTATTTCCCAGGCGATGCCTTTTATTCAGTTGTTGGTTCAAAGATTGAAACAAATTCTTCGGTTACCCGCCAGGCACATCACTGTTATTTCATTTTTTCTGTTGCTGCAGCCGACCTCAATACTTATATGGAGGTTACAGAACCATCTCTCTCCCTTGTCCAGGAAAAACCTGCCTTTACCAACATCATTAACGGTATTGGCCTTTTTTCCTCCCGGTTCATCAAATCGTCCGATTCTCTTGATATCAGTCAGCTTACGAAAGATGAACTGAAGGTGAACACACACACCAAAAATCTGGGCTTCTAAATTTCGATACCTCTTTCTCCTGTCTTTTTGTCACCCGGCTGACAAAAAATTGTTTTGGCACAATGGTTGACCTAATTGTGGACAAATTCAATGAGTTTATTGTTTATTTGAAAGGAGATTTTTTATATGGCTAAAATTATTGGAATTGATCTTGGAACCACCAACTCATGTGTGGCTGTTATGGAAGGTAACGAACCAGTCGTTATTCCTAACAGCGAAGGGAGACGAACAACTCCTTCGGTTGTCGGATTTACCGACAGTGGAGAACGAAAAGTAGGTGACCCGGCCAAAAGGCAGGCAATCACAAACCCGAAAAACACTGTTTCTTCCATCAAACGTTTTATGGGTGAAACCTGGGACCAGGTACAAACGGAAATCAAACGGGTCCCTTATAAAGTATCAAGAGGTGAGAACAACACCCCGCGTGTTGATATTTCAGGAAAATTATATACCCCGCAGGAAATATCGGCAATGGTACTTCAAAAAATGAAGAAAACAGCTGAGGACTATCTTGGTCATGAAGTGAAAGAGGCCGTAATAACCGTTCCTGCCTATTTCAGCGATTCACAGCGTCAGGCTACAAAGGAAGCAGGTGAAATTGCAGGGCTTACTGTAAAACGCATCATTAATGAACCTACAGCCGCTGCCCTGGCATATGGCCTCGACAAAAAGCATAAGGATGTTAAAGTTGCGGTGTTTGATCTGGGCGGAGGAACTTTCGACATTTCAATCCTGGAATTGGGAGAGGGCGTTTTTGAAGTTAAATCGACCAATGGAAATACCCATTTGGGTGGAGATGACTTTGATCATGTAATAATCGACTGGCTGGCTGATGAATTCAAGAAAGAAGAAGGCATTGACTTAAGAAAAGATCCAATGGCACAGCAGCGTTTGAAAGAAGCTGCTGAGAAGGCCAAGATTGAACTTTCCAGCTCGATGGAAACAGAAATCAACCTTCCATACATCATGCCGGTCGACGGAGTTCCCAAGCACCTGGTGAAAAAACTTACCCGGGCAAAATTTGAACAACTCATTGACAGCCTTATGCAGTCTACCATTCCTCCATGTCAAAAGGCTTTGCAGGATGCAGGGCTGAAAGCCTCAGAAGTTGATGAGGTGATTTTGGTGGGTGGCTCTACACGTATCCCTGCAGTTGTGAAACTGGTTCGTGATCTTTTTGGCAAGGAACCTTCAAAAGGAGTAAATCCCGATGAAGTGGTTGCTATTGGCGCAGCCATCCAGGGAGGTGTTCTTACAGGCGAAGTAAAAGATGTATTGTTACTTGACGTAACTCCATTATCGCTGGGTATTGAAACACTCGGCAGTGTTATGACCCGCCTGATAGAATCAAACACGACAATTCCTACCAGGAAGTCGGAGGTGTTTTCGACTGCTGCTGACGGACAGACTTCAGTAGAGATTCATATTCTACAGGGAGAACGTCCGATGGCCAACCAGAATAAAAGCATTGGCCGGTTCCATCTCGATGGCATTCCGCCTTCGCAACGTGGAATCCCGCAAATTGAAGTGACATTTGACATTGACGCCAATGGGATATTGCATGTCACGGCCAAAGATAAAGCAACCGGAAAATCACAACAAATCAGGATTGAGGCCTCTTCGGGTCTTTCTGAGGCAGATATACGCCGGATGCGCGATGAGGCGCAGTCAAATGCCGATGCCGATAAAAAAATGAAAGAAGAGGTTGACAAACTGAACCAGGCTGATAGTTTGGTGTTCCAAACTGAAAAGCAGTTGAAAGAGTTTGGAGAAAAACTTCCTGCCGATAAAAAAGCTGCTATCGAAAAAGCTGTTGAAGAATTAAAAAACGCGCACAAAAATCGTGATTTTGCAGCTATAGATACTTCAATGGCCAACCTGAATTCAATTTGGCAAACCGCAAGCGAAGAGATGTACAAAAATGCCTCGCAAAGCGATCAGCAGGGTGGCCCTCAGGGTGGCCAGCACCAGGAAACTGAACAAGGACAGAAGGGACAGAAAGGTTCTGGAAACGATGAAGTGACTGATGTAGATTTTGAAGAGGTAAAGGACAAATAACCCACCTTACGTTAAACAAAGCCTTCATAGGAAAGAATACAAAGTTGCCTTTTTTTAGGGCGACTTTGCTCTTTTTTTGCGTGGTACTTGCCTTTCCGACGTTCCCGCAAAATTCAACGAAGGCGAACGACTCCGATAAGCCCTTGCGCGTTGAAATCCCCGCACGATCATCAAACGAAACTTACCGGATTATCACATGTGGAACAAAAGGCCTTATAATGTTTTTCCGGAGCCAGGAGATTACGGATGAATCCTGCACTAATTGGTATTTCTCTTTTTATGATACAAATATGCAGCAGGTATGGGTGAAAAGAATTCCCTTGCTAAATGACCTGGAATATCGATTTCATCAGTTTGGGGCCGATACCTTGGCTTTGCTGTTTGTTTCCGGAGGGAAATCGCGCAGTACCGATAACAAATTTGAGATTGTGCGGGTGCTGCTCAATAAAGGCACTTTTGTGTTGAACAAGGGAAAATTGCAGTTGGAATCGGATGTGGCGGCCTTTGGCATACAAAAAGGGCGTGCCTGGCTTGCAATCAACATGAAAGAACATTCGGGAAGCATATTGAATATCAGGTTGAAACAAGGGGCTGAACGAACATTTTCTCTCGGACTGGGGCACCTGATTTCAGTTAGATGGATGAATCCGGATACCTCTTCCTTTGAAGTTTCAGCAATCGTAAGCCGCCAGATATCAAAAAAAGGCGTTGAATACTACTTCGTTTGTTATGACACTGCCGGATTGATAAAAAGGGAGGCGCTGATAGGGTCAAAGGAAGGCACTCGGGAGTTGAACCACTTTCAGGTGATTTCAACCCAACCCGGAGCATTTTTATTGCTTGGAAGCTATGTGCAGGGTACGACTAGTTCAACACGGAAAAACAAAAATCCGGACGAATCCACAGGTTTCTTTGCAAGTTCTGTCAAGAATAGTGTTCAAAAATCTATTAATTTCTATAATTTCCTTGAATTGCAAAATGCAAATTCTTTACTTGGCGAGCGTGATATCATAAACCTGAAGAAAAAAGCGCTGAAAAAGAACAAACCTTTAACCGAGTACTCACTCGATTTCCCGGTTTTGCTGCAAAATATAATTCGCTTTAATGACCAGTATATTCTCTCAGCAGAGTTGTTTTCGCCCCAGTACCGGACAGAGAATTTTACTGATTTTGACTATTATGGCAGGCCCTATACCAATTCCTATTCAGTTTTTGATGGATATCGGTTTGAAAATGCGATCGTTGCCGGTTTTGATGGAGATGGCCGGTTGATTTGGGATAATATGCTTGAAATCAGAAATCTTGTTTCTCCTGAGTTATCTCCGAAAGTTGTGGTTTTCCCGGCTGGTAACGAACAGGTGTTGTGTTATATTAACGATGGAAAAATCGGTTCAAAGATCATCCGGGGAAACAAAGTAGTGGAAAAGCTTGATTTTGCCCCGATTGATCTGTTATATCCTGAGGATAAGTTGCTTTCAGAAACTAAAGGAAGACTGATACCCTGGTATGCAAACTATTTTCTCAGCTATGGCTACCAGGAAATTAAAAATATTGCACTCGAATCAAATAATAAACGACTGGTTTTTTATTTCAGCAAAGTCAGGTTTGAGAAATAACAAGGTAGCCGATAAAAAGGATACCGAAAACTCTGAAATTTACATGTTTGCAATAATCTCTGTTCCGAATTCAGAGCATTTAAGTTTTGTCGCTCCTTCCATAAGACGTTCAAAATCGTAGGTTACCCGTTTTTTTTGTATCGCTCCTTCAAGTCCTTTCACAATAAGGTTTGCAGCCTCCATCCACCCCATGTATTCCAGCATCATCATCCCCGAGAGAATAACCGATCCCGGATTCACCTGGTCTTTGCCGGCATATTTTGGGGCAGTGCCATGCGTTGCTTCAAAAACAGCATGGCCTGTAATATAATTGATATTTGCCCCGGGGGCGATGCCAATACCTCCTACAATGGCAGCCAATGCATCGGATATGTAATCGCCGTTGAGGTTCAGGGTGGCAATCACAGAATAATCAGCCGGGCGGGTAAGGATCTGCTGCAAAAATGCATCAGCAATTGCATCCTTGATAATGATTTTTCCCTGTAAAACAGCCTCTTTCTGAGCGGCATCTGCGGCAGCCTCTCCATCTTTTGCCTTGATTTTATCATAGGCCATCCAGGTGAATACCCTTTCTCCGAACTCCCTTTCAGCCAGTTCATATCCCCATTGTTTAAACTGTCCTTCAGTATATTTCATGATGTTCCCTTTGTGGACCAGAGTCAACGATGGCCGTTTATGCGTGAGGGTATAAAGTATCGCAGCCCTTACAAGCCTTTCGGTGCCCTCTTTTGATACGGGTTTTATTCCGATAGAAGAGGACTCGGGAAAGCGGATATTCTTTACGCCCATTTCATCGATGAGGAACCTGATAACCTTTTCAACACCCGCGGTGCCCTGCATCCATTCGATTCCGGCATAAATATCTTCGGTATTCTCACGGAAAATAACCATGTCGGTGGTTTCGGGATGTTTTACCGGTGAGGGAACTCCCTGGAAGTATCTGACCGGCCTCAGGCATGTATAAAGATCAAGACTTTGGCGCAGAGCAACATTTAACGACCTGATCCCTCCGCCAACAGGCGTTGTAAGCGGTCCCTTGATGGCTACCAGGTATTCACGTATAATATCGAGGGTCTTGGCCGGCAACCATTCGCCGGTTTCTTTAAATGCTTTTTCTCCCGCGAGAACCTCTTTCCATATTATTTTTCGTTTGCCGCTATAAGCAATTTCGACAGCCGCATCTATTACGCGTACGCTGGCATTCCAGATATCCGGGCCAGTTCCATCGCCTTCGATAAATGGCAATACCGGATGGTCGGGAACATGTAAAGTCCCATTTATCAGAGTAATTTTTTCTCCAGTCATGAGTTTTATTTATTTGAAATTTAACTATATAAACGCTTTAATACTTCGTCATTTGTCACTGGTCGTACCAGCAGCAAAATTAGGAAAATTATGTTATTTAAGATTTTTGATCAGTGCACCCCATTTCTTGTCGACTTCAAAGAAATTTTTGAGGTTATAATTGCTTAGCAGAAAATGGGCTTTAACCACATTAGCTCCATTGGCGGCCATATTTGCAAAAAAATGTTTCATCATACCCGAAGCAAGGCCTTCACCTTGCAGCGATGATGTTACGACAATTCCATCAAGCAAAATATTTTGATCTTCAAGATGCCGGAATGTCATTCCTCCTACGACTTTATCACTTTCATCTGTCAACACATACTGGTGGTCATTATCGGTGATTTCCTTGAAATATTTTTCCCGGAAAAAAAGTTGATATAGCTGTCCGGTTTCACGCGCTTCAATAGGTTCGCGGAGAATATAGCGTTTGCCCGATTTATCCTGAAGCGAGAAACGAACGACAAGATGTTCTTTCTGGCTTTCGCCTATTTTCATAAATTCAATACCTTGTTCCCCGTGCAAACGTGGGAAAACCATCCTGCTGAAGATGTTCTTGTCATCGGAATCGCGAAGTTCAGATTGCAAGTCAGATAATTCGATCAGCTGGATTGCCAATCCTTCCGATGACGCTTCCATCCGCGATAAAAGCCTGTCAAATGCTATCTGGATCTCATTCTGCGCATCAGAAAAATAGGTATGCCTGTAAAAAAAGTATCGCACCAGCTCAGCATATTGGTTCAATTTGTAAAGTTCCAGGAGTTCGGTAAGGGTTTGTTCTTTGGCTGTGGCTACAGTAAGCGGGTTCATTTTGTACCAATCCTGGTACTGGTCGATGGCGCTGAAAAGAGCGATGGGCATATAATACCTTTTGATCCTATTTTGCAGATAGTCGTCGAGTAGTGAGCGCAGATCGGAGGAGTCGAAACAGGTTATTGATTTGTCCTTGAGGTCGTGCCGTAGCTGGTTTAAGAAAATTATTGCCTCTTCTTTACCAAGAGCTTCGATACAAGCATCAAAGATCCAGGTTACGTCAAGTTGATTGCGGCACCAGGGGTAAATTGAGGCTGTTTTGCAATAGTAATCCTGCAACATGGGAGCCACCAATGATAATGTGTTTACATATGGCGACCAGCCAGCCAGTGAAAGCACTACAGCGCTTTCAAGAAAATCTGTCTCCGGAATGGCCACGTTTGCTGGCGAAATGGCCCCTGGAACGATCTGGCTGCCACTGTGATGCCAGGCTTTGAAGATAACTGCAAACGCTTTGATAAAGATTTTTTTCCATGCATTGCTCCTTATATAACCTGATGACCTTTGAAGCTCAGTCAGCTCCCTGATTTTATCCCATGCTGTGAGTCCGCCGATGTACTCGGTTGTAAGAGCTCCCAGGTTGGGCCTGCTGCTGCCAAGCATTGGTGCAACTGATGGTCCGTAAGGGAATCCGGCAAGTGAAGCAAGCCAGTAGAAGGTTTCTGGCCGTGGCCTGAAAGCTGTATTTTCACTGATTACCATGTGAAGGTCAAAGTGTTTGCCCGAAATGGTATTGATTGACAACCGGTAATGTTTGAATTCTTTGAAAGCGAGCAAACGCAGTATCCAAATTCCTTTTTCGGGAACTTCGTTAAGATCGAAATCCTGTTCATCAAAGGTCAGAATAATGCTCTCTTTCAGAAACGTTGTGGACTGAAAAATTTTTGTAACTTTTCGTTTTTCATTGTCCGAAATCCCATGTTCAAACTCCAGTTTTGATTTCCATTCAGTGAGTGTATGGCTTATTGATTTCATTTCGATATCTTTCTCGAAAACATCAGCAAGAGAATAGAAATAGTTCTCAGCCTTTTTCGATAAATAGGGGTCTTGTCTGTGCAAAATCCACCGTGACAATTCGGCGCGCACAGGTACATAATATGCAAGGTGCAGCACGGCAAAATTGTAAAGCATGTCAAGTACGTCCTCAAAGGCTCTACGATGTTTCTTTGAAGCAGGCCAGCTGAGATTGGCCCGGTACCAGTGTAGCCGCTGTTTAAGCGCATCAAGCCTGTGTTTTCCGAAATCGTCCGACACGATTTCCCGAATCGATTTTTCATTGAGAAATGAGAGTCCCGATTCTATAAATGCCGGTAAGTAATGTATGTCTTCCGGCTTTGGCGCTTTGAGCAGTATAATCCGGTACGCCAGGCAACGGATCTCCTCATCGGGATGATAAGCCAGGGCTTCAAGCCGGTGCCTGATAGCAATGGCCAGCCGGGGCTCGGCATTGATGAGGATTTTACCCAGTTCGTCGGTGGCTTTGTAGGCATCATCGAATCCACAGAAATAGCTACAGAAAAGCAGATAATTTGCCTGAATCAATTGTTGATCGCGAATTGATTTTATGACCGGAAAATATTTTTCATCCAATTGTTTAAAACCAGGAAGAGAAACGCTTGAAGAAATCGACCCCATAGGCAGGTCCCATCCCTCTTTTACAGGGCAAAAGGAAATCAATGCTGGGTTTCCGATCCAGATTTTTGGTTGACGGGATAAAATTCCAATATCGATCAGGTTCGAAGTAATATGATATTTTAAATGTCCGATCTGGAACCAATCGCCTTTCATCTTCTTTATAACAAGTTTAGAGTCATTGCGCCTGTTTACCAATCGATGGTTTTCATAACGAATATCGGTTTCAAGGATTCCCAGCTCCCTGAAAAACCATTTCGGTATCTGAATCGTAAAGTCACCTGCAACGATACAGACAATATTACTTTGGTAAAGGGTTTCAATAATCTCTTTGAAATTTGCCTCAATCGCTTTCCTGTTATATGAATTCTTAGAGGTAAGCTCGCCTTTTTCACGACTGAAATCACGATCAAGAACCGAAAAATTGATTACCCGCTCGTATGTTGCAACATCGCTGTTGGCTGCCATGACAATCTGATGAAAATATTCAGACAGGCTGTCGCCCTGAAGAGAATCGTACATCGGATCGTCCTTGTCAGGAATTATCAGGAGCACATTGTAGGGCCGGTTATCACCCACAAGAAACACATTTTTAATTCCGGGAACTTTATAGAATTTATTCTCAATAACCTGGGGGGCAACGGTTTGCCCACGATTGTTCTTGTAAATATCTTTTACCCGGTCGATTATTTGATAGTAGCCGTCTTTGCCTATTTTAAAGATATCGCCGGTCGACAACCAGGGATCTTCCTCAGGTGAAACAGGATAGGGGATAATATCATCAGGGCCGGCCTCCTCAAGATAACGTCCGATATAATGTCCGCTGAGTTCCAGTTCAGAATCATCGCTTAACCTGGTACTTACGCCCGGCAAAGGAATCCCGACCGTAAAATCCTTATACTTCCCCGGAGGTGTCATTGTGATGCCCCCGGTCGCTTCGGTCATACCGAATCCACTGTTGAGAAAAATGCCATACTGGTTGAAAAAGCGGAATACGGCCGGGTCAAGATACCCTGCGGCCGATAATCCCCATCGCAAACGTGTTCCGACAACTTCACGAACTGCTTGCTCTCTGAGTTCCTTACTTTCAACATGGCTGATTTTTTCCTGACATCGTTCATAAAGTTCCTGCCATCGTAAAGGAATACTGATAAAGCCTGTCGGATTCATCTTCGGAAAAAGCGAGAGTAATGTTTCTGAGGATGTATTGCCGGCAAAAATATAGGTACCGTTCCAGAAAATGGCGCCGGTCATTTCAAGGTACCTTCCAAATGTATGAAAAAGAGGGAGGTAACTGAGAAATATTTCATCGCCGACATCAGGCAGGGCTGCAGCACGGGCAAACCGTTTTGTTACAATGTTATAAATGGAGAATGAGACCCCTTTCGGCAAACCTGTGCTGCCGGAAGTAAACATTGTAGTGGCTACCTTGTTGTTTTCCCTGACAGGCTGCCGGTTCAGAATAACATCCATATCCCAGCGTGAAATTTTTTTCGCTTCTTCGACCATGTAGGGAATGTCGCGCATTTTTCGGGTGGCCGGTTGCAATGAAAAGATGGCGAAATTTATTTTTGACGTTTCTCTGATTTTTTTAAGAACTGCCAAACGTTCTTCCGTATCAGCAAGGGCAATATTGATCTTCAGGTCATTAAAGATGGGCAGTAATACATCTATTTTAAAATGCGGACTAAGAGGTGCGTCATAAATATCAAACATCATACAGGCAAGGTCGGTGCACGCGCCTTCGAAACAATTTTCACTGTAAAAAGCAACACGGGGAGCAGCGCTGACTGATTTATAAAAGAGGCTGGCGATCTCTCGTAAATGACGGTAAGTCTGTTCGTAGGTCCAGTCAATTGCAATGGCCGATGACATATCTTTAAACAATACATGATCCGGCTGTTCTGCAACACGCTGTTCCATCATGTCTCTGAGGTCGTAATTGGTGCTTTGGATGATACGAAAAACGATCTCCGACCATCGCATCCGGTTAACATCAGTTCCTAAAGCCTTTAAAAACACCTGTTTTTTAGTAAGGTTCAGCCATTCAAACCAGAAAGATTTCCTCGGGGCATTTTCCTGATGCGTGTTAAAAATATTTTCAGTTTCTTCAATAATTTTCAGAGCAAGGTGATGGCCATTAATATCGGGATCCACTATCGTTTTCCATTTTTCCAGCTGAAATTCTAAAGCCAACATATGTGAATTGGTTTGGGGATGAAATTTTTCATAAATTTATAACGTTATAATAATAAAAACTATTACATTTAAACTTCTAAATATGTCATTTAGTTTAACTTTTAAAGAAAATATTTATGTTATTGGATACTAAATTAATACAAAGCACCTACGAAAAAATATCCATTGGTGTTGACCATGCAAAATTATTACTGGGCAAACCGCTCACGCTGACAGAAAAAATACTCTGGGGCCATTTGTTCGATCCTGATCCGAAAGTCCCGTATAATCGGGGAAAGGATTATGTTAATTTTTTGCCCGACCGGGTTGCCATGCAGGATGCTACAGCCCAGATGGCCTTACTGCAATTCATGACAGCCGGACGGGAGACCGCTGCCGTGCCTTCAACAGTACACTGCGACCACCTGATTCAGGCACAGGTTGGGGTCAAAACCGATTTGGCCACGGCCATGGTCCAGAACAAAGAGGTATATGATTTTCTGGAAACGGTTTCGGCAAAATATGGAATCGGTTTCTGGAAACCAGGCGCCGGGATTATTCATCAGGTAATATTTGAAAACTACGCGTTTCCGGGAGGGATGATGATTGGCACCGATTCACACACGCCCAATGCCGGCGGACTTGGCATGGTGGCTATAGGTGTTGGTGGAGCTGATGCCGTTGATGTGATGTCGGGGATGCCGCTCGAGCTGAAAATGCCAAAAATATTAGGGATTGAATTAACAGGAAAATTATCAGGATGGGCATCATCGAAAGATGTGATTCTGAAAATTGCAGGCATACTTACGGTGAAGGGCGGAACAGGCTTTATTGTTGAGTATTTTGGCGAAGGAGCTGAATCACTTTCCTGCACTGGTAAAGGAACGATCTGTAATATGGGCGCCGAAATCGGGGCTACATGTTCAGTGTTTACCTATGATTTAAAAATGAAGTCTTATCTTGAAGCTACAGGACGAAAAGAGGTCGCGGCGCTTGCAGATAAATATGCCGGATACCTTACTCCTGATGCCGAGGTTCGCGCCAATCCTGAATTGTATTACGATCAATACATCAGGATAAACCTTTCGGAGGTTGAACCATTCATAAACGGGCCATTTTCGCCGGATGTGGCGCATCCGATTTCTGAATTCAAGACATTTGTGCAAGAAAACAGATATCCCGAAACTTTGGAAGTGGGGTTGATTGGTTCTTGTACCAATTCATCGTATGAAGATATTTCGCGTTCAGCTTCAGTGGCAAAGCAGGCCGCTGAGAAAAAATTAAAGGTGAAATCAGAATTTATTGTAACACCTGGTTCCGAGCAGATTCGATATACTTGTGAACGTGATGGCTTGCTGGAAGTTTTCAACAGCATTGGAGGTGTGATTATGGCTAATGCCTGTGGCCCCTGTATAGGGCAATGGTCGAGAAAAATTGACAATCCCGAGCGAAAGAACTCCATTCTGAATTCCTTTAACCGGAATTTTGCCAAACGAAATGATGGAAATGCCGGGACCCACAGTTTTATCGCCTCTCCCGAAATTGTTACCGCGTTGACCCTTGCGGGCAGCCTCACATTCAACCCATTGAAAGATACGCTGGTCAATGAAATTGGTGAACAAGTCAGACTAGATGAGCCATTTGGGGAAGAGCTCCCTATAAATGGATTTGAAGTGAAGGATCCGGGTTACCTGGCTCCGCCTGCAAATGCCTCTTCAATCGCGGTAAGTGTAAGCCCCACCTCCGATCGTTTACAACTTCTTGAACCATTTGAACCCTGGAATGGAAAAGATATCCAAGGCATGCAGCTTCTCATAAAGGCAAAAGGGAAATGTACCACCGACCACATCTCGATGGCCGGTCCATGGCTTAAATATCGTGGTCATCTCGATAATATTTCCAATAATCTATTGATGGGAGCTGTCAATTTTTTCAATGAAAAGACCAACGCTGTCAGACATCCGGAAACTGGCGAATATGGAGAAGTGTCAAAAACCGCACGCTATTACAAAGCCAATTCTATCCCAACTATTATTGTAGGCGATGAAAATTATGGCGAAGGTTCTTCCCGCGAACACGCAGCGATGGAGCCACGTCATTTGGGCGTAAGGGTGGTACTCGTGAAATCCTTTGCACGCATCCATGAAACCAACTTGAAAAAACAGGGTATGCTTGCCCTCACCTTTACCAACCCCGATGATTACAACAAGGTGAGGGAGGATGATATATTCGAATTGACCGGACTTGAGACTTTTATGCCTGGAAAACCTTTATCATTATTACTCCGTCATTCGGATGGAACCCAGGACAAAATCATTATAAGTCATAGTTACAGTGAACTGCAAATCAATTGGTTCAAGGCAGGAAGTGCCCTAAATTTCATGAAAACCACCTAACAATTTATCGACTTCCATACATTTTTTTCATGGCTTTATTCGGCCGCACCTGCCACTAAGCCCAATTTCCATATCGCTTTCTGAGTGATTTCATGATTTTTCTATCTTTGCCGATTCTGCAATTATAGGTAATATTCAATATGAGAAAACTGTTGTTTCTCTTTTTATGGTTATTGAAGAAATTTCACCAGATTTCCTTAAAACTACGGGGGAAAACTGAGGCAGATATTCATTCCAGGCGCGTCGTATCAGGAAAAGCGTGGGAAGAATTTTGCAATAATCTTAAATCGGCCGGGGCCTCGCTTGTTTACCCTGGCGCTCCCCGCGATGCCTTCAACCAGGCAGAAGGGTTACGTTATCTTACCCGTCTTACCAGGGGCGGGCTTGAGGCATTCGTAGAATATTGCGACCCGGGTTTTCCGGTTCTTCGCCGCATGGCTCATGAAACAGTGAAACTGGGCGCCGACAATCCCGATAACTTTTATTTCAATGCACAGATAAGCGGTAAGAATAATTACCTTATTCGCGGGAAGAGAAATACCGTTCATTACATAGGGTTTTTCACTCAGAACGGGAACTATGGAACCACAGGCGGACTTAAACCTTGTGGGGCGCTGGAACACGAATCCCTGGAAATGGAAAAAGATGGCAGTTTCGAGATCACACTAAGCAAAACACCAACCGGGAAAAACTGGCTGAAAATTGAAGATGAAACAACCATGGTAATGGTTCGCCAGACATTTTTAAACCGCTTTCAAGAAATTCCGGCTGAAGTGACAATTGAAAACCTCGGTGGCCGTGTTGCTCCCGACCCACTTACTCCTGCTATGATCGATGAAGGCCTTAAAACTGCATCTATGTTCGTTGCCGGGGCATCGCTGATGTTTGCACGATGGGCCAAGGGATTTCAAAAACATACCAACAAACTTCCTCTTTTCGATGCCGGAGTGTCCAACGCAGCAGGCGGCGATGCTAATATCATCTATTACCACAGCCATTGGCGATTGGCAGAAAACGAATCACTGGTGATCGAAGTGATGCCTCCCGACTGTGATTCCTGGAATTTCCAATTGAATAATTACTGGATGGAATCGCTCGATTACCGCTATTTCACAATTTGTATCAATAAAGCCTCCGCGAATTACGAGCCCGATGGTTCTGTACGTCTCATTATCGCCCATTCAGACCCTGGCAAACCAAATTGGATCAATACCTGTAAACATTTCGAAGGAACCATGTTGTGGCGTTGGTACAGGCTAAAAGAAGGGGAGAAAGAAGTTGAACCGGAGTGCACGGTGATACAATCCCAGAGCTCCGTAGGAGC
>JBAXKG010000041.1:0-24126 GCA_037137455.1 Bacteroidota bacterium
TATGAGCGAACTATTTGAAAAGATCCCCATGGAAGGGGTTAAAAACATCATTGTCATTGCTTCCGGAAAAGGTGGCGTGGGTAAATCAACGGTTGCTGCCAACCTTGCAATTGCTTTTGCACGAAACGGTTTGAGAACAGCATTGGTTGATGCTGATATTTATGGTCCCTCTATTCCTAAAATGTTCGGACTGGAAAACGAAAGGCCTGATGTAACGGCTATTGGTGATAAAGAAATGATGTTTCCGATTGAGAAGTATGGGGTTAAGATAATGTCGATAGGCTTCTTTGTCGCCCCAAACCAATCTTTAATCTGGCGTGGGCCGATGGCATCCAATGCCATGACACAACTATTTGAAAACACACAATGGGGAGAGATTGATTACATGGTAGTAGACTTCCCTCCCGGCACAGGAGATATTCAACTCACTACCGTTCAAAAACTGAACCTTACCGGGGCTATTATTGTTACTACTCCGCAGGAAATAGCACTGAATGATGTTCGTAAAGCTGCCTCCATGTTCACAAATTCCGATATTAATGTTCCAATCTTAGGTGTTATTGAGAATATGTCGTGGTTTACTCCTGCAAAACACCCTGAGGAAAAGTATTTCGTCTTTGGAAATGGTGGAGGCCAAAAAATTGCAACTGAGTATAATTCACAACTGCTCGGGCAAATACCTCTGGTTATTGAAGTCGGCGAAGCTGCTGAACATGGCAAGAGTATTTTCAGTCAAGGCAATAAAGAAGTTATATCTGTATTTGAAAATATTGCCGGGAAATTGATTGGTTAAACTGTCATAAAGCAATGATTACTTTTGGACCGGTTTCCTCCAGGAGATTAGGGAAAAGCCTTGGGATCAACAATATTTCTCATCCAAAGGTTTGTTCTTATAATTGCATTTATTGCCAGGTTGGTAAAACCATACGGCTTACTGCAACACCTGAAACATTTTTTGAACCCGAAATAATTTTCAATGAAGTTAAAAATCATCTGGCCCATCTCGGACCTGAATATTTTCCGGATTATATGACTTTCGTTGCCAATGGGGAACCAACACTGGATATCAATCTAGGACAAACCATTCGTCTCTTGAAAAAGCTGGAAATTCCCATTGCCATTATAACCAATGGTTCCTTATTATCTGACATATCGGTCAGAAAAGATGTTCAGTTAGCTGATTGGGTATCCGTAAAAGTGGATTCTCCGGACCAACATACCTGGAATTTGTTAAACCGGCCATATACAGGTTTATCCTTTGACCGGCACATCGAAGGCATTCTTCTTTTTGCCAGCGAATACAAGGGCTTTCTTTGCACTGAAACAATGATTCTGAAAGGCGTAAATATCGACACAGAAATGTTTTCCAAGCTGGCGGGTATAATTGAAAAGTTACATCCCCATAAAGCATACTTGTCAATTCCAACAAGGCCACCATCCGTTCAATCGGTTGAAATGCCTGATATTAATATAGTAAATGAAGCATGTCGGATTTTTTCGGAAAAACAAATCCGGGCAGAACCATTGATAGGATTCGAGGGTACAGATATGGGTTATACTGGAAATATTTATGATGATTTATTAAATATCATAGCTGTACATCCGCTGAGGGAAGATGCCCTCAGGATACTTCTATACCAAGATAAAGCTGATTTCTCATGCGTCGAATCCCTGATCAGACAAAAGATAATCAACGTTGTAAGATACAATGGTGAGAAATATTATATCAGACAATATTTCGACCACTTATGAAAGGGTTTATTCAGGTTTATACCGGAAACGGGAAAGGAAAAACTACAGCGGCCCTGGGTTTGGCATTGCGGGCTTTCGGTGCCGGGAAAAAAGTCTTTATTGCCCAGTTTGTTAAAGGGATGTCTTATTCCGAGATTGAAGCGATTCACAAATTTTTACCTGGAATTTCAATCGTACAATTTGGGCTGGATTGTTTTATTATTAACACCCCGACCGATAAAGATCTAAAAGCAGCTCGATTTGGATTATCCGAAGTTTCGAAAATCATTTCATCCGGGGATTTCGACCTGGTTGTCCTTGACGAAGCCTGTATCGCTATTCATTATAATTTATTTACCGTTGATGAACTTTTAGGTCTATTAAAATCTAAACCAGAATCTATGGAAATAGTCATTACAGGCCGTTATGCACCTGCAGAACTCATAGAATTTTCAGATTTGGTTACTGACATGAATGAGGTCAAACATTACTATAAGCTGGGTGTGGAAGCAAGAAAAGGAATTGAATTTTGAAATTAACCAACGTTTTAAATTTTTATGGAATCATTTCCTCCCAAAATACTGAATGTTGGCATAGAGACACTCAAGATCACTGTCCTTGTGTTTCTTATGATGGTTATAGTTGATTTACTAAATATCTGGACAAAAGGGAAACTGAGCAGTTTTCTACGGAACGGTCCGCGGATTAAACAATATATAACGGCATCCTCGCTGGGAGCACTTCCGGGCTGTTTCGGTGCATTTACTGGCGTTTCTTTGTATGTCCATGGGTTAATAAGTTTGGGTGCACTAACGGGGGCCATGGCAGCAGCGTCTGGAGACGAGGCATTTGTGATGCTTGCTTTATTTCCTAAGACAGCCATGATACTAATTATCATTCTGTTTCTTCTTGGAATTCTAGTAGGTTGGATTGTTGATAAGATTATTAAAAAAGTAAATTTTAAGCCTTGCCTTGATTGTCAAGAACAAATATTACATCCCAAAGAAAAAGGATTCAGACATTTTATGAAAGAACACATTTTAAATCATATACTCAGGAAGCATCTTTGGAAAACAGCCATTTGGACTCTTGGAGCTCTGCTTTTTATTGAATTTGGAGTACAATATCTTCATCTGAATTCCTTTTCAACCCAATATCCTTTACTTCTATTGCTAATTGCTGCCTTAATGGGTTTGATACCGGAATCAGGTCCGCATATGATCTTTATCAGTTTATATGCCAGTAATATGGTTCCTTTTTCAGTTTTATTCACCAGTGCGTTTGTCCAGGACGGACATGGCATGTTGCCAATGCTTTCCTATTCTGTAAAGGATTCTGTCTTAATTAAAGTGATCAATCTGGGTATCGGTACATCGCTGGGATTACTTCTTTTTATAATGGGTTATTAATGCAACATTCAAATATCAAAAAAATCAATAAATTATAGCATATGAACATTTGTTCATTATATTTGTCAATGATGAAATTGAACACAAACCTTAAAAACAACTACTATGAATCTTGAAGATGCAGGCTTTTCAACAAAGCTGATCCATGCAGGAGAAATTGAGGATCAATTTCTTTCGGCAACAGTCCCCATTTATCAGACCTCGACCTTTCGCTTTAAAAGTGCTCAACACGGAGCCGATTGTTTCTCAGGCGCAAGCGATGGCTATATTTATACCAGGATAGCTAATCCCACCATCCGTGCACTGGAACAAAACATTGCTGCCCTGGAAAACGGTTTCGATGGTATTGCAACAAGTTCCGGCATGGCAGCCATCACTATTGTATACATGGCGCTGTTAAATGCCGGGGATCATATTATAAGTACGGCGGCTGTCTATGGTCCGGCCAGGGGTGTTCTCGAACAGGATTTTGCACGTTTCCAGGTTGAAGCATCGTTTGTCAATACTGCAGATATTGAGGAAATCAAAAAGGCAATCCGGCCGAACAGCAAGGTGCTTTATATTGAAACACCGGCAAATCCAACAATGGAGATTACCGACATTGCTGCTTGTGCCAAAATCGCAAGAGAACATGGCCTGATACTGGTTGTGGATAATACTTTTTGCACACCATACCTGCAAAAACCATTGGATCTTGGAGCTGATGTAGTACTTCATTCTGTTACAAAGTTTATCAATGGGCACGCTGACATTGTGGGTGGGATTGTTATTAGCAAGGAAGCTGTTTTGTACAAAAAGATTCGTCATTGCATGGTATATATGGGTTGCAATATGGATCCGCACCAGGCATATCTGGTATTAAGGGGCGTTAGGACATTGTCTGTGCGAATCGATCGTAATCAGGAAAATGCCTTTAAGGTGGCTCATTTCCTGGAGGGACATCCGAAGGTCGTCTGGATTAAATATCCTGGATTGGCCTCTCATCCGCAATTTGAATTGGCGAAGCGGCAGATGTCGGGATTTGGTTCAATGATCAGTTTTGGGCTACAAGATGGTTTTGAAGCAGGGAGAAAATTGATGGATAATGTGCATTTAGCCGTTCTGGCAGTCTCATTGGGAGGAGTAGAGACACTAATCCAGCATCCTGCCTCCATGACCCATGCCGGTGTTTCAGTAGAAGATAAACAGGAAGCGGGAATTACAGAGGACCTGATCAGGTTTTCTGTAGGGATTGAAAATGCTGAGGATATCATTAATGACCTGAGACAAGCATTAGAGAAAGTTTAACAACATAGATTCATTAAATTTGTAAATAGCACTAATCCGTAAAATTTAATACAATGGAAACAAATCAAAATCAAAACGTCATTTCCATGCCACGCATTGGGGATAAGGCTCCAGCTTTTAAAGCAGTGACAACCCAGGATGACATCAATTTCCCGGGCGATTATACAGGTAAATGGGTTATTCTATTCAGCCACCCTGCTGATTTTACCCCAGTCTGCACATCCGAATTCATGACCTTTGCCAAACTGGAAAAGGAATTTGAAGAGGCCAACTGCAAACTCGTTGGGCTTTCGGTTGACGGTTTATTCAGCCATATTGCATGGTTGCGAACAATCAAGGAAAAGATTGAATACAAAGGAATGAAGGACATCGAAGTAAAATTTCCTTTGATTGAGGACATCACTATGGAAGTCGCAAAAACATATGGCATGATCCAACCTGGCGAAAGTTCTACAAAAGCAGTCAGGGCAGTATTCTTTATTGATCCAAAGGGAATAATCAGAGCGATCATCTATTACCCGCTGAGTCTGGGGCGAAATTTTGATGAACTTTACAGGGTGATCATTGCCCTGCAAACTGCCGATGTTTTTTCGGTTGCAACGCCTGCTGACTGGCAACCCGGGGATGATGTGATTGTTCCTACGGCTGGTTCCTGTGGAGTGGCAAAGGAAAGGATGGAATCGAAAGCAGAAGATATCAAATGTTATGACTGGTTTTTCTGTACCAAGAAATTGGACAAAGAAATGGTGCTAAGCACAATCCTTAAGAAACAGCATTAGTATAACATGACGTCCTAATTCTGAACCATGAAAAATTTTTACTCAATAAGACATCAATTTTCTCTTAGTATAGCCGCTGCTTTTTTCATAATTGGGTTAAATTTTACACTGCATGCCCAGGAAAACCTTACTAAAGACACATTGCAACTTAGCGAGGTTGAAGTGCTTGGTAAATCTGTTAAATTCTTCCCAATGAATGTCATTCCTGCAAAAACAATTGAAGTTGATGCCGTCAGAGATATTGGAGACTACCTTCGTCAGCAACCTAATGTTTCCGGAATTAGGAAAGGTGGTGTCGGGATAGACCCAGTAATTCGTGGATTCAAGTACAACCAGGTCACCGTACTGTTGAATAGTGGTGTTAAGATCGAAGGAGGTTGTCCGAATCGGATGGACCCGGTGGCTTCTCATGTTGAGAGTGAGAATATCCAAAAGATTGAGGTCATTAAAGGTCCGTATGTTCTAAAATTTGGGCCAGTGCTAGGCGCTATGATTAACTTGGAAACGGTATTACCGCATCCATATACAAAGCCTGAGATCCATGGCGAGGTGTTGTATGGGTTTGAAACAAACTGGAACGGACAACGTGAGCACATTGCTCTTGCTGGGGGGAATGATAAGGTGTTCTTTAATGCCAGTGGCGGTTTCAAGGGCTATGGAAGTTATACCGGAGGCAATGACATACTGTATAACACCTCGTTTCAAAAGTTATATGGGACTGCAGGGGCTGGATTTATTATAAAAAAGAACCACCAGATCATCCTTTCCTATGCCTATGACCAGGGGAAAGATGTCATGTATCCTGCCCTGCCTATGGATGAACGGCTTGATCAAACCCATGTTGGGTCATTCAACTACACAGGTCAGCATCTGGGAAAGATCTGGCAGTCCGTTGAACTTCAAAGTTATTTTTCGCAGGTTCATCACGTTATGGATAACCTGAACCGGTCTGCAAGTAAGACCATGCAGGCAGTAACTACGGTAGATGCTTTGAACGCTGGTGGAAAACTCACAGGGAGTCTACAAGCAGGTACCCATAAATTCCTGGTCGGGCTGGATTTTGAACATGTTTACAAGGATGGAGACAAGCAGATGACCATGAAGATGATCATGGAGGGCGATACGTTCATATCCGTCAAACATGCCAATGTTTGGCTGAAGGCAATGTATAACAATACCGGGGCCTTTGCTGAATACAAGATTCCATTCAAGAAACTTGATTTCACCGCAGCGTTAAGGATTGACTATAACCAGGCAACTTCATGTGATACCTTTCGGCTGGTTAAGAACGGAATTGCATACTTTGATGATCTGAATTCAAATTATTTCAATGTGAGCTTCAGCCTGGGGATGAAGAAGCAACTTGTTTCATGGCTTTATCTAAGTGCCTCACTTGGCAAGGGAACCCGCAGCCCATCCGTGCTGGAACGCTTTATAAAGCTTATGCCGGTTCAATACGATTCATACGATTACCTAGGCAATCCCCAGCTTAAACCTGAAAATAATTACCAGGCAGATGCATCATTTGAGTTTCTCAATCCAAACCTTGGCATTTTATCGGTTGGAGGGTTCTTTTCTCTTGTTACCGATTACATCATAGGAAAGGTATTGCCACCATCTGTAATCAAACCCTCCACCCAGGGAGCGCCGGGAGTTAAACAGTTTTCCAATACCGACAAGGTATATCTCACTGGGTTTGAAGTGTCATATCAATCGCCAACAACCAAGAAATGGGGATTCCTGGCGAATGTAGCAGCCACCTATGGAACCGAACCAGAAGCCACAAAATACATCGTTTCGGGCGGACAGGTTACAGGCGAAGAGACGGTAAAGAATGATCCGTTACCGGAAATCCCGCCACTGGAAGGCACGGTGAGGCTCTCCTATAAATTCTTTAGGGGAAAACTCATTCCCAATGCATCCGTAAGGATGGTAAGTGAACAAAACAGGGTTTCACAATCGTACGGTGAATCAAAAACGCCGGGATTTATAACGGCTGCGGTATCGGTCAGTTATGCACCATGCAAATTTGCTTCACTAGTGGGAGGAATTGAAAATATCTTCGATACTCCATATTACGAACACCTAAACCGGAGAATTGTCGGTAGTACTGAACGATTGTACGAGCCAGGCCGGTTTTTTTATCTTACCTTTATTTTTAGAATTTAATGACAATGAAAGATAATTTATGGTTATGGTTCCGACTCTTTTTCCTCATTATCCTAATGGGTCATTTATCTGCCTGTAAGAAAGGTGATAATACAACTCCTGCAATACCTTCCGGTAAAGTCACCTTTTTATTAAATCATCAGGTGAATGGTCAGCCCCTGAAGGAAAATGAACTGATCTATACCAATGCCGCAGGAAATGAATATCTGATCACGGAAGTGAAGTATTTTATATCTGATATTACTTTTTACCGTTATGATGGATCAAAGAAAGTAATCGGGGATTGGAAAGATATTTTTTACGTTGATGAAAACATTCCGGAGACAAAAACCATTCAGTTTTTTGATAAGATCCCAGCCGGAACTTATGATTCGATAACCTTTATTTTTGGTATTTCTCAGGAGAAAAACAAATCCTTTATGTTCGTTGACCCGCCGGAAGTGAATATGTTCTGGCCGGAAGTTCTCGGAGGCGGCTATCATTACATGATGATCAATGGAAAATGGAAGGATACAACCGGGGTCAATATGCCATTTAATTTTCACCTTGGGATTGGTCAACTATATCACGGAAATACGTACAATGTTGATTCTATCTATGCATTCGTTCAGAATTATTTTACAGTCAGTTTACCAGGGTCGGCCTTCACAATTGCAGACAAGGATACAGCAACTTTCCAATTGACCATGAACATAGAAAACTGGTTTAAAGATCCTCATGTCTTCGACTTTAATCAGTGGGGTGGTGCCATCATGCAAAATCAACAAGCCATGCAGATGGCAAAGGAAAATGGATGGGATGTTTATTCAATAAAGTTTCAGCCCGGAATTTAATAGCCCCCCCGTCACGATCCGGCCCTTTGTTAAGTTGAAAAACTTATCCTTTTTGGGCGATAATAATCCCTGGTCGAAGATCTTCCGTTTTAAAACCAGCGATTTTCAAACAAGTAGGACAAGCCATCACCATCACTTTTTTGGCGGTGAGCTGATCAAGCAATTAAAAGAGTGTTTGAAAATCCTTGAACTTCATATCCTTTGATGTTTTAACCGACATCTTCACACCCTCGATATCGATGTATACAAGCACATCTTTATCCTAGGACATCATTACAGTCATCTTCAGCGCCATCAGGACTTTATGAGTGTTATCATACCCTTAGGAGATGGGCAGGAATATCCCGTCCTTGGTACAGCACGACATGGCCGAGTCAGTTTTCACACCCATCTGACCGTGTTCAATTTTTATGTCTTCATTCTGTTTGCAGGAAACCAATGCAAACACTGCAAGAATTAACACGATAATTTTTTCATTGATAGAGATGTTTAATTTGAAATAATTGGGATAGTCTAGTCTTTCAAAGTTAGACATCATTTTGTTCGAAACCATTGCTTTCGTGACAAATGTGATAGAAATCAGATTCTTTGCTATAATTGTACCCTATTTGTACCTCGAATTCCTAACTACCTGATCTTAAATACGAGTTACTTTCTGCGTGGGGAAGTCATAACAAATTTAGGTCGAGTAATGGAACTCATCTTATCCTAACCGTGTTTGCTGATCTGTAGTAACAAATCCTGATTCAGGATATCGATGCGACGACCATTAATGGCGAGTATTCCGTCGTCTTTGAATTTAGTTAGAACCCGTGTGGCACTCTCTCTCGAAAGTCCGATCAGATCGGCAAATTCCTGGCGACTGAAAGGGATTTCGAATTCCCAGCTTTCATAAATGATCTTTTGAAAATATAGAAGAGCATCCGCCACCCTACCATAGGTATTTTTCTGCGACTGCCGCATAAAACGGTGAAAATTATTAAGGTTATCGCGGGAGATCGAAACAAGGATTTCATAAGCGAAATTGCCATTTTTTCTTATCAACTGATTGAATACATTGATGTCGATGTAACATACTTTTATGTCTTCAAGAGCGGCATACGAATAATGGTTGATCCTGTCCCCGAAAAGCGATTGAAGTCCCAGATAACTGTATTTTTTGACAATCTGAAGGATTTGCTCCTTCTCATTCTGGTTTTTAACATATTCCTTTACCAGTCCTGACTTAAGATAAATAATATGCGAGGTCATTGAGCCTTCGTGGAGAATGATATCGCCCTTTTTGAAACCGGTTTCAGTACGGTTTTCATTTACAAGATCGATTTCCTCAAGCTTCAACGCTGCTGCAGCACATGATTTTTCTTTACAGTCTCTGCAGGTCCCCAGTCTATATCCAATTTCTGTCATGTAATTCCTTGCGACCTATGAAATCAAATGAAACTGCAAAGGTGCAAAAATATAACACAGGATTTTGTGCGCTTTATCACATTTATCTATTGCCTTAATCGGCTTACTCATCCTGTTCTATCACCTCAACCAGGCATGAATCTCACAGAAATCAGCATCAGGGGAAGCTATATACGGACTAATTTTGCAAACTGAAATATCATTTGCAAATCAGATAATTATGAAAATAGCGATCCCAACACATGACGGACTTAATATTACACCCATATTTGAGCAAGCAAAAGGAACCCTTGTTATTTCATTACAATCCGGTGAAATAATACAGGAGGAAATGCGCTGGAATAAACTGTCAGAGATTTTGAATTCTCCGGAAGGAATCTTCTATAATGTCAGTGATTGCGATACTCTCCTGGTAAATAATATCAGTGAACGATTTGATAAAATACTGACCGAAATGGGGAAAAAGGTTTACCCGGTGAAGGAGTCGATCATTACCAGCGCATTCATGCATTTCATGCAAGAAGAGGTGAATCGTGAATCAAACTATTGCTGTTGTCCCTGACCTAACCTATATGATGGATTTGGAACATTATTTCAAACAATTCCGGGATAACATCATAGGTGTGGATCAGCATTATTTCACCCCCTATGGCAGAAAAAAACTGATATATGCCGATTGGATCGCCAGCGGGCGCATCTATAAACCTATTGAAGAGAGGATGACCTATTCAATAGGGCCCTTCGTTTCGAACACCCATACCGAAACGAGTGAAACCGGACGACTCATGACGGAAACTTACCGCCTGGCGCAGGAACGAATAAAACAACATGTTAATGCCGGATCGCAAGATGTCATCCTGAACACCGGATTCGGAATGACAGGAGCCATTGTGAAATTTCAGCGGATCCTGGGATTGAAAATCTGCGGCGATCTTGCCAATCATAAGGGCCTTCACGATGAAGAGCGGCCGGTTGTATTCATCACGCATATGGAACACCATTCCAACCAGACATCCTGGTATGAAACCGCAGCTGACGTGGTAGTAATTGAACCGGGTGAAGATTTGTTGGTGGATCTTGATAACCTGGAATCAGCATTGATAAAATATAAGGATAGAAAGCGAAAAATCGGCTCATTCACTGCCTGTTCAAATGTCACCGGAATCCGGACACCCTATCATAAGATGGCACGGCTGATGCATGAATATGGAGGTGTGGCATTCATTGACCTTGCCGCTTCTGCACCTTATGATGAGATCGATATGCACCCAGCCGATCCGCTGGAAAAACTGGATGCCGTATTGTTCTCCCCACACAAATTTCTTGGTGGTCCGGGATCTTCCGGTGTCCTGATCTTTGATTCCGCATTATATAATAATAAGGTCCCTGATCAACCGGGGGGTGGAACAGTTGACTGGACCAATCCATGGGGTGAATACAAATTTATCGACGATATTGAAATTCGGGAAGATGGTGGCACACCTGGTTTTCTTCAGGCCATCAGAACCGCATTTGCCATAGAACTGAAAGAGCAGATGGGAACTCATTTAATTCATTTGCGTGAAGAAGAGTTGGTTCAACAGGCATTTCAAGACATGAGCAAGATCCCCGGATTGCATATACTTGCTGATAACGTCAGAGATCGGCTGGGTATAATTTCATTCTATATTGATTCTATTCACTACAACCTTATTGTCAAATTATTGAGTGACCGGTTCGGGATACAAATGAGGGGAGGATGTGTTTGCGCAGGTACCTACGGGCATTACCTGCTACATGTCAGCCACGACCGGTCTAAAAAAATCACGGATAAAATCAATCATGGTGATCTTTCGGAAAAACCCGGATGGGTAAGACTCTCACTTCATCCAACCTTGAAAAATGATGAGCTCTCTTATATTACTAATTCGATCCATCAGATTGCAATACATCATACCATCTGGGGCAGGGATTACGAATATGATAAACACACCAATGATTTTCGTCATAAAACCGGCGCTACTCATTATTTACAGGCAAGGACTCTCCTTTCATTACCTGCAATCAATGTGGATTCCCTGGTAACGGAACCTGTTTATATTGGCCAATGACTCCAAGCAATAAAAAACCATTGTGACATAAATCACAAATACACCGGGCAACAATCATATCATCATCTACTTTGAACGATAATACTATACGTATTTTTGTAAACATATATGTCGATACATATATACTATTGTGAAACCCTACACAACACTTATGAACCAGGAACCTCAACAACAACTTAATGAACTTAAAACCAGGCTTGCAAGTTTGGAAGCCGGAACCAAAGATCAGTTATCAATGGTCGTTTTTTCAGGAGATATGGATAAAATCCTGGCAGCCATGATCATTGCAACAGGAGCCTCTGCCTTTGATATGAAGGTAAAACTCTTCTTCACTTTCTGGGCAATCTCAGCTTTGCGTGACCCTGCAAAAAACGGGAAAGGCAAAAACATCATTGAAAAAATGTTTGGTATGATGCTACCCAGAGGCAGTTCCAAACTTAAGCTTTCCAAGATGCACATGTGTGGTATGGGAACCGCAATGATCAAAGGAATCATGAAAAAACACAAAGTAGCTTCCCTGGATGAGATGTTTAAAACTGCAGGCGAACTGGGAGTCGAGATCAATATTTGTGAAATGTCGATGAATTTGATGGGATTTAAAAAGGAGGAGATGATTGATTATCCGAACATGACCGTTTGCGGCGTTGGTACCTTCCTATCGGATGCTCAGGAAAGTAAAATTCAATTATTTATATAACCATTAACAGGAGATAAAACAATGAGCACAGAATACCTTAAAAATCTGACATCCAACAAAATTGTTGACGCACGCGGAACAGCTTGTCCTGGTCCGCTGTTAGCCGCGAAAAAAGCTATAGGAGAAATTGGTTCAGGAGAAATAATGGAAATTTATTCCTCAGACGAAGGAACAAAGCATGACATTCCCAAATGGTGCCAGAAAATGAACCACGAATTTATGGGTATGGTTGAAGAAGACAGCTACACAAGATTGTTTTTGAAAAAAGCCTAAGCCACTTTCCCCGGAAGTCCGTTCCGAATCTGCCATTTTATTGCTCGCAATACTTAATTGAAGACTGTCAGGCGGGCTTCCGGGAATTGGTTTGTCATAAAACTTACAACATGGAAATAAAAAAATCGCCCAGGATATTGGTCTTTTCTACCGATAAGATCTCCGATCCCGGCATCGACCAGGCCGGATTGAGAAAGATCCATTACTCCCCATCGGTCTATGTGATCAGTTTGCCTTGCTCATCCGGTATCAAGCCACGATGGGTCATGCATGCGCTGGAAAAAGGATTTGACGGGGTATTCATTGCAGCCGACGGACATGAATGTTCATACAGCTCACGTTGCCCGGATTTCACCAATGATATTATTATGGAATGTCAGAGGCAAATGAAGGAAAAGAACATCAGTCCGAAACGGATTCGCATGGCAGCCATTTGTTCTGTTTGTGCAGAACCTTTTGCCAATCATATGGCCAACTTCACAAAAATATTAGCTGAACTTTCATGAACACAGAAGAAAAAAAGTACGATGTGATGGTCATCGGTGGAGGTATTGCCGGACAGGAAGCTGCCTTATCACTGGCTAACATGGATTATAGGGTGCTGCTGGTTGAGAAAGGATTATCCATTGGCGGAAAGATGATCCAGTTGAGCAAGGTATTCCCTACTCTTGACTGCGCTGCATGTATCACTACACCAAAGATGTCGGAAACGGCAAGGCATTCAAATATCACCCTCTTATTGAATTCTGAAATTGACAGTATAAAACGGAATGAGAAAGGGTTTCACCTTGAGATAAATAAAAATCCCAGATATGTAAAGCCTGAAGCCTGCACCGGCTGTCAGGAATGTGAGATGGCCTGTCCTGAAGTGAGATCTGATGAATACAATGCCCACCTTGCAGGCCGCAAAGTTGCCTACATTCCCTTCAGTCTGGCAAATCCCAGAATTGCAGTCATTGACCGTCAGGATGAATCTGCTCCTTGCATTGCAGCTTGCCCTGGAGGAGTTAAACCCTATGGTTACATATCCCTGGTCAGGAATGGCCAGTATGAAAATGCCATGAACCTCCACATGGAAGACATTCCTATTCCGGGCAGTCTTGGCCGGGCATGCTATGCACCCTGTCAGGGGGAATGCACCCGGGCCGGTCTTGAAGCCACTGTAGACATACGCAGGATAAAAAGATTTTTTGCTGAAGATTATTATAATAAGTACCCCAAGGCACCACAACGGCTTATCGGTAAGCATAGTGGAAAGAAAATTGCTATCATTGGTTCAGGGCCAGCCGGACTGACAGCCGCTTATCATCTGGCTCTTGCTGGTCACACCGTAAAAATCTTTGAAGCAGCTACCGAAGCCGGAGGTATGTTAAAGCTTACCCTTCCGGAATACCGGCTTCCCAATGTTGTAGTAAACCGCGATATTGAAAACATCACTTCGCTGGGGGTTGAGATTGTTTGCAACCATCCCATAGGAAATCTGCATAAACTCAAAGAGCATGGTTATGATGCCATGTTCCTTGCGGTCGGGACCCATAAAACAAGCAGGTTAAATATTCCGGGTGCAGAAATGAAGGGAGTAGTTTCCTGTCTTGATTTCCTGAGAGATTCAAAGATCGGTCTTAAAACCGATTTGAAGAGTAAAAAGGTTATGGTGATCGGCGGTGGTAATACAGCCATGGATTCAGCGCGCACGGCTCTTAGATTAGGAGCAACCAAGGTCTCTATCATATACCGCAGGAGCCGTGAAGAGATGCCGGCATGGAAGGAAGAGATCCGTGAGGCTGAAGAAGAAGGAGTTATTCTACAACTTCTAAGAAATCCAGTACGGTTTAATAGCAAAAACAGTTGGATCAGCCAGGCGAAGATGATCAAGATGAAATTAGGTGAGCCTGATGCAGGAGGCAGACGGAAACCGGAAGAGATTAAAGGTTCTGAATATTTCGAAGATGTTGACTTTGTCATTGAGGCGATTGGCTTATCCCCTACTACCTCCCCTTTTAGCGAGGAACTTGAACTCGAAAAAGATGGAAGGATAAAAGTAAATGCCAAAACACTTCAGGCTGCTGAACCCTGGATTTTTGCAGGAGGAGATTCTGTGACCGGTTCAAGCACGATCATAGAGGCTGCGGGTCAGGGAAAACGGGCAGCATTTTATATGGATAAATATCTTCAAGGATTCGAATTGGACAATTTTGAGTTTGGAGATAAGCTACCAGCAGTAGATAAAAAGAAAGTTTTATCGAGGCCTGACATAAGCCTGAAACCAGCAATGGATGAGAAATTTCGGCCAGTCAATCAACGGATCCGGGACTTTGAGGAGGTGGAACTTACCTTCACCGAAGAGGAGGCTAAACAAAGTGCAGACCGCTGCCTTGATTGCAGCAACTGCCGTGAATGTCACCAATGCGTAACAGCCTGCCCAGCCTTTGCGATTGATTTCTCACAGAAAAAGGAGGAAATCAGGGCATACGCAAATGCCGTAATTATTGCATCGGGCTTCAACCTTTTTAATGCAGCTCATAAGCCGCAATATTCCTTTAATCAGCTACCCAATGTGATTGATTCCCTTCAGATGGACCGGCTGATCGCACCTACCCGGCCTTATAACAATGTTCTCAGACCGGGCGACGGAAAGACTCCGGGAAACATAGCCTATGTTTTATGCACCGGATCAAGGGATTCAAGCCTCGAAAACTTCCGTAGTTGTTCTGTTGCTGCTACCAATAACCCGATCTGTTCTCAGATTTGTTGTATGTACTCGCTAAAACAGGCCCAGTTGCTCATGGGAGCCTTACCCATGGCTGATATCACGATATATTACATGGATATCAGGGCTTTTGGCAAGGGATATGAAGAGTTCTACCAGCAGACAAAATCCATGGGTGTTAATTTAATCAAGGGCAAGGTCGCCAGGATCCGCGAAAAAGAAAATCATAATGGCGATCTGATCCTTCGATTCGAAAATGTTGAAACAGGAGAGGTGAAAGAAGCAGAACACGACCTGGTGGTATTATCTGTTGGGGTTCAGCCTAACAATGAAATAATAAAAGCTTTTAAGAGTGGGTACCTTGAATTGGATGAATTCAGATATATTAAACAGATTGATGTATTGACCCATCCTTCAAAAACGACAATAGAGGGTGTATTTGTTGCGGGTACTGCTGGCGGACCAATGGATATACCTGACTCCATATTATCAGCCGGCTGTGCCGCATCGGAAGTTGCCGCCTATCTGAACCAGATGTAAACAATTTACGATTTACGACTTACGATTTACAATTTAAAAAATTGATAATGTCAGAACAAAAGAAAAAACAGAGGATAGGAGTTTACATCTGCCATTGCGGCGGAAACATCTCAGATTACGTGGACGTGTCGCAGTTAAGCGACATGATGAAAAAAGAAGATGGAGTGAGGGTCGCCAAAAATGTGATGTTCGCTTGTGCCGATTCCAATCAAAAGGAGATGATCAAGGACATACAGGACGAAAAACTCGATGCTATTGTGGTGGCTTCCTGTTCACCCAAACTCCATCTGCATACATTTCGAAATGTGGCACAAAGAGCCGGGATCAATGCTTACAATTATACCCAGGTTAACATACGCGAACAATGCTCATGGGCACATTCCGACACTCCCGCTAAAGCAAGTGAAAAGGCAGCCGGTCTCATCCGGGCAGGAATTAACAAAGTTGCTAATTCGGAAGCGTTGGAAAATATCGAAGTTTCTACCACAAGGGCTGTAGTCATTATTGGCGCTGGCGTTGCCGGGATGCGAGCAGCCATTGACCTGGCCAGAATGGGGAACCATGTTTACCTGCTTGAAAAGGAAAAGACATTAGGCGGACAACTTGCGAAATGGGATGAACTATATATCAAGGACAACACGGGAAAGAATATCATTGCCAGTCTTTACAGGGATATTAAAATGTTAACCAATATCACGGTTTTCACGCTTGCGACGGTTGAAAAAGTTTCAGGAAGTATCGGGAATTTCAATGTTGAAGTAAAAACCGGATCAGAAATCCTGAATCTGAAATCGGGAGCTATTCTGGTTACAACAGGATTTGATTATTATATTCCAAAAGAAGGAGAATTCGGCTACAAAACCTACCCGTCGGTATTAACGCTGCCTGAGTTCAGCGACCTGATCACTCATCATAAAGACACCCTGGTATTCAATAACCGCAAGGTTAAAAGTATAGCCTATATTTATTGTGTAGGGATGAGGCAGAACAAGGGCGACCATGCCTATTGTTCGCGTGTTTGCTGTACAACGGCTGTTCATAATTCGTTGCTCATTCATGAAAAATTCAGGAATATTAAAGCGTATCATCTGTACAGGGATATCCGCACTTACGGTAAGCAGGAAATTCTTTATGAACAATCATCAAAAAACGGTGATATTTTCCTGAAATACGATGAGAAAAAACCACCTGTTGTTGAACAAGCAAATGGCAGGCTCCTTGTTACAATGAACGACGAGCTTACCAGGCGAATGGAACTGGAAATTGAAATTGATCTCGTTGTTCTTGTCACCGGGATGGTTCCAAGGAGTGACAGTTCGCTGATTTCGGAAAAACTAAAAATACCTCTTGGCAATGATAAATTCTTCAATGAAATACATCCGAAACTAAGGCCTGTTGAGACTGTAATCAACGGAGTATTTATAGGAGGGTCATGCCAGGGCCCGAAAAATATTTCTGAATCTGTTCAATCATCCTTGTCGGCAGCAGTCAAGATCAATGCGATAACTAAAAATCCAACTATTCTGCTTGAACCCATTGTTGCCCGGATAAATGCTGAAGCCTGTACCTGGTGTGGAAAATGCCAGGAGGTTTGCGAATATGATGCGATCTTCCGGATGGAAATGAACGGCAACGTCGTGGCATCGGTGAACAATTCTGTTTGTAAGGGCTGCGGAATCTGTGCCCCAATATGCCCTGCCGATGCTATTGACATTGCCCAATACACAAATGCTGAGATTGAAGGAATGATTGACGGTTTTTCAAAACAGGTCGATTTGAAAGTTGAGAATGATGCTTCAGGTCAGGAATCAGAAGTGGTCGAAAATGGAATGAAAGATTTTCCCCAAATATGGAAATCTATCATGAAAAACCTCGCAGAAGAACCAAAGACCATTCCTCAGATTGCAAACAATCTGACTCTTGCTCCCGAACTGGTTACCTGGCATCTGATGACCATGAACAAATACTATATTGTTGAGCCTGCAGGCATTGATGATAACGACGAATACTACCGCTACCAACTCAAAAATAAGGCGAAATGACAAAAATAGATCCATATTTTGCAGATGAACTGAAGAAATACGGGGCAAAAGATTTCGATACCTGCTTTAACTGCGGGAATTGCTCGGCTGTTTGCAGTCATAGCGAGAAAACTGTTAGTTTTCCGCGGATGACCCTGCGGCTGGGCATACTTGGACTCAAAAAGGAAATTCTCAGCAGCGTAGAACCCTGGCTTTGCTATTCCTGCGGCGATTGTACGGAAACCTGCCCGAGGCAGGCTGGTCCCGGCCAGTACCTGGCTGCGGTAAGGCGTTATGCAATTTCAGAATATGAACCCACCGGTCTGACCAGACTTATGTTCAAGAGCCCGCCTGCATTTGTCGTGATTACCATGCTGATTGCCGTTTTTCTTGGATCCTTCCTGTTTACGCTTAAACCCGACCAGGAGGTAGCAAGGTGGATCTTTAACTGGCTGCCGTATAATGTAATTCACAACATGGGCCTGGTTATCTTTAGCTTTACAGGACTTTCCATCGTATGGGGTGTTCTTTCCATGATCATACATTTCAACCTAATCAAAGATAAAAAAGCCAAGTCTAAGGTTGGCTTTTTCAAAGCGGTATGGATGGTCATCAGCGAAGCAGGAACGATGGACTGGTACAAAGACTGCGATGCAGAAGAGGATTCCCATTGGAGAGGCAAACCCTGGTACTCCCAACCCTGGTTTGTGCATTGGTCAATCATGTGGGGATTCATCGGACTATTGGGTGCAACCAGCCTTGATTTCATCCTCAAAGATCCGGCAACAACGATATGGTGGCCCAGCCGTATACTGGGAACCATTGCAGGTTTGCTGATGATTTTTGGAACAAGCCAGGCAATTAATTACCGACTGAAAAAAGTGACTTTGATATACAGCGAAACCAGTCCGGCCGACTGGACCTTCCTTTGGTTCCTGTGGATTGCAGGAATAACAGGCTTCTGGCTTGAGGTTTCAGTTGCCTTTGGCGCCGATAACCTTTTCAACCAGTTTGTTTTCCTGGTTCATACCATTATATCAATGGAGCTGGTATTGCTTTTTGCCTTTTCAAAATTTGCCCATGCAGTGTACAGGCCGATTGCATTATTTTATCATTATAGAAATCAGTAATCATGCCCTGGCTAGATTTTTTCAAGGAAGCAAAAAAAATGGGCAAAGTGAAAATTCATATGTGCGGTCTTGCAGGCAAGATCTGGGATGGCGAAAAACCCGAAGATTTTGTTGATGTTATTGACGACATTTGCGGTATCGGAGCCTATATCGAGTCGTCACAGGATGCGGATGTACATATGTTTATTTAAAAAAAATCAGCAACCTATAAAGCATAAATGCAGTACTTTTGTACTGATAAAGAGTAATCATATGGAACTTAAACATTTGAATTTTACTGCTGTTTTTGTGGAATAACCTGCAGGCGGCTATTCTGCATACATATAAGAAATTCCAGGGGCAAATTCACAAGGGGAAACCATTGAAGAAGCAAAAAGCAACCTCACCGAAGCTCTGCGAATGGTACTTGAGACCAATAAAATCCTTTCCCAGAAGAACCAGAAAAAAGGACAAAAAAGTCATTTTGCAAAGACCTGAGTATTAATATACCAAAAGAAAACTAAAATTTGCCCTTCGTTGAAGTAGTGCTTTTCACAATACTGTCCCCGATTCATCCTCTTTTTTTTCAAATCTTCCTGTTTCTTCGCGGTTTCTCCTTTGTAAACAGATCGGCAGTATATTTATCATATAATTCAAAAAGAAACTCAATCCGCTTGGCTTCGCTAGGGAATGGCTGGGGGCGGTAACAAAGATCAACCGCTTTGTCCAACTCCTGATGGGCTTTCACGAGGGCAGGCGGCATAGTCAATGGATCGTATAAATCGGCCAGGCTGCTGCCGGGAAATTCGGCACGGGTATCCAACACTTTTTGTGCGGCATCTTCCACCTCCTTTTTCTGCTTTTCCGATGGGTTCTCCGGCCAGGGGAAGTTGTTGTAGACGATATCTTTGGAATATCTAAATCTGCTTTCTAATCTTCCACAAACATATTTTACCCAGGCCATATGCATTTCGGAAGATAATATACCAAGATGAAAATTGGCACTATCAGGAATTGTAAAAACCAGGTTATTTGCAATATCATCTTTCCTTTGAAATCCAATTGGTATGTATTTTCTTCGTTCCGATGAAACACCTGGAAAAAGCAAATAATCACTCGAGGGTTGTGCTATCTGACAGAATAAATACGGAGTTGCGGCAAACTTCCTGGTTGACGCTGCTGTGCTTTTTAGTCGAAAATTTCTAACTGCTTCAATTCTTTTTAAAACTTCTGGTAGTGATTTAAGTTCAAATGGACTAATTCCAACTAGCCAAAGGCAATATCGATGCAATCCATTAATAAATTCTTGTGAACCGATATATTTACGAATCCATTTACCAGCAGCAGGTTCTTTTTGCAATAAACTTTCTTTTTCGGCTTCTGAAAAAATTAAATTTCCACCATCCCGCGGCATACTCCCAAAACTCATTTTTGGGACGGAGCAAATTGGGATATTCCGATTTTGTAAAAAAACGATTTTCCCATCGATAAGATAAGGTGAAATCCTCTGTGCATAAACCTCATGAGGTTCTCCTTTGAGGTCCTCATACTCAAATATTCTCTTTTCATTTTCAAAGTTAACACAGAAACCAATAATGACCACATGCACTGCAGCTTTTCCCTTAGCTTCATTGTCCCATCGGAAAGTCCTATGCGCAAAGAAAATTTTGATTTGATAAGTTTGAAATAAAATCCTCCATAAGATTCCAACCTGTTCACCTTGTGTGATTGAATTAGTAGAGACAAAGGCACATTTTGTATTCCCTGATGTTTGCTGATACTCTGCTGCCCTTAAATACCATGCAGTTACAAGATCTAAAATTCCAAAACCTTTTATTTTGCCACTAAATACGTATTCTATATCAGTCCTTTGGTCTTTACTCAATATCATGGCCCCCACAAACGGCGGATTGCCGTAAATATAATCAAACCGTTGCTCTTTCTTTTCCCAGGGAATGGGATCGATCAGGCTTTGCCAGTCGAGGCGGAGGGCATTGCCGCAATGGATGTTGGGACTTTTGCGCAGGGGAAGGCGGAGGTAGTACTGGCCAAACTCCTCGCTGAACTTCATGTTCATCTGGTGGTCCATCAGCCACATGGCCACCTGGGCGATCTGAGAGGGAAACTCTTCGATTTCGATGCCGTAGAAACGATCCACATCCAGCCTGATCAGTTCCGAAATATCAAAGACCTGCTGCCCTTTCTGCAGGATCTTGATGATCTCAAGCTCCAGCAACCGGATTTCCCGGTAGGATATTACAAGAAAGTTCCCGCAACCGCAGGCAGGATCGAGAAAACGAAGGGAGGCCAATTTATCATGAAACTGCAACAGCTTATTCCGGTTCTGTTTTGCCGATTCAAACTCTTTCCACAGGTCATCGAGGAAAAGTGGTTTGATCACTTTCATGATATTTTTTTCGGATGTATAGTGGGCTCCCAGGTTGCGGCGTTCCACAGGGTTCATGACGCTCTGAAACAGGGAGCCGAAGATAGCCGGAGAGATTTTTCCCCAGTCGAGGGTGTTGCATTCGAGCAGGATGGCCCGCATATTCCGGTCGAAGGATGCAGGAGGCAGCGATTCCTCGAACAGTTTGCCATTCACATAGGGAAACGCATTCAATTCCTCATCGAGGTTGGTCAAACGTTTATCCAACGGTGTGTTCAGGAGATAAAAAAGCGTAGCCAGGTGATGGGCCAAATCGCTGCCATCTTCCTTTGTTTTTCCCTCAAGATAATCGCGGAACTGATCGCGTTCAAAAATGCTGGTATCTTCGGCAAACAGACAAAACAGGAGCCTGACGAGGTATAGTTCGAGCGGATGTCCGGTATATCCCACCACCTTCAGGCGATCGTGCAGTTTGCCCATGAGTTCGGCCGCCCTGATATTTACCGGGTCATGGTCCCTGAATACATGTTTCTGATATCCTGCAATAAACCCGAACTCCTTCACATTTTTATAGAGCTCTTTCAGTTCAAATTCACTGTGGGTATCCTCATCGAGGTTGTATAGCCGGAAGCGGGCAAAATCGGAAACCAGGATATATTTCGGAAGTTCATAATCTTTCAGTCCGGGGAAGTAGTCAAGAGCTTGTTTATAGGCTTTATCCAGATCTTTGCCCCTCGATTTATGTTCAACCATGATCGTACCTTTCCAGAGAAGGTCGATGTAACCGGTACTGTCATCGAGCCGCAGGACAGGCCTTTCAAAGCTGGCGATCTTGCGTCTGGAAATTCCAAAGATATCAAAAAACTGATCCCAAAAGCTTTTGGCTTCCGCCTGTTCGCTTATCTCCCCATCCCATTCCTTGGAGAAGCGGATCGCACGGTCTTTGATTTCGTTCCAGCTGAGCGCCATAAAAATGATCGTCTGATCCTGCTAAATTAAGATTTTTCAACAAAAATCAGAATTACGGTAACTGGACCTTCACTATTATCTGAATATTCTTCAGAAAGATTAAATTTATAAATTTATTTTTATATCGCATAATTATCACCAATTGAATTTTATTTATTACCTTTGCCCGATTAAAATTTATGTATTATGTGGATTGGGATAATTGTATCAGCCGCGCTATTGGTTCTCGTTGGATTTTTCATCCTGAAAGCCAGGCAAAAGATGAAAAGCATTAAAAATGTTAAGGAAAGTGACAAAATTAAAATTCTTACAGATCAGAATTTTCAGAATAAAATCAAGACTGGTATCGTTTTGGTCGATTTTTGGGCTGCCTGGTGTATGCCCTGTAAATTGATGGCGCCTGTGCTAAATGATGTTGCTGAAGAGACAAACGGGAAAGTTACCATTGCAAAGGTCAATGTTGACGAACAAAAAGCCACGGCCGCCAAATTTGGCATTCGCAGCATCCCGACCATGATCCTTTTTCAGAACGGCAAGGAGGTCAAAAGGATTGTCGGAGTTAAAACAAAAGACTATTTACTGAAAGAGTTTGACCGCAGAATTAATCTTTGATCCATATGGAGAAAAAATCATTTATCTTTTCATTCCTTATCCTGTTTGCAGGATTAACGGGTGTATTCGCACAAAGTAAACCATCCGTTTCAAAACCACAGGTCGAAGTTTACTACTTCCATCCCAATGAGCGTTGCCCGATCGACCAATCCATTGAAGAAAATACCATCAGATTGATGAACAGCACATTTGCCAAAGAGGTCAAGTCTGGAACGATAAAATTTCAGATCATCAATACCGATGATAAATCACAGGCTAAAACTGTTGCCCGTTTTGAAATTAATGCCCAGGCATTGTATATTGTGAAACTGACAGACGGCAAGGAGATTAAAAATGATCTTACACAGTTCGCCTTTGCCAATGGCCTGACAAATCAGGAACGATTCAAAACAGGCTTGAAAGATGAGATTTTGAAAGCGTTAAAGCCGTGATATTGAAAAATATCATACTGGCACTGTTATGGATTTCCTATTTTGCATTGCACAGTGCCATGATTACTCCAAAATTCACAAACTTTCTAAAAAGGCAACTGGGAGACTCTTATAAATTCTACAGGTTATTCTATAACTTTATTGCCTTCGTTTTACTGATTCCAGTTGGTATCTTCACATACTCTATAAGGCAAACGCCATTTTTTATTTGGGACGGTTATCTCCTACCGGTTCGAATCCTTTTGCTGGCAATCGGATTGTTTTTATTCTATGCCGGCGCCCGTCAATATGATATATCGACCTTTTTAGGGTTGAAACAGATCAGGGAAACTGTGACCCATAACCTCATTAATGAAACGGGAAAACTTAATTCAAATGGGATTTTGGGTGTAGTCAGGCATCCATTCTATGCAGCGATTTTTCCGTTAATTTGGGCAACCAATCTGGATGTCACTTTTTTGATTGTTAACAGTATTTTAAGCATTTATGTGATTACTGGCACTCTTCTCGAAGAACAAAAACTTATTGCAGAGTGCGGCGACGATTACCGTGAGTATCAAAGGAAGGTTTCGATGCTATTCCCCATGAAGTGGATTCTTAATAAAATGAAATTAGGAAGAAACTGATAATCGGAGCATTATTTTGCTGTTTTCAGGCTAAAAAAAAGGAGGCT
>JBAXKG010000042.1:0-21956 GCA_037137455.1 Bacteroidota bacterium
TGGATTTTATGGAAGAAGCAAATTTTCAAGAGGAAGAAAAGACTAAGCGATCACTCAACTTCATTGAGGAAATTATCGAAGAGGATATAAGAAACGGAGTAAATAGCGGACGGGTACATACACGTTTTCCGCCCGAACCAAATGGCTATTTGCATATCGGCCATGCCAAATCAATTTGCCTGAATTTTGGCCTCGGAAAAAAGTACCAAGGAAAAACGAACCTTCGTTTCGATGATACAAATCCGGTTAAGGAGGATGTAGAGTATGTCGATTCCATCATGGAGGATGTAAAATGGCTGGGCTTTGATTGGGAAGACAGGCTGTTTTATGCGTCCGATTATTTTGAGCAACTTTATGAGTATGCCATTATCCTGATGGGGAAAGGGAAAGCATACGTGTGCGATATGACAGCGGAAGAGATTAGCGAAACCCGCGGCACCCCAACCCGACCAGGCAAAGACAGTCCATACAGGAACCGTTCTGTTGTCGAAAATATTCAATTGTTTAAACAAATGCGTGCCGGTGATTTCCCGGATGGCGCCAGGGTACTCAGGGCGAAAATCGACATGGCCTCTCCCAACATGCAAATGCGCGATCCCGTACTCTACCGCATCCTGCATACACCCCATCATCGCACAGGCGATAAGTGGTGCATCTATCCAATGTATGATTTTGCCCATGGCCAGTCTGACTCCATCGAACATATCACCCATTCAATTTGTACTCTTGAATTTGAAGTCCACCGCCCTCTCTATGACTGGTTCATTCATGAAATTGGGATCTATGCACCCCGGCAGATCGAATTTGCCAGGCTGAATATGACATATACCGTGATGAGCAAACGAAAATTGTTGGAACTGGTATTAGAGAGTAAAGTTAGCGGATGGGACGATCCCCGCATGCCTACGATTTGTGGATTACGCCGCCGTGGATATACGCCCGAATCTATACGCAATTTTGCAGAGACTATCGGTGTTGCAAAGAGAGATAATGTCATAGATGTCAGCCTGCTCGAATTCTGTATCCGCGAAGACCTCAACAAACATGCAAACCGGCTTATGGCAGTGCTGGATCCGGTCAGGTTAATAATTGACAACTACCCTGATGAACTGGTAGAAGAAATGGAATCGGCAAACAACCCCGAAGATGAGTCGAAGGGAAAACGCAAGCTTCCTTTTTCAAAAACAATCCTTATTGAACGGGAGGATTTTATGGAAGATCCCCCTAATAAGTTTTTTCGCCTCGCTCCCGGCCGGGAAATTCGGTTGAAGGCTGCCTATATTATCAAATGCGAACATGTCGTAAAGGAGCCCAAAACAGGCAATATTTCAGAAATTCACTGTACATATGACCCATCTACTAAAAGTGGTATGCCCGAAAGCAATAGAAAGGTTAAGGGAACATTGCACTGGGTTTCTGAAAAACATGCCGTTAAGGCTGAAGTAAGGCTTTACGACCGACTCTTCACTAAAGAGAACCCCGATGACGCCGAAGAAGGAGCTACGTTTAAAGATTATCTTAATCCAGATTCTTTGAAAGTGGTGACCGCGATGATTGAGCCAACAGTCATGAATGCCAGGGTCCTGGAAAAATACCAGTTTGAGCGAACAGGATATTTTTCGGTGGATAAAGATTCAGACGGGCAAAAGCTGGTCTTCAACAGAATAGTCCCATTAAAAGATTCACGGACAAAAGTGGAAAAAGTACAATAATACTTGACAATTTTGTGAAAAAATGATTAATTTTGCAAACAGATTGTCCGATGGTGTAACTGGCAACACAAATGATTCTGGATCATTAGAGTCTAGGTTCGACCCCTAGTCGGACAACAACGAAAAAATCCAACTAACAAATTATCAGTTAGTTGGATTTTTTGTCTTTTTGTTAAAACATTGAAATGGACTTTATTGTCTTTGTCCAATTGGATGAGAGAATTTTGAATATTCCCTGAAAGTAATTACGAACTTATTTTAACTGGAGAATGCAATAGGCATAGTGATCTTCGGACATCACAAACTCCAGCGGGGTTACTTGTTTCCCCTGTCCGTAATCCCAGTAGGAGGCTTCCTTGACCCACCTTTCAAATCCGACGGTATTCAGGATGTATAATTGCATTCCTGGTTTTGCCATTTTCAGCCAGGTATTTACCACATCTGTATTGAAATCAGTATCCTCATCATCAAAATAGGCGGCAGAGGAGATCCATGTTTTTGCAGGTTCATAGTTTATCGGTGTTCTCCAAACCGTCTTGTCGTGATAATCGGGATGAGGCGATCCCTTTTTCCATTCTGGATATTTCCGGGTGCCGTCATATTCATGCGAACTCCAGGCATACCAATAAATGGCCTCCTTTTTTTTGTCTTTCAGCAAACCGCTCTTGGCTTTAAACAAGGCATTCATCATCTTTTCATAGGTCTGGCCTTCCGGTAAAAGGGCTCTCAGATCCAACCTGTTAGCCCCCGCCTTTACATAAAATATTCCATTCTGATAATCGAACTGAGCCGGATTGTATTTGTCAAATGAAGGAGGTCCCCCAATTGACACTGCGATGGATCCATATCCGAAAGCTTTAAAATAAGCGGGATCGGGCCCGTCATACGATGAGGTAAATGCCACCAGCAGCAAGGTGGCCAGCAAAAAAATTCCTGTTTTTGTCTTTTTCATGAGTTTTGGTTTTAAGGGTTCAAATGGTGTTCGGGAGCCAATTTATTTGAGAAATTGAATTTTAAATCAATTGCTTAAAAACCAAGTTTCGGCCAGGAATCGAAAATGCTTAAATTGACAGGTGTTGTCGAATAAGTATATGCAGCTAACCGACCGGTACCTGCAAATATATGCAAAGAAAATCCTGAAAGCAAATGTTGATGGAAATTTGTAGGGCGCTGAAACAGATATCTGATGTTTCACTTGTCAAACGGACTTTCCAGATTAGACAAGTGAAAGTGGAATAGATTCCTTCCCGCTTTTTTACTGACGAGCTTCAGGTTCTGATATGTTTTTTAGACCAATCCTGATTCTTTCCAGAAACTCATTTTTTCCCAGGATCTCCGCAAGTTCCATCATTCCAGGGCCCTGATTTGAACCAACTATCAAAAGTCGCAAGGGATTCATCAGCTGCCCCATTTTAACACCAGTATTTAATGTATAATCCTGTACCAGAGCATATAATGTGTCTTTGTTGAATTTATCAAGCTTCTCAATCTCCAATGAAAACGACTCTATCCAGTTTGAGGTTTCAGGTTGCCATATTTTTTGATAAACCTTTTCATCATAATGCTCCGGACGCATAAAAAAGAACCAGGCTGAATTCCATAAATCAGGAATAAGAAATGCACGCTCCTTGACCAGGCGGATGACCCTGCTTATGTAATCATCTGACGACGACACCCTATTATGTTCCAAAAATGGTTTCAACAGCAGAGAAAGCTGAGCATCCGATTTTCTTTGCATGTATTGGTGGTTAAACCATTTTGCCTTCTCAGGATCAAATTTTGAACCGTGTTTGCCAACCCGATCAAGAGAAAAATGATAAATCAACTCGTCAAATGAAAAAAGTTCCTGTTCGGTTCCGGGATTCCATCCGAGATGTGCAAGAATGTTGATAACAGCTTCAGGTAAATAACCTGATTCACGATAGCCGGAATAAATTTCTCCTGTGATGGGATCTTTCCATTCCATTGGAAATACAGGGAAACCAAGTCTGTCGCCATCACGCTTGCTTAATTTACCATTTCCATCTGGCTTTAAAATCAAAGGCAGGTGTGCAAATTGCGGCATGATATCTTCCCATCCGAAAAACCGGTATAGCAATAGGTGTAAAGGCGCCGAAGGCAGCCATTCTTCGCCCCGTATAACATGGGTGATTTTCATCAAATAATCATCTACCACATTGGCAAGGTGATAAGTAGGAAGACCATCGGATTTAAAAAGCACCTTATCGTCTAAATTAGCAGTATTTACAACTACCTCGCCCCTGATAAGATCACGGACGACCACATGCTGGTTCTCCGGAATTTTTATCCGTATCACGTACGAAGTTCCAGATTCAATCAATGTCCTTACCTCAGATTCAGAAAGCGCCAGAGAATTTCTTAATGATTTTCGTGTGTGCTGATCATATTGAAAAACTTTATTCCCATCGGCCCTGGCTATACCACGCATTGTTTCCAGTTCAGCCTCTGTATCGAAGGCATAATAGGCGTGACCATTCCTTATCAGACGATGAATATATTCTTTGTATATTTCACTGCGTTCCGATTGTCGGTAAGGGGCAAAGGGTCCGCCCTGAATGGGGCCTTCGTCAAATTCAATTCCGCACCAGCTTAGCGATTCAACAATATATTCTTCCGCTCCGGGAACAAAGCGGTTCTGATCGGTATCTTCAATCCTGAGAATTAAGGTACCCCTGTTCTTGCGGGCAAAGAGAAAATTATATAATGCTGTCCTTATTCCACCTATATGCAAAGGGCCGGTTGGGCTTGGGGCAAATCTTACACGAACATAATTTGGTTCCATTTATATTTTTTTTATATTTTTTTTGTGGAACAAAATTAAGCTATTCTGCACATTAAGAACCCAACGGCCCTTTTAATATTTGTATTTTTGCATGTAAATTATTCGATCTGTCCGTGTTAATTTTCGCCAAGTGGCCTGCTGGAATTATACATCAGAAAATACCTGGTAGCTTAGCGCGGAGTAGTTCGATTATTAACGCCATGAAACAATAAGTAAGTGCAAGAAATGTCATCGGACTACGTACTGATAAAAAAACTGGATGAGTTCATCCGGAAATATTATAAAAACAGGCTGATAAAAGGTTTATTGCTGGCATTTTCTCTGCTTGCAATATACTATTTGATCCTGATTATCAGTGAATATTTTTTTTATTTCAACAAGGTCGTAAGAACAGCCCTGTTTTTGACCTTTTTTTTGAGCGCTTTATTTCTTTTCGCCAGGCTTATTTTAATACCTATACTGCAGCTAATCCGTATTGGGAAAATAATTTCATATTTCCAGGCTGCCGAGATCATAGGAACACATTTCCCTGAAATTCAGGATAAGTTGCTTAATACATTGCAACTAATAAAAACAAGCGAAAACGACGAAGGGCATTCAGATTTACTTGCTGCCAGCATTGAGCAGAAAACATTGACATTGAAGGTTTTTCGATTTACCCGTGTCATTGATTTTCGGAAAAATATACGCTTCCTACGTTTTGCACTTGTTCCGGTTGTAATTTTTATTCTTTTGGCGATATTGTCACCAAAAATCATATCTGACCCAACCAGTCGACTCCTTCAATTCAATAATACTTTCATTCGACCCGACCCCTTCAAATTTGAAATCCTAAACAGAACTTTATCAGCAGTTCAACAGGATGATTTTGAACTAATTATTGAGGCTAAAGGAAACGAAATTCCCTCCGAAGTCTTTATTGAAACAAGGGATTTTAAATATAAAACGCTAAAGGCTAAAGGATTTGTCTTCAAGCATCTTTTTAAATCAGTCCAAGGAAATATTTCTTTCTGGATAGTGGCCGGAAATTATACCTCCCAACGACATGAAATACTGGTATTTCCAAAACCTATGCTTTTAGGCTTTGAGGTGAAAGCTGAATACCCGACTTATATAAACAGAGTGTCAGAAAAAACGGAAAATATCGGAGATATCGTTATTCCCGAGGGCTCCAGGATAACGTGGACTTTTGATACCAAAGACGTTAATAGACTAAAATTACGTTTGGGCGATAAAAGGGTTAGCCTTAAGGACAAACATAAAAATATTTTTACCTATTCAGAGAGCAACCCCAAAACAATGTCTTATTGTATCTCGCCTGTTAATGAAAACATATTGAACCCCGACTCTGTGGTTTTTAATATTAATGTTATAAAAGATGGATTCCCGACAATTTTTGTTACGGAATCAAGGGATTCGACTTTTAAAACCACTTTCTTTTATAACGGTACCATCAAGGATGATTATGGTTTTTCGCGGTTAACATTTAATTACAGCCATATACCTGGCGATGATTTTGAAAAAGAACAAATTATTTCAGAAGAGATACCTCTTGAAAAAGGCAACAGCTATCAGGTTTTTTATTATGCGATTGATCTTCTGAAACTTATGCCTGTAGCTGGAATGAATGTACGATATTTTTTTGAAATATGGGATAATGATGGAATCAATGGCGCCAAAAGTACAAGGTCGGAATTGAAATCAATTTCTACTTCTACTTTAGAAGAAATAATTCAGCTGACTAACATTAATGAAAAAATAATTGGAGAAGAGATAGAGAGAAGTCTTAATGAATCGAAATCAATTCAAACAACAATAGAAGATCTGAAAAGAAAGTTAATCGATCAAAACAGTATTACATTTCAGGAAATAAGGAAACTCGAAGAGCTTGTCAAGACAAATCTTTTCATTGAGGAAAAGGTGAAAGACGTGATCGGGAAACTCAGGAATAATATCGAAAAGGATGAAAATTATCTTAAGGCAAGTGAACGGATAATAGAAAAGCAAAAGCAGCTAAATGAATTAATGGATCAATTATTGTCTGACGAGTTGAAGAAAATAGTTGAGGAGATTCGTGACCTTTTGAAGCAGTTTGATAAAGCAAAGTTGGGCCCCCTGATGGAGAAGATGAAAATGTCCAATAAGGATCTCGAAATTCAACTGGACAGAAATCTTGCCTTAATGAAGCAAATAGAATTCGAGAGGAAATTGGAAACGCTGTGCAACGATCTTCGAAAAACAGCAGACAAACAAGAGGCTTTGGCAGAAGAAACAATAGGGCAACAGACGAATAATGATCAATTGATTGAAAAGCAAAACAGAATAAACGATAAAGCAGACACACTTTCTGAGAGGATCAGACAACTCAAGAAGGAGGGGCAGCAGCTTGAAACCCCGGCAGATTTAGGAAAAACCGAGGGAAAACAAGATAGTATACATAAGAATCTGATAGAAAGCAAAGAATACATAGAAGATAACATGAATAGCGATGCTTTCAGATCTCAGAAGACCGCCGCCAAACAAATGAAAGAGTTGGCAAAACAAATGGAAGATTCACAGCTGGAAAATGAAGAAGAGCAGCTTGGAGAAGACGCATCGAACATCAGGATGATACTTGAAAACCTTGTAAGACTTTCTTTTGAGCAGGAAGGCCTTATGGGTAATACAAGGATTATTGCACGGAGCGATCCAAGGTATCCCGGGATTGTTGTAAAGCAGAGAGAGTTTGCCGATAAAATGAATGTGATCGAAGACTCCTTAAATTCTATCGCGAAGCGTCAAATTATTATGAAACCATTCGTAACAAAGGAAATTTCGGCTATCAGGCTGAATAACGGATTAGCCTTAGAAGCAATGGATAACAGGAATATTAACCTTGCGGTTTCAAAACAGCAATATGTAATGACATCAATAAATAATTTGGCCGTTATGCTCGGCGAATCTCTTGAAAACATGAACCAAGAAATTGCAGCAGGAAAGCAGTCAAAAGGTGGAAAGAAATCATGCAAGAATCCTTCTAATAATGGAGGGAAAATGTCAATGGGAAGAATGAAGAAGATTCAGGATATGATAGGACAGCAATTAAAGATACTAAAATCGGGCATGGAAGCAAAGCCCGGAAAAGACGGAGGCACAAAGGCTCAAAAAAGCGCTATTAGTAAGCAAATTGCTAATTTGGTTGCACAACAAGAGGCTTTAAGGAATGAAATGCAGGGGTACCAGAGAGAAATCGGAGGCGATGACTTAAATGACCAGAAAGCTTTAAATGAAACAGTCCGGGAAATGGAGCAAATTGAACGGGACCTGATCAATAAAAGCATTGGAGAAGAAACATTCAGAAAGCAACAGAACATTATGACACGTCTTTTGGAGTCAGAGAGGGCTGAGCAAAAACGGGAGCAGGAAGAGAAAAGAGAGTCAGCCGAAGCAAAATATCAAAAATTTAGTAACCCTGAACAAAATTTTCAGTATAACATAAAAAAGAAAACGGGCCTTGACAATATTCAATTAACTTTACCTGTTGTTAGTTCGTTTTATAAAGGAATAATTAGCAGTTATATTTTGAAAATAGGATACTGATATGAAACAGGATTATAGAGAGCTGGTAATTTCCGGCACAAGGGAAATTCCAAAATTGGAGCGCTTCGTAGAGGAGATTTGTGACTATTATAATATTAACAATGAGTATTTTGGAAATATTCTTTTAGCGACAACGGAAGCCGCGGGAATATTATTTTCATTGAATGAAGCAAAGGAAGAAGAAAATATTTCTATATCTTTTGACAGGAATCCCAAAGGATTAATTTTTAAAATCAGGTTGGGGAATAGTATTAATAAAGAAGCGGATAGTGAAGATATTCTTGAACTTGAGATTAGAAAGCACAAATTAGCAAGAGACATTTTTATTATAAAGGCCCTGACAGACGAAATTACAATTTCGGTTAATGCCAAAAGCATTATTCTTGTATTTTATGTTTCCAGTATGAATTATGAAAAATCACTCCAAAGAATTAATCAGCTTAAGGAATACTGGACGAAGAAGGACAGTGTAAAGCAAAAGAAATGAGTGGCACAATTCATTTTTTTGCAGAAGATATCCAATATACAATTCGAGGGAAAACCAAAATCCGCAAATGGATAATTGATACAGCCGAAGCCGAAAATAAAGCGGTCGGGGAGATTTGTATCATTGTGTGCACTGATGAATACTTGAAAAAAATTAATCATAAATACCTAAAGCATAATACGTTAACTGATATTATTACCTTTCCGCTGATGGATGATCGGAAGTTAATATGCGGAGATATGTATATCAGCCTTCCGAGAGTTCGTGAAAACGCTGTAAAATTTGCTCAAAAGGTTGAAAATGAATTGCACCTCGTAATTATCCATGGTGTTTTGCATTTATTGGGTTATAATGACATATCGGAGGACGATACGATCCTGATGAAGCTCAAGGAATATTACTACCTGGCCAAACTGACTGAAAATTGAAAATTGGTTTTTTGTTAGGAGGTATTTAACCGGGGAACTGTTTCACGTGGAACAATAATGCTTTTGTGAAGAAATATGACATTATCGTTGTAGGAGCCGGGCATGCAGGTTGCGAGGCCGCCGCCGCCGCGGCAAATATGGGATCAAAAATTCTTTTGGTTACCATGAATATGACGAATATGGCTCAAATGTCGTGTAATCCTTCAATGGGCGGGATTGCAAAAGGTCAGATTGTACGGGAAATTGATGCATTGGGCGGCAATTCTGGTATAGTTACTGATCGGACTATGATTCAATTCAGGATGCTTAATAGATCAAAAGGCCCTGCGATGTGGAGCCCCAGGGCCCAAAGCGACAGATTTCTTTTTTCTGTTGAATGGCGGAATATCCTTGAGAATATTAGTAATATCGATTTCTGGCAGGACACAATTGTTGATATCGTTGTAAAAGGAAATACAATAATTGGGGTCAAAACGGGTTTAGGGGTTGAATTTTTCTGTAAGGCAGTAATTTTGGCAAATGGGACTTTTTTGAATGGAATAATCCATATTGGTGAAAAACACTTTTCGGGAGGAAGGATGGGCGAAAATGCCTCACTGAAACTGACAGAACGATTACTGGATATCGGTTTTTCTTCAAACAGAATGAAAACCGGAACCCCTGTTCGGGTTGACGGAAGATCCTTGAATTTTAAAAAAATGGAAGAACAGCCCGGAGATGATATACCAGGTAAGTTTTCTTATATGCCAACTCCGGAATTGAAAAGGCAGCGAAGCTGTTACCTTACTTACACAAATGAAGAGGTTCATGATATACTAAGGACTGGTTTTGACAAATCACCCATGTTTTCTGGGCGTATTTTAGGTCGGGGGCCACGTTATTGTCCGTCAATCGAAGACAAAATTGATCGGTTTTCCACTAAGGATCGCCATCAGCTTTTCATCGAACCGGAGGGATGGAATACAGCTGAATATTATGTAAATGGATTTTCATCCTCATTGCCTGAGGATATACAATTTCAAGCATTGAGGAGGGTTAAGGGTTTTGAAAAAGCGAAATTCTTCAGACCGGGTTACGCCATTGAATATGATTACTTTCCGCCGATGCAACTGAATTTTACACTCGAAACCAGGTTGATTGAAAATCTTTATTTTGCCGGGCAGATAAACGGAACGACCGGCTATGAAGAAGCTGCTGCTCAAGGATTGATGGCTGGAATTAATGCACATTTGAAAATTGCGAAGGAAAAGGAATTTATTTTGAAGCGTTCCGATGCTTATATAGGGGTATTAATAGATGATTTGATAACCAAAGGAACCGAAGAGCCATACAGAATGTTTACATCACGGGCTGAATTCAGGTTGTTATTGCGGCAGGACAATGCAGATCAGCGGTTGACGCATATATCTAACAGCATAGGATTTGCCTCAAACGAACGGCTTGCCATGGTTACTGATAAATACAAAAAAGTGGCAGAACTGATATCATTTCTTAAATCTGAGAGTCTCATGCCATTGGAGGTAAACAATTTGCTTTTAGAAATAGATGAAAAAATTATTTCTCAAAAACAAAAAGCAGCGACTATTTTATTAAGACCCAGGGTTTCTCTTAAGGAGATGATTTTAAAGATTGACGCTATCAATAATTTTATTGAATGTGGCAATTTTCGGGACGATGAAATCATCGTTGAGGCGGAGTTAATGATTAAATACGAAAGCTATCTTGAAAAGGAACATGAAATAGCGGATAAAATGGCAAATCTCGAAAATCTCTCTCTTATTTCAGGGTTCGACTATTCAAAATTAGGCTCCTTATCACATGAAGCAAGAGAAAAATTAAACAAGGTGCAACCCCGAACAATTGGCCAGGCTTCGAGAATAAGTGGCGTATCGCCAGCCGATATTTCTGTTCTGATTGTCTATCTTGGGCGTTGATGTTCCACGTGAAACACGAACTTAAAATGTCTGAAATAATTTCAAATTGTCCTGTTTGTGGAAATTCCATTTTTACCCTCTTCCTGGATGTCAAAGACCATTTTTTAACGAAGGAGGAGTTTTCAATTTTGAAATGCGATTCCTGTGGATTCAGGTTTGTAAATCCGAGGCCCGATAATATCAATATTGGAATGTATTATCAATCAGAAGAATACATTTCACATGATGCTGAAAAATCAAATTTTTTAAACAGAATTTATAGATTAGCCCGTATTATATCAATTCGTGGTAAGTTCAGAATTATTAAAAAATTTTGCCCGGGGGGAAAGATTTTAGACATTGGATGTGGGACGGGAGAATTCCTTCACTATTGCCGCCAAAAGGGATTTGAAGTTACGGGCGTAGAACCTAACGCCAAGGCCAGTACCTTCGCCCAATCAAAAAATCAGGTCATTGTTTTTGGGCAGTTGGAGTCTTTATCAGGCGCAGGGGGATTGTTTAACTGCATTACCATGTGGCATGTTCTTGAACATGTTCCCAACCTTGATGAATTGATAATCCAGGTCAAACAACTTCTGGCGCCCAACGGAGTGTTTATTGTTGCAGTCCCCAATAGCAATTCGTGGGATGCTGCCTATTATAAAGAATATTGGGCGGCCTATGATGTGCCCAGACATCTTTATCATTTTACACAATGCACTATGGAAAAACTTGTCTCAATGACCGGCCTGGAAGTCAGGAAAATTTTTCCACAGAAACTTGATGCATATTATGTGTCGATGTTGAGTGAAAAATACAAATCGGGTAAAACTAATTATTTTAAATCAATCGCTTTTGGCTTCTGGGCAAATCTGCAAGCCAAAAAGAGGGATATCGGTCATTCCAGCCTGATTTTCGTCCTGTCTGTGAAAAATGTTTAATTTTAAGCTTTGTAGTGAATGCAGTGCCTGTTTTGATAGAATTCATCAACCAGGGCATGAAAGGGAATTATATGGCCCCTGAATGCCCAAATATATAGCATTCTTAATCAACAAATTAGTGAAATTATTTTCAAAACACACCCGAAAACTGGGATTGCCATACTTATTGCTGGCGTTCCTTATATATATTACAATATGTTGCATGAGTATTTATTCAAGCCATCAAAATGATCCCCGGGTTATTTCAAGCAACTTTCAAAGGATTATTCTCAAAACAGAAAATCAGGTATGGCAAAAAGTTGAAGTTTTAAAAAACCGCTTTGACACGAATTCAAATGTTTTTCCAGTGACTTTTAATGACCCGGTTTTAGGATTGGGCGACGACAAAATTTATTTATTCGTTTTCAATCTTGATTCCATAATTTTCTGGAGCACCAATAAAATTATTTTACCTGAAAAGTTCAATAGTCAATGGAATGATGATCAGCAAGTATTAAAACTGAAAAATGGCTGGTACGGTTTTCAGGGAATAAGGTCGGGCAATTATCTTTTTTTGGGGTGTTATCTGATAAAAAGTGAGTTTCTATTTCAAAATGACTTTGTAAAAAACAAATTTTCATCACGGTTCAATTGTCCCGAAACTATTTCAATTGAAATTAAGAAAGGGCGACATCCAATTTTTTCCAGCTCAGGAATTTACTTATTCAGTTTAAATTTTTCACAATATAATGGCAATCAGGTTGTTCACCCATTTTTTTTCTTTTTTCTTTTCGTTATTGGCTCATTGTGTTTCTTCTATTTTATATACCGGGTGTATCATGTCTTGGATTGGTTTATAGCCAGGAAAAACTTAATGGTTGTTCTCTTTTGTGTTGACATACTGTTATTGCGGGTTCTTCAATATTGGTTGGGGTTCCCCCGTGAACTGACTCAATCAGAATTATTTAGCCCGGCCCTCTATTCATCAACGGCAATATTACCGTCACTTGGTGATTTTACTATCAATATCATCCTCGTTTTTGTAATGTGCCTTGTGATTTATTTTAACATTTCAATTCACCAAAAGGGGAGATTGATTGGCGAAAGAAGAAAACTTCTGATAAATTCAGTTGCCATTATCATTATTTTATTTTTCTTTCATGTTGTAGGATATCTGATTACCGACCTGGTTATCAATTCATCTTTAACGTTGAACTTGCAAAATATTTCAGAACTAACGTATGAAAGCGGATATGGACTATTCAATATTTCCATTATGCTATTTTCATTCTGGTTAATTTCCACCAGGGTATTTGATGACCTTTTTTCAGCCGCTTACAAGCAAAAATTTATTGTCCTTTCTGCCGGAATTGCCGCGATTTTGTATTGTCTGATATGTTGGATCATTTTTGGACGAGTTGATAGTTTTAACATTCTGTTTTTCTTTATATATTTAGGCTCATATTGGTATTTTAAATCGAAACAACAAACAATATTTTCAGTTATGGGCCTGGTTTTCTTTGTGTGTTTTTTTGCTGTTTTCACAACCCTCATTTTAAACCGGGCAAATGATCAAAAAGAAAACGAAAAACGCGACCTTTTATCCGTTAAGCTGGCAACACGACGAAACCCCGTTACAGAATTACTTTATGAACAGTTAGAGAGAAAGCTTTTGGCAGATTCAGTTTTGAGAGGATTTTTCAGACCAACTCAAACCGGGAACATTATCAAAAATGACGGGTTAATAAAATATCTTAAAGTTCAGTATTTTAAAGATCATTGGAAAAAATACAACATACAGGTTACCGTATGTGATTCTATGAAGGATTTGCGGGTTCAGCCCCAGGGATACCTGATAAACTGCAACACCTATTTTCACGGAATTTTAAAGAACTATGGCGAGGCTACCTTATTGCCGAACCTTTTTTTCCTGGACTACGGGTTTGGGAAAGAATATTACATTGCCGTACTTTCCGAAAAGCAGTTTAATACAAATGCATTGGCAAATCTATCTGTAATTATAGAGTTCAATTTATTGAATTCTTATCCCGATCCCGGTTATCCCGGATTATTGATGGACAATACCAGGGTTGATATTCCTAATCTTTCGGATTATTCATATGGATTATTTCAAGAGGGACGACTTGTACATAGTGTCGGGGCATACAGTTACAAGACAGAACTAGGTCAATATAAGGCGTTTTCTCCTTTAGGCTCGTTCTTCGCGGATGATCAGATGATCCACTATTATTATCCCATCAACGATACAAATTCGTTACTTATCAGCAAAAATGAGAAAGCTTTTTTGACCATGATTTCCCCGTTCTCATATCTTTTTATTCTTTTTACGGTTATTGCATTGATGGCCTCCGGAATTGTATATTTTCCCCAAAACCCCCATTTCGTTCCATCAAGTCTACGCAATAGACTTCATTTTTCACTTATTGGGGTTTTAATTGTTACGCTGATTGTAATTGGTATTGTACAGATTATCAACATTATTAATATAAATTCAAAAAAGAATTCAGCCAATTTGAGAGAAAAGGCCTATTCTGTCCAGGTTGAAGTTCAGCACAGGTATAGTACCATCCGGGATATTAATGAGGTTTCAAAAAATGACCTCGAGGACTTCTTGATCAAGCTATCTAATGTGTTCTTTACTGACATTAATTTCTACAATGATAAAGGGGCCCTGAAGGCATCAAGCCGTCAGCAGATATTTGAAGAGGGATTAATTTCGGAAAGAATGAATCCGGAGGCACACAGAAAGCTGATCATTGAGAAAGGATCCGCATTTATTCAAAGTGAATCGATCGGAAATATGCAGTTTAGCTCAGCGTATCTGCCATTATATAATGAACAAAACAGGCTTCTCGGGTACATTAATCTACCCTATTTTTCGCGGCAAGATGAGTTGAAAAAAGAAATTTCATCTTTCCTTGTCACTTTTATTAACATCTATATTCTATTACTTTTATTTGGTGTTTTTATTACTATTCTTATCTCCAATTATATTACAGCTCCACTTTCGATGCTGGCTGAAAAAATATCCCGGCTCCGTTTGGGCGTTGTTAACGAGAAAATTGATTGGAATCATAGTGATGAAATCGGACAGTTGGTATCTGAGTATAACCGGATGATCGATGAGCTGTGGAAGAGTGCAGAGATGCTCGCGCAATCGGAACGTGAAAGCGCCTGGCGTGAAATGGCCCGACAGGTGGCGCATGAAATAAAGAATCCTCTTACCCCAATGAAACTCAGCGCACAATATCTGCAAAAAGCATGGAATAACAAGGCCCCTGATATGGGTGAGCGATTGGAGCGATTCACTAAAACATTAATTGAGCAAATTGACACACTATCGGCTATTGCTTCGGATTTCTCCAATTTTGCTAAAATGCCCGAGGTGGTCAATGAACGGGTAGACCTGGAGGAGCTCATTCATTTTGTTCTTTCAATGTACAAGGATACTTCTGAAATTAGTTATAATTTTATTTCCGTTGTTTCTGATCGCTACATTTGGGCAGACAGGGCATTACTGGTTCGTATCTTTACCAATTTGTTGAACAATGCCGTTCAGGCAATCGGAGAATCTCCCAACGGAATGGTTTCAATTCGTTTATCAAGGGAAAATCAACAATTTATTATAGCCGTTTCTGATACAGGTTCAGGAATTTCAATCGAACGGGCAGGGAAAATATTTCAGCCGGATTTTACTACAAAAACCGGTGGAATGGGATTAGGACTGGCCATTGTAAAAGGTATCGTAACGGGAATGAACGGTGAAATTTCTTTTACTTCAGAAGAACAAAAAGGAGCAACATTCATAATTAAACTTCCAAGTGATGTTTGACATTCGCAAAACAGTACAGCTTAAAGAAAGGTTATTCTTTTCAAGTTTATTAATCCTGGTCTTTTTTTGTGGACACAGCTGTAATAAAAATAATATCAACGAATTATATCATCATTTTCCCGATAATGTTTGGGGTAGGTTTAACCTGCTTAGTTTTGAAATCCCAATTAATAATGTTGAAAAACCATATGATATTTTTTTGTTTGCGCGTTTTTCTCCAAATTTTCAATATAACAACCTTGATTTTAACATGGTTATGAACACATCATCGGGGGAGGAGAGAATAAATGAATATCAAATGAAGGTTAAATCGCAAACAGGAAGTTTTATTTTTGAATGTAAAAAGGATTCATGCGAGGGGGTTATTTTGTTAAAAAAAGAGCTCCGATTAACTAAACCCGGCATTTTAAAAATTGAAATAGAAAACCTTACACCACGTTTGGTGACCGAGGGAATTATTGGAGTAGGTCTCCGGATGGTTGAATCAGGAAAGAAGTTTTAAGGCAAGTTGTTTGTCAAAATGTATTTGAGCAGCCAACTCGTCGAGGCTATTGAATTTTTTTTCATCCCTTATACGATCAATAAAATAGACTATCAGGGTTTTTCCATAAAGATTTTCTGAAAAATCAAATAAGTTGATCTCGACTACAAGCGTTTTCCCCCCGAGCGTTGGGCGTATGCCAGCATTGGCCATGCCATTATACTCCGCCTTGTTATAATCGACCTTTACAGCATATACTCCATGGGCTAATAAAAATGGTTTGTTTTTAAGTAATTTAAGGTTCGCGGTGGGATATCCAAGTCTACGGCCAAGTTGGTTTCCACGTACAACAACTGCATGAATCTGGTAAGCAGATCCCATCAAGACATTGGCCTCGCGGATATTTCCAGTAGATAAAGCGTCGAGAACCTGGCGGGAATAAATCTGAGGTTTCATAGAAAGGCAGAGCTACCTGGGATACAGTACCAGCCTAAAATAATGGTTTATCTTTTTTACTAAGGCGCTTTATCATGATCAGTTCATAAACGGCATATACATAATGGGCCCAAACCCCCGCCAGCATAATGAGGAGCGTAATAATCATCCACAAGGGCGCAATTGGTGTCCATAGCTCACGGGAGGGCACTTCGGCCTTATAATATTGCTTATGAACTCCCCAATTAATCACATTACTGCCCTGCACAAACCCAAATTGATCGTGTTCTTCGATTTTAGCTATCACCACGAGATTTCCCAGGGTATCCCCGACAATTTCTTTCGGAAACTCCAATGTTCCTGATCCATTTTCATCCAGGGCTATTTCTCCTACTTTCAACAGGCTGAAAAGCCTGGGGATATAAATAATGACAGTTTCCTTTGGAATGGCAACTTCCATTCCCTTTTCATTTTTCTGCGATGCAGTCACCTTTAAAATCCGGAGTGAATCTTCAATACTAAAGAATAGTCTGAGTTTTGCCGGTTTGGCGCTAAAAGCAGCTTCGGCGCCGGGATATTTATCGTTGCCTGCGAATTTTGCTGAATAGGAAACCATACCATCGTTATTGGCCGGCAATCCTGCAACGGTAACTTTATATATAAAATTTCCTTCCTGGTCAGTTTTTAGATTGCCTAAAGGTTTGCAGATTTTTTCATTTGACGCAGTAAGTTCAACCGTTGCATTCTCCAACGCCAACGTTGTTTGCCCTTTTCTAATGCTGAGAGCCCCTGTTAAAATAACAGAATCGGAGGCACACAGGTAGTTTAGCGACAAACGTGTTTCAATCGGCGTACTAGTGGTGTCCGTTTTCTCTTCCGCAGAAGAATTCAATGGTTGAAGCGTAAGCGTTATGATTGATACAAGTGATAATAAAAACGCGAAAACTCTTTTCATAATTGTAAATTGAGTAATTCCGGTGAATAATTAAACTAAAACATCTTCCTTTTTCTCTTCTCCCTGTAATCCCGAAACAGGAACGATTGTAATAAACTTTGATCCCAGGGTAAACAGGAGGCAGAATATCGCCACACCTGCAGCAGTGAGGCTCCACTCGACCCAGGTTGCCGAATAATTCAACCATGCAGCGCGTGAATCCTGAATTGGTAAATAGGGTGATTCAAGTGTTGGTACGACGATAAGATAACGATTGAGCCAGAGCGCAATAACAACTACAATTGCAGTAAGGGTGATATTAGTAATAGTTCTGAGTTTGGCAATACCCACCACCAGAAGTGGTAATAGCACGCCGATATAGTTTGATATAATGAAAGGCCAGTAGAATTCCTTAAAAAGCAGCTGTATCAGCAATTCATCATTTTTTTCGGAACCATACCATTTGGTAAGATAATCGCTGAAGGTAAAGTAGCCAAAAAAGGCGGCAAGAACAAGCATTATGACTCCGACAGCCACAAAGTGTTTTTTTGTTATGTATTCCTCAAGATGGTAAATTCTTCTGAAAACCCACATACATAAAATCAGCACGGCACTTCCCGAATAAACAGCCGCAATAACGAAATAGGGTCCGAAAATGGTGCTGTGCCAACCAGGCTGAAGGGTTACGCTGAAAATCCATGCCAAAACAGAGTACACTATGATTGCAATGGCAATGACCATTGCCGCCATGATGTCTGTAGCTCTGTTTAATCGCTGCTGTTGTTCGGGCGTTCCGGTATATCCAAGAGCAAGCAGGCCATACAATTTCTTTCTCCATTTTGGAAGTTGGAGCAGTTCGTAATCCCTGAGGGTTGCCAGGTCGCGAAGGACTGACAGATAGAGGAAGATAAAACATCCGAAAATATCCGTTGAAATAGCAATGACGTCCCAGGTTATGGGTGATTGGATTCTTCCAAACAAAACCAGGTAATGTAATTTATCGAGACGGCCAATACAGAGAAGGATAAAACAGGGCCCAATCAAAAGAGCAATTATTGTAATAAATTCAGCCATCCGGATGATCGGCTTGCGCCATGCGGTTTTAAACAGGTGAAGTGTTCCCGAAATGAGTGCACCTGCATAGCTGACGCCCATAAAAAAGATAAAATTGACAATATAAACGCCCCAGACCACATTGTCACGCATACCCGTAACTTCGTGTCCTTCATATATTTGTGCAAGAAATGCATAAAAGCCTAATCCGATTACGCCGATAAGGAAAGCGATCCAAACATATCCCAGAATAGATGTCCGCTCCAGCTGCGGGGCAAACTCTCTTAATGGATTTTTTTGTTGTAATTCCATGGTTACGGTTTATTTTTTTTACTGTATGGTGTATCCTTGTATCTTTCTTTTACCTCCACTTCAAGGTCACCGAAACCGCGATCAACTTCGAATTGGCGATCGACAGGAGGCAGATAATATACGCAGGGGCGGGTTCCGAGAGTTTCAAGATAGCGATAACCAGCCCGGTCGTGGATGAGTTTGCTGAATTGATATGTTTCAGTGCCGTTGGTTACCGTATCTTCGTCAACATCGCCAAAATAAATTACTCCCATCGGACAGGCAGAGGCGCAATAGGGAATTTTGCCAACCCGGATCAGATCGGGACAGAAATCACATTTCGAAACGGTGCCTTCCTTTCCCGGGCTACTGGCCTCAGGGGAATAGGGCAATTTATCTTCGTCAAATTCAGGGTAATGTTTCCATGCAAAAACGCGGGTTGAATAAGGACAACCGGTCATACAAAACTTACACCCGATGCAGCGCTCATTGTCGATCAAAACAATACCATCGCTACGTTTGTAAGTCGCGCCAACCGGACAAACGCTTACGCACAATGGGTTATCGCAATGAAAGCAGGGTTTGGGGAACCAGTAAGGAGCTGTTTTTTCAGAATCCTGCAAAAGGTATACCTTCATGAATTCCTGGCTTTTTGGAATGTGATGGCCTTTTTGACATACTTCAACGCATTTTCGGGCATTCTTACACTTCCCAAGATCGATTACCATCACAAATTTCCGGCCAGGAATGCCCTTGTGGGATTCCGCTTGTGAAACGCGGGGAAGATTAAGCAACCCTTTGTCCACCTCCTTTATTTCGCCATCGGTTGTAAGAACTTTCACTTTTTCTCCTGTTTCTGTGGCATTAGCATCAACGTATGCAGCAATCAAGCCACTACCCATGGCAACTCCGGCGCCGGCAATAAGTCCTTTTTTAAGGAAATGTCGACGTGAGTTTTTCTGGTTTTTATTCAATTCTTCTTCCACGCTTTTAATTTTTAGTGTGATTCATGATAACCATTGATCATGCTTTTAAAGTTGCTTACAGGATTTTTCCCAATTGTACAAAAATAGACATGCACACACATAATGATGCTGATTGTAAAACCGGCGCCGATATGTACCAGGTCGGTAAGATCAAGACCGCTGAAACCCAAAAAGTCGTTAATGATAATTTCAGGGTAGAGAAGCGCCCATCCTGAAAGGATTACAAGGGGAACAAATACATACATCAGGATTACATAGGTGGCTTGCTGCAGGGGATTGAATTTGCTCTCCTCGTTTACCGGAAATGGGGCATTTTCCTTTCTGAAAATTCCAATTGTATAGTAAAACAATTGCTTTTTAAGGCGAACCAGGAGCCCTTTAACGGGAATAACATAATGAACGCCATTTGCTGTAAACAAATTCCCCAGGAAGAAAGCGAGATAACTCAGCGTTAAAATTATTCCGGCGACATTGTGTACAGATACAGCAACTTTAAATTTCACTACTGTATCGGGATTTGAAAATTGTATACTTAAACCTGTAATTATTAATAATAGGCAAAGCAGGGCATTTGTCATATGCCAGATCCTGACCCATAAAGGATATAAATAGAGTCGTTCGGTTTGATGATTCATATATTCGTTTTATTTTTTAATACGCAGTACCGCATGAATGACAATAACCAGAATAGTAAGCCCAAAAATTACCAGACTAACAATATTTAACGTGTTGTTTTTGTCGGGCCCTATGCTTGTAGCGTCTCCCATAAGAAGTCCCTTGATTAGCCCCTCTTTCTGAATTAACTCGCTTACCTGGTACTTATATAATGACGCGAATAGAATGGAATTTTTTGAATGGCAGGATTCACATTTCCTGACAGCCTGATTTTTGGTTACTACATGATGCGCAACGACCAGGGTATCCTCGTTTTTAGCATGACATTCGATACATCTGACATTAGTAAAATGGGCAGCCTGATTGGGCAGCCATTCATGTTTCTGTAAAAGATTAGGTTTTGCTTTGTTTGTGAGTAATTGATAATTTTTAACATCACCGTGACAATTCAGGCAAATCAGGTTATCATAGGTAATTGTTTCACTAAGATTTTCATTTGTGCGGGCATTGATTTTATAGGTATGTGCATTATGGCACATCCAGCAGGTAAAATCCTGGCTGTGTTTTTCGGAATGTACACTGGCCTGAAATTCCGATTCAATTTGTTCGAATTTGAATTTGGCATATTTTTCATCTCCGCCATGGCAGTCAATGCAACTGGCCGTAGCCTCCATTCGCAGGTTTCCAGCGTGGGGGAAGGTGCTATAATCTTCGGAATGGCAATCGGTGCATTTGAATTCGCGATGGTTTGAAACGTAAAAAACATCACGGTTCATTACCAACTCTGAGTACATCCTTTTTGTAATTGTCTTTTTCGATTCCGGGTTTTCGAAGGTATATTTTGACTGTCCGTGGCATTTAAAACAGGTTTCATTTTCGACGGCATTTTTAAACCTGGAAAGATCTATTTTGCTGGGATTTTCCTGTTCCGGCTGGATTTTTTTATTTACAGGGGAGGTGTCCGATGTTTTTACCAGGGTGAATGAGAGAGTAAAAAGCATCAGCAACACCAATACAACCCATGCAGGCCTGATATTTGCTTTGTAAACCATAATTTTTATTGTAGTAGATAAATAGAGGGCGGAAAGAAAAAAATGGGTGTTAGCAGGCAACTCCCGATAACACCCATTTTGTGAATCATCATGCAGCTACTTTTTAAAGGTACGCATGAATGCAACTATTGCCCAGCGATCGCCGGCATCCGGGATCTTCTTTTCGTATCCCGGCATTTCATCGCGGCCCTTATCGGTGCGATAAAAAAGTTCGCCATCGGTAGATGCCTGGAAGGCAGCAGATGAAAAATCGCCCGCAAAAGTTTTTAAGTTAGCGGCCTTGGGGCCATCGCCTAACCCTTTGCTTCCGTGGCATGATTTGCAATGTTTCGCCCATAGATCCTTGCCTGTAGCTAAATCGGCTTTTGTAGGGGATTTTAGCGCCTTGTCCTTATCGGGAACAGGCCATGGTTT
>JBAXKG010000043.1:0-21895 GCA_037137455.1 Bacteroidota bacterium
GAAGTGGGCCCAACAGGACTTGAACCTGTGGCCAGCTGATTATGAGTCAGCTGCTCTAACCGTCTGAGCTATGGGCCCTCTCAAATTACGAATTGAGGAGTGCAAAAGTAGAAAAATTTTACGATGTTTGCAAAATCAATGCTGGTGTAATACACTACCCCCATGCAACTCAACTTGTCGAAAATCTCACATCCGGGTTCCGAAATCCCAAATTCTGATTCAATTATAAACATCATTTTCGATTTTGGAGGCGTGATTTGCAACATTGATATAAAAAGAACAGAAAAGAAATTTTTTGAACTGGGACTAGAGTCTGGCGAAGATGATTATGGCGCCACAAATTTCAAGGGTTTATTTGAAGCTCTTGAAACCGGAACGATTCATCCACAGGAATTCCGCGACAGACTCAGGAATTTTTTCCTGAACCCGGTCACAGATGAACAACTCGATGATGCCTGGAATGCATTATTGCTCGATATCCCTGAACCCCGCATCAGACTGCTGGAAAACCTGCGAAAGGATTTCAGAATATTCCTGCTAAGCAATAGCAATGAGATTCATTATCTGAAATTTCTGGAGAATTTCAGGAAGCAATTTGGATACTCTGATTTCGAAGCCTTGTTTGAAAAAACCTACTTCTCATTTAATCTCGGTTTTAAAAAGCCTTCCCGTGAAATATTTATTCATGTACTACAAAATGCCGGTTTGAATCCATCCGAAACCTTGTTCATCGACGATACCCTTATGCATGTGGAAGGTGCACAGGCCCTTGGGATTCACGCCCATTATTTGCAGATAAATCAAGGCGAACAAATTATTGATCTTTTCACACCGGCTTGATAACCCCTTCATTCGTTAGGGTTTAATAACAAAAAACTTGACTTGTGGCCGAAAAAGCATTACCTTTGCCGCCCTTTTTAACCGGCTTAAAAACATGAAATTATCTCAGTTTCGCTTCCATCTTCCTTCTGACCTGATCGCAAGTCATCCCCCGAAACATCGTGACGATGTACCCATGATGATACTTGATCGCAAAACGCAAACTATTGAACATGCACATTTTAAGGACATTCTGGCCTATTTTGGAGAAGGCGATGTTTTCATTATAAACAATACCAAAGTGTTCCCAGCACGCCTTTATGGAGAAAAAGAAAAAACAGGCGCCAAAATTGAAGTTTTCCTGTTGCGTGAACTTAACCGGGAATCGCGCTTGTGGGATGTGCTGGTTGACCCCGCCCGAAAGATTCGGATCGGAAATAAACTTTACTTTGGGGAAGATGATTCACTTGTGGCTGAGGTGATTGACAATACCACCTCCCGCGGCCGCACTATTCGCTTCCTTTTTGACGGCCCTTACGAAGAGTTTAAAAAAACCATTCAACGTCTTGGCGAAACTCCATTACCCAAAATCCATAACCGTCAGGCAACTTCTGAAGACGAAGAGCGTTACCAAACCATTTTTGCCAAACATGAGGGGGCCGTGGCTGCCCCTACAGCCGGACTGCATTTCAGTCGCGAAATTATGAAACGTCTTGAATTACAAGGTGTTTCTTTTGCTGAAATTACCCTTCACCTTGGATTAGGCAACTTCCGTACCATCGATGTCGAAGATCTTACAAAACATAAAATGGATTCGGAAGAGATGATTATTGAACCAGAAGCAGCCGAAATTGTGAACCGATCAATGGCGAGGAAAGGACGTGTGGTTGCGGTCGGGACAACCTCCATGAAGGCAATTGAATCATCAGTTACTATTGCCGGGAACCTTAAGCCTTACCGGGGTTGGACAAATAAATTCATCTTTCCGCCATATGAATTTAGTATTGCCAATGCAATGATCACAAACCTTCATATGCCACAATCGCCTATGATGATGATGGCTACCGCGTTTGCAGGGTACGACCTGCTCATGAAAGCATACGAAGTCGCAGTGGAGAAAAAATATAAATTCTTTACCTACGGAAATCCTATGCTAATCCTTTAATAAAACCCTTTTCTTGTTGAAAAAGTCGGTAATTATCGTGGCGGGCGGAGTTGGAACCAGGATGAATGCCGGAATTCCCAAACAATTTCTGATTCTCGCCGGCAAGCCCCTTCTAATGCACAGCATGCTTGCCTTCAACCGGGCCTTCCCCGGGATAACCTTTGTGGTTGGCTTACCTTCAGACCAATTCTCACCCTGGAACGACCTTTGCAGCCAATATTCATTCGAACTTCCCCACCTGCTTGTGGCGGGTGGCAAAACCAGGTTTCATTCAGTGAAACAAGCTCTTTCGGGATTACCGGGCGTGGGATTAGTTGCCATTCATGACGGGGTTCGGCCTCTGGTTTCCGAAAAACTTATCCACGATGCTTTTAAAAGCGCCGAAGGGCTTGGGAATTGCATTCCCGTATTGCCCCTGAATGAGTCACTCAGGTTCCTGTCCGGAGAAACAAGCCGGCAGGTTGACCGAACAGCCTATCGGCTGGTGCAGACACCACAGGTGTTTTATTCGGCAAATATCAAAAAAGCATACGAACAACCATTTCAGGAGAGTTTTACCGATGATGCCACAGTGGCCGAGAGTTTTGGCGAAACCATTCATCTTATCCAGGGAGACCCTTCAAACATTAAGATCACACATCCATACGACCTTACGATTGCAGAATACCTTTTCAAAAAATCATTTCCCTAACGTACTCCTGATCTCCCTTTCCAACGGTGAGGCATGATAAGCCCCAGTATCCCGATCAGGGGAACATAAACCAGCTGAAAAGTCTGTGCTATGAAATAATAGCCGTGCAATTCCTGTTTGCCAAAAAAAAGCATCATGATTTTTACCATCGTATGTTCCAGCAGTATTTTTACGAGCCACATAAGCAGTGAAAGAAAAAACAGTCTCGGGAAAAAAAATCCCAGGAATATTCCGGTCATCAGCAACGAATGCAGAAGGTAGGTGACCAGCCCCGTGAGGATCATTGCACGATCGCGGTAGCCGGGAATCTTTGATACCCATCGCATCCGCTGATGGATAAACCCGATCAGCGTTTGCTCAGGCTCAGTGCTTACAACTGCCAATGGATCATAATTGAATGTGATGGCCTTTCCCCCATAACGCTTTCTGATTGAACTCATTATGAACTGGTCATCACCTGAACTATATTGAAGATTCCCTTCGAACCCGCCTGCTTCAAAAAAAGCATTTCGCCGGTAAGCAAGGTTCGCCCCGTTGCACATTACCGGATAGCCCAGTCCGGCCGAACCTGCAGTGGTGGCCATAAGTCCAATAAATTCAAGCGATTGAATTTTTTGCAGAATGTTTTTAGTGTTGCTGAAAACAACCGGGCCAAGCGCCATTTGCAGACTGGAATATTTAAACGCCGCAACCATTGAAGTGACCCAGCATGGTCCGTGGAATGTATCAGCATCCGTAAACAACAGAATTTCGCCGTTGGCAAGTCTAACAGCCCGTTCAATGGCACTCTTTTTGCCACTTTTAGCACCTTCAGTATAATCAGATGGCACTAAAACCAAGGGGAACACGGGAAATTGGTTGGCAAACTGACTGGCAAAATCCATTGTGTAGTCTTCCGAAAAATCATCAGCAACAATGACCTGCATTTGACTGCCTGGAAAATCCTGACAGCGCATCTCTTCCAGAACCCGCATTATGTGGTTTCTTTCGTTACGAACAGGGATTATGACAGAAACAAAGCTGATGTGGGTTCCTGAGTTCGTCCGTGACTGAACTCTTTTCAGGCCAATGGTAAAGGCGATGATGATTACAGCATACATCACCAGGAACAGAAGCATTATTAAACTATATAATTCGACAAATCCCATAAAAATCAATCTTGAATTTTATGTACTTTTGGCGGGGTTTTCAACATAGGATATGGCCAGCGAACGCATCATTTTAGGAATTGACCCCGGAACCACTATCATGGGTTATGGTTTGATCAGTGTGACCGGGAACAAAATCGGGATGCTAGCATTAGGCGTGTTAAAATTAAACAAATACGATGATCATGCCTTACGGCTGAAAATAATTTTTGAGCGGGTGATAAGCCTTATCGAACAATACCATCCCGATGAGATGGCTATCGAGGCGCCATTTTTTGGCAAGAATGTTCAATCGATGCTCAAACTTGGCAGGGCTCAGGGAGTGGCCATCGCGGCAGCCCTGTCGCGATCAATCCCGATTTTCGAATATTCCCCCCGGAAAATAAAGCAATCGATCACTGGAAAAGGAGCCGCATCAAAGGAACAGGTAGCCTCTATGCTTACGCGCCTCCTCGAAATCAGCGAAGCGCCAGAAACAATGGATGCAACCGATGGTCTTGCAGCCGCGGTATGCCACTATTTCCAAAAGGGAACCCCGGCAACAGGGAAAAAATTTTCAGGCTGGAAAAGTTTTGTGACCGCGAATCCAGACAGGTTACATTAACTTCTGATAAACCATCCACCACCGGTCGGGAATGTCGTTTTCGCAGGCAATCTGGTAGTCTTTATAGGAACATGGCACAAGGTAATGCCTCTCATATTTGATCCGCTGTTCAGCCGGAAGCGGGATTTCCATCCACCACCTGTCGGTTTTCTTGCTTTTATAAAAAACTATTTCTTCCTTGTGATCGCTGATGCTAACCCTGTATTTTAAATAATCCTCCTCGTTTTTAAATGGAAAATCGTGAGCGCGGTTATAAAATCCATCGATAAAATACCAGATCATCTGGGCAACAAGGTGGGCCGTTTGTCCGGTTTTGTCATATTTTGGGTTGACTTCGTAAAACCCGATAGAAGTCAGTTTATCGCTTAACCCCGCATAACGTACAATCTGGCACGCCTCTTCACCATAAAATCCGTTGGGGGTGGCATTTCCATTACCCGGAGCATCTGAATTCCGGATGGCGGAGATATCAAAACTGAACATATCCGCATTGCGCACAATAGGTTCCACCTCTTCAAGGCTTTCGCGAACGATTCCAAGGCGGTAGGCGTCAAAAAACAGGTTTTTCATGAGCCGGAGAGCATCCTGATCGACAAAATATGTCTGATAACCGATGTTGGCATAATTGAACAGGTAATTAGGCTGATGCAGAATTATATTGCTCAGGTAAGATTGAGCATCCATCTCCTGCTCCGATTTTCCAAGATCAAACATCGGATCGACCGCCACTATATTTATGATCTGCCCAAGGCTCTGATATGCCTGGTAGTTGGCATATGTCAAATCCTGACTGCCCCCCAGAATAACAGGAAGCACGTTGTTGCTGATCATCTCGGCAACCACTGAGCTCAGTGCGAAATAAGTATCTGAAACGGAAAAGCCACGTTTAATATTTCCGAGATCAACCAGCTTAACAGGATGCGGGCCGGGGTTAAGCCTGTAGAGGTATTTACGGATCGAATCCGGGGCCATCCCGCATCCTTCATTTTCAACGGCATTCCGATCATCTTTCACCCCGATTAAGGCGATATCGTAAGTCGTATAATCCGGAAAATCGCTGGTATCTGAATAAATACCGATTACATTTCCAAGTCGTGCCTGCCCGGCAGTTTCTCCGCTATGGGGAAATTCACCCGGGTCGAGTGGTTCAAAAAAAGCAGAAATATCCATGGGACATTACTTTTTCTTCTTCGATTTAGATTTTGAGGGCTGTGTTTCAGCAATAATTTTTTTGCATTCTTCAAGGTTCAAAGACTTTGGATCCTTCCCTTTCGGAATTTTATAATTTTCCTTGTTGCATGCAATATAGGCGCCATACCGGCCATTAAGGACCTGGATAAGTGTGCTATCCTCATTGAATTCATTCAGGATCTTCTGGCTGTCTTGTTCCCTTTTGACCTGAATGATTTCACTGGCCCGTTCCAGTTTCACAGTCAACGGATCATCATCCTTAGGAAGTGAGTAAAACAAAGAGTTGTGGCGGATGTATGGGCCGAACCGGCCAATGGCTACCGTAACCTCTTTGGATTCAAATTCCCCCAATGACCGGGGAAGCCTGAAAAGTTCAAGCGCTTCATCGAGGGTAATTGTATCAATACTCTGGCCCTTTTTCAAAGAGGCGAATTTTGGTTTCGCCTCCGCATCGGCATCGCCGATCTGAACCATTGGGCCATATCGTCCGATTTTCACAAAAACGTTTTCCCCGCTTTTGGGCTCCTTCCCCAGAAGTTTTTCACCACTCACCTTTCCGGAATTTTCGAGCGTGCCTTCGATCTGCTTATGAAAAGGATAATAAAACTCCTTGATCATTTGGTTCCAAACCATTCTGCCTTCTGCAATTTCATCAAATTCCTCTTCTACGCTGGCAGTGAAATTATAATCCAGGATATTGTTAAAATTCTCGACAAGAAAATTGTTTACCACCGTACCGATATCGGTAGGAAAGAGTTTTGCCTTTTCATAACCAACATTCTCGCTCTTCACCTGCTCTGAAATAACGGCATTCCTGAGTGTCGCCAGTGTAAATGAGCGAGAAACACCAGGTCGGTCTTCCTTTACAACATATTCTCTTTTTTGTATAGTGGAGATGGTTGGCGCATAGGTGGATGGGCGACCAATCCCCAGCTCTTCCAGCTTTTTAACAAGCATGGCTTCTGTGTATCGAAACGGTTGTTGTGTAAATTTTTCCTGGGCATTCATCTCTGCCAAATCCAGTCTGTCGCCGGTATTCATCAAGGGCAAAATGCCCCCTTCGCCATTCTGCTCTTCTTCATCGGTCGATTCCATATAAACTTTCAGGAAACCGTCAAATCTGATAACTTCACCTTTGGCAATGAACTTTTCACGAGCTCCCGAAATGCCGATGGTGACATTGGTCTTTTCAAGTTCAGCATCAGACATCTGTGATGCGATGGTCCGTTTCCAGATCAGCTCATAAAGACGTTTGTGCGATTTATCACCTTCGATGGCCCGGTTGGTCATATAGGTCGGACGAATGGCCTCATGTGCCTCCTGGGCTCCTTTGGATTTGGTAGTAAATTTGCGGGTTTTTACATATTCAGGCCCGAATGAAGCGGTGATTTCTGTTCGTGACATGGCCAGGGCCATATCAGACAGGTTTACCGAATCAGTACGCATATAAGTTATCATTCCCGATTCGTAAAGCTCCTGCGCTACACGCATTGTGTTGGCCACGGAAAATCCAAGTTTTCTCGATGCCTCCTGCTGCAGGGTGGAGGTAGTGAAGGGAGGAGCCGGCGATTTCCTGGAGGGCTTTGTATCGACATCTTCAACTGAATAAACTGAAGGAATACATTGTTTCAGGAAGGCAACCGCATCCTCTTTTTTTGAAAAACGCTTGTTCAGTTCTGCCTTGACGGTATTTACCTTGTCGCCGTTCTTCAAAATGAAATCGCCAATAATGCGAAATGCAGAGGTGCTCAGGAAGTTCTTTATCTCCTCCTCGCGTTCAACAATCAACCTGACAGCGACAGATTGAACCCGTCCGGCCGAAAGTGATGGTTTGATTTTTTTCCAAAGCAACGGCGACAGTTCAAAGCCCACAAGCCGGTCAAGTACGCGGCGCGCCTGCTGGGCATCAACAAGGTTCTTATCGATCGCCCTCGGGTTTTCAATGGCTTCCTGGATGGCAGATTTGGTTATTTCATGAAAAGCTATGCGTTTGGTTTTTGCCTCTTCCAACCCGAGAGCCTGGATCAGGTGCCATGAGATGGCCTCCCCTTCGCGATCCTCGTCAGAAGCCAGCCAGACACATTCCGAACCCTGGGCAAGCTTTTTCAATTCAGCTACAACCTTTTTCTTTTCCGGGGAGATTATATACTTTGGAATAAATCCATTTTCAATATCAACTCCTAGATCTTTCTTCGACAAATCAGCCACATGTCCCATGCACGACTTCACAATAAACTCCTTCCCCAGAAACCCTCCAATGGTTTTGGCCTTGGCCGGAGACTCAACAATAACTAAGTTCTTCGTCATATGGATACCGTATTTAGTGCTCGAAATCCGCTGCAAAAGTAGTACAATTAACTTAATCCTTACCTTTGCAACTCTTTTTTATGCATATTAAGTAATTTGATCATTGGGCTTATTCAGACTTGAAAAACAATAAAAGAATATATATTGAAACATATGGCTGCCAGATGAATGTTTCTGACAGTGAAATTGTTGTTTCGATTTTAACGGATAACGGATTTGAAAATACTGCCGATGTAAAAATGGCCGATATCTTGTTGGTCAACACTTGTTCGATCCGTGAAAATGCCGAAGACAGGGTAAGAAAAAGGCTTCACTATTTCAATTCCCTGAGGAAAAACAGGCCTGAGCTGATTATCGGGTTATTGGGATGCATGGCCGACCGTACCAAAACTGCCCTGATGGAAGAAGAGCAGTTGCTCGACCTTATTGCCGGCCCAGACTCATACCGGCACTTGCCGCAACTCTTGGAACAAGTTGGCACCGGTCAGAAGGCCATTGATACGATCTTATCCATCGATGAAACTTATGCTGATATAACTCCTGTTCGGATTGATTCCAACGGGGTTTCAGCTTTTATCTCTATCATGAGGGGCTGTGAAAATTATTGCTCCTACTGTGTGGTTCCATCTACCCGGGGGCAGGAACGAAGTCGCGACACCGAATCAATAGTGCGTGAAACGCGCGATCTCTTTAATAAAGGATTTCGGGAGGTAACCCTGCTTGGCCAGAATGTCAACTCATACAACTGGAAAACCGGCGAACAGGTCATTAACTTCCAGCAATTGCTCGAAAAGGTTGCCGATCTGAATCCGTTGATGCGCATCCGCTTTGCGACATCCCATCCCAAAGATATTTCCGATGAACTGCTTTATACCATTGCCCGGAATTCCAATCTCTGCAAGGCCATTCACCTGCCTGTACAATCGGGGAGCAATCATATTCTCGACCTGATGAACCGGAAATACACACGCGAAAATTATATGGAACGTATTAAGGCTATACGTCGGATTATTCCCGACTGTGCCATCTCCACGGATATTATCGCCGGGTTCTGTGATGAAACTGAAGATGACCACCACGATACGTTGTCGCTGATGGAATGGGTCGGCTACGATACCGCATTCATGTTCAAGTACTCTGAGCGACCATTAACACTGGCTTCCGACACTTTGCAGGATAATGTTCCGGAAAAGGTAAAAGAGCGGAGGTTGACGGAAATCATCAACCTCCAGCAAAAACTGTCGCTTGCCAATAACCGCAAGGAGATTGGTAAGATCGTTGAAATCCTGATTGAGGGGAAATCAAAACGTTCCGTTAATCAATATTTTGGCCGGAGTTCACAAAATAAAGTTGCTGTTTTCACAAAAACCGCCTCCGGACCGGGAAACTATGTTCAGGTAAAAATCACCGGCGCCACCTCCGCAACATTATTGGGTGAAGTTGTCTGACAAAAAAATGTAATTTTGCTTTCTTTTTGAATATGGGCAACTATCAACTGACCCACCTGAAGGAGTTGGAGTCGGAAGCAATTTATGTTTTAAGGGAGGTGGCTGCTCAATTTGAGCGGCCTGTTCTTCTCTTTTCAGGGGGAAAGGATTCGATTGTTCTCGTGCATCTTTCACGCAAGGCTTTCTACCCGGCCAATATTCCTTTCCCGCTTTTGCACATTGATACTGGTCACAATTTCCCCGAGACTATTGAATTCAGAGATCTCCTGGCCAAATCGGTCAACGCCCGCCTGCTGGTGGGGTCGGTACAGGAGTCGATCGATAACGGAAAGGCTGTTGAGGAAAAGGGGATCAATGCCAGCCGTAATGTGCTGCAAACGGTCACCCTTCTCGATGCTATTGAAAATAACAAATTTGATGCAGCTATAGGAGGTGCGCGTCGTGATGAAGAGAAGGCCCGGGCGAAAGAACGATTTTTTTCCCATCGCGATGAGTTTGGGCAATGGGATCCCAAAAACCAACGGCCTGAACTTTGGTACATCTTCAACGGAAAAAAGCGTATGGGGGAACATTTTCGGGTATTTCCCATCAGTAACTGGACCGAGATGGATGTATGGCAATATATCCTTGCCGAGAACATCGACCTGCCCAGTATATATTTCACCCATGAACGTGATGTCTTTTACCGGGATGGCGTATGGTTGGCTGCTGCCCCATTCATGGAGATGAAACCAACAGAAAAGGTTGAATTCAGGAGGGTGCGTTGTCGCACGGTTGGTGATATTTCCTGCACCGGCCTTACACTTTCTGCTGCCGATTCGGTCGAAGATATAATCCAGGAGATTGCTGCTACCCGCGTTACGGAACGGGGTGGCAGGTATGACGATAAACGTTCGGAAGCAGCCATGGAAGACAGGAAAAAGGAGGGTTATTTCTGATGGAAAAGCCCTTTTCGACCAAAGCTTACCTGGGCATGGAATTGCTACGGTTCACTACTGCCGGAAGCGTGGATGATGGTAAAAGCACCCTGATCGGACGATTATTGTATGATAGCAAGTCCATTTTTGAAGACCAGCTCGATGCCGTGAGGCGCGCCAGCGTGCAAAAAGGCAGCGAAAACCTGAATCTGGCATTGTTTACCGATGGTTTGCGTGCCGAACGGGAACAAGGGATTACCATCGATGTGGCCTATCGTTACTTTGCCACCCCGCAACGAAAGTTTATCATTGCCGACACGCCCGGGCACATACAATACACCCGAAATATGGTAACCGGTGCATCCACCGCCAATGCTGCCATTGTGCTGATCGATGCCCGTAACGGAGTAATTGAACAAACTCACCGGCATGCTTTCCTGGCATCTTTACTCGGAATCCCTCATATTATCGTTTGTATCAACAAAATGGATCTTATCGATTACAGACAGGATTTATTTACAAAGATCCTCAACGATTTTCAAGCCTTTGCCAATCAGGTATTCCCCGACCAGGATATGCGCTTTATACCCATTAGCGCCCTGAAGGGCGACAACGTGGTAAAACCTTCTGAAAACATGCCCTGGTATTCGGGAGGCACTTTGCTGCATCACCTCGAAACCATTCCAATAAGCCAGGACCACGACCTGGTGCATAAAAGATTCCCGGTGCAGTACGTGATCCGTCCCGGTTCAGATGAATTCCATGATTTCCGGGGTTATGCCGGCCGGGTTGCCGGTGGATTCTTTCATCCCGGCGATAAGATCATCGTGCTTCCCTCACGATTGAAGAGCGAAATAGTTTCGGTAAATAACTTTGACAAGTCTCTTTCAGAAGCGCTCCCCCCGATGTCGGTCACCGTTACCCTGAAAGACAACCTTGATATCAGCCGGGGCGACATGATTGCAGGCGCACAGGATATTCCTCGGGAAAGCTGCGATATAGCAGCAATGATTTGCTGGATGAACCCAAGGCCAATGCAACTTCAGGGGAAATATGCGCTGAAGCATACCACCAAAGATGTTCGCTGCATGGTACAGGATATCGACTATGTGCTGAATATTAGCACATTGGAAGAAATCAAGGAGAATAAGGCGCTACAGATGAACGAAATTGCCAGCATAAGGTTGCGCACCACAAAACCACTCTTTTTCGACCCTTATAAGATCAACCGCATAACAGGTAGCCTTATCCTCATTGATGAAGCCACCAATGAAACAGTCGCGGCAGGAATGATCCTCTGAGCCAGCTGGTTTTTACAATAAAATTGAAGAAAATCAGTTATTTTTATTTATTACCGTCCCAATTCCAGAAATACTGTATTCATGAATATATTTCGACACACCTTCGCATGCCTTTTGATTTTTTCAGGCTTTTCTCAGCTCTTTGCGCAGCAGGTGCCCATCGGGCACTGGCGTGACGAACTTCCCTATACCCTTTGCAACTCCGTGACCGATGCCGGGAACAGGATCTATGCCTCTACCCCCTATGCTGTATTTTATTTTGACAAGGATGATAACAGCATCGTACGCATCACCAAGATCAACGGGTTGTCTGATATCGGGATAAGCGCCATACGGTACAACAAGGAATACAAGACTTTGGTGATCGCTTACAGCAATGCTAATGTCGACCTGATCAAGAATAACACAATCATCAACGTTTCTGACATCAAGCGTAAGCCAATCCTGGGGAATAAAACTATCAACGATATTTTTTTTATAGGCAAGGATGCATATCTATCATGCGGATTCGGTATTGTGGTTTTAGATATCAGTAAGGAAGAGATTCGCGATACCTATTACATCGGGAGAGATGGAAGCCAGGTAAATGTACTCGCCATAACTAAAGATCAGAACGACTCACTGTTTGCTGCATCTGAAAAAGGTATTTACAAGGCATATTACAAAGATCCTAACCTGGCCAATTTTGCCTCCTGGAAAAAGGATGCAAGGATTGATACTACCGCAAAATACAATACGATAACAAATTTTGCCGGAAAAATATTCGTCAATAAAAAGAAGGGGCCGGCCTTATCCGATACAATTTATACCTTTTCAAATGGCGCATGGAGCCGATGGGAACGGGAAGACTATAATGCCGTGATGCATCTTCAGTCGACAGAAAATTTTCTCGTGGTTTCTTTTGACTATTTTGTTGTGGTTTTTGACCCGAACCTGGATGTCGTCTCAAAGATCTACAATTATTTTCCCGGATCGCCTTTCCCGCAGGATGCAATTTCCGACCGCGATGACCTGGTCTGGATCGGCGACAGCTATTCGGGACTCCTCAGTTATGACCTGAAATCCAGCAGTATAACCCCCATGAAACTCAGCGGCCCATCAACTGCCCTGGCATACAGTATGACAAGCAGTGCTAACGATCTCTATATCGCTCCCGGCGGAAAGGATGCTTCATTTATTCCCATTTATATCCCACCTCAGGTCTATCATTTCGACAATACCAACTGGAAAAACATTTCAGGGTACGGCAATCCGGTTATGAGCCAAACCCATGATGTGGTGAGCATTGCCATCGACCCAAAAGACAGCAAACGCGTTTTTGCAGGAACTTATGGAAAAGGATTACTTGAGCTGTATAATGATTCGGTTATTCGCCGATACACCGAAAATAATAGTACACTGCGCCATCATACTGCCTCTGATACCTCCGATATCCGTGTTGGGGGAATTAACTTTGATGAATCGGGGAACCTGTGGGCGGTGACTTCGCATAACAACTACTGCCTTTCTGTGAAAAAAGGAGATAAATGGACCGGATTTAATATACCTATCGTTAATGAGAGTGACCTGGGCCAGATTATCATTGATAAAAACGGTCAGAAATGGATTCAGATGCGGTATGGAAACATGAATCCAAATTCTATTATGGTGTTTACCGATAATGGCACACCAGATAATCCGGCAGATGACAGGTCCACCCTTTTAAATTCAGCCGCCGGGAGTGGCAATATCCCTGGAACTACTGTTTTCACCATGGCCGAAGACAAAAAGGGGGAGATCTGGATCGGTACCGAAAAAGGGGTTGCTGTTTTCTATTCCCCGGAGAATGTTTTTAAACCCGGCCAGAATTTCGATGCCCAGAGGATTCTGGTCACCCAGGGCAGTTATGTTCAATACCTTCTCGAAAATGAAACTGTTACCGCCATTGCGGTAGACGGGGCCAACCAGAAATGGATAGGAACCGACCGCGGGGGCGTATTTCTTTTCTCAGAGGATGGAACAAAGCAGATTTATCACTTCACCTCCGAGAATAGCCCGCTGTTGTCGGACCGCATCACTTGCATCGCCATAAATCAGGATGGAGAAGTGTTTTATGGTACCGACAAAGGGGTGATTTCCTTTAGGGCTCAGGCAACTCCAGGGGGCGACACCAATGAAAATGTCTATGCATTCCCTAATCCTGTTCGGTCTGATTATGAAGGATACATCGCCATAAAAGGGCTTGTCAGCAATGCCCAGGTGCGAATTACCGATATCAACGGGGTGCTGGTCTATTCAACCCGTGCCGAAGGTGGACAGGCGGTTTGGGATGGAAAAAATTTCGATGGTAAAAAAGCGCAGGCCGGGGTCTACCTGGTTTACGCGGCTAATGATACCGCATCGGAAAAAGTTGTGACGAAAATCCTCATCATAAACTGATGCTGCATTCCACGAGAGGCATCGTTTTTCATTCTATTAAGCACTCTGAATCCAGTGTGATCGTAAAAGTTTACACCTGGCTTTTTGGACTTCAATCGTACATTTTTAAAGGAATCCGGAATCCAAAATCAAAAATAAAACCCGGCCTGTTCCAGGCCCTGACCCTGCTCGACCTGGTAGTGTATCACAAGGAGAGGCATTCTCTGAATTCGGTGAAGGAGGTACGTTTGGCCCATCCATACCAGACTATTCCTTTCGATATTAGGAAGAGCTCGGTAGCTCTCTTCGTTAATGAACTTGTTTACAAAGCGATCCGTGAAGAAGAGGCCAATCCTGAGCTGTTTGAGTTTCTCTGGAAATCGTGCCTTAAGCTGGACGAGACAAATGAACCGGTTTCAAATTTTCATCTGTTTTTTGCCCTTCAACTCTGTCGCCACCTTGGAATTTTTCCACAAATGAACTATTCAAATCAATTCCCTATTTTCAACATGAGGGAGGGACTTTTTCAATCCTCGATTCCAGAACATCTGCATTATCTTGATCCGGGAAACAGCCGGCGGTTTAATGAGTTGCTGGAATTGTGCAGTTTGGAGGAAATGAGAAATAGTGAGCTGGCACACTGGCGAAATAACGAAAATATACTTTCAGCAGAAGTCCGTGACCGGTTACTTGAAAACATCCTGCAATATTATCAGCTGCACCTTCCGGGGTTCAAAGGATTGCAATCGCATCACGTCCTTCGGGCGGTGCTATCCTGAACTGTTTTGCTAAAATCGTTATCTTTGCCGAAACTTTGTCAACATGACTACAGGATTAACAGAACAAGAAATAATACGCAGAAATTCACTGAATGAAATTATCAGGCTTGGCATCAACCCATATCCACCCGATTCATTTGAAGTCAATGTTAAGGCAATTGACATAAAAAATAATTATCCCGGCGATCATACCCTTTACCAGCATGCAAGCATAGCCGGTCGTATTATGAGCAGGCGTATCATGGGGGCCGCATCATTTGTGGAGCTACAAGATGAAAGCAGCCGTATCCAGTTGTATGTGAAACGAGATGACATCTGCCCCGGAGAGGACAAAACGCTCTACAACACACTATTTAAGAAGCTGCTCGACATCGGCGACATAATCGGGGTGACCGGTTTTGTATTCACCACTCAAATGGGCGAGATCACCATTCATGTCAACTCATTGACCTTACTATGCAAATCACTCCGCCCCCTGCCGATAGTTAAAGAAAAGGAAAATGACGTGTTCGATGCCTTCACTGATCCCGAACAGCGATACCGCCAACGTTATGTAGATATGATCGTAAACCCCGAAGTACGCGATGTGTTTGTGAAGCGCACCCTTTTGCTTAATTCGATGCGCAATTACCTGAATGCCAAATCATACCTTGAAGTTGAAACACCCATATTGCAACCTCTTTATGGCGGCGCCGCGGCCAGGCCTTTTAAGACTCATCACAACGCATTGGATATGACCCTGTATCTCCGGATCGCAAATGAGCTATATCTGAAACGGTTGATTGTAGGCGGATATGATGGGGTATATGAATTTTCAAAAGATTTTCGCAACGAAGGGATGGACCGCTTTCACAATCCTGAATTCACCCAAATGGAGCTTTACGTTGCATACAAAGACTATGAATGGATGATGGGACTTGTGGAGGAGATGGTCGAGAAAATCGCAATTGATCTTCATGGTGCAACTGAAGTGATAGTGGGCGACAACCTGATTGATTTTCGACGCCCATGGAAACGGTTTACGATGTTTGAAGCCATCGAACATTTTACAGGGGTTGACATTAGCTGCAAAACAGAGGAAGAGCTTGGAATAATAGCCAGGGAGCTTGATGTGCCCATTGACCGCACTATGGCAAAGGGCAAGATCATTGATCAGATATTTGGTGAAAAATGTGAGCCATTTCTGATCCAGCCAACTTTCATAACTGATTATCCCGTTGAAATGTCGCCACTCGCCAAAAAACATCGCACCAAAAAAGATTTGGTAGAACGTTTTGAAGCGATATGCAATGGGAAAGAGCTGTGCAATGCATTTTCAGAACTGAACGATCCTATCGACCAGCGAGAACGGTTTGAAGCCCAGCTGGAACTCGGAAAGCGCGGAGATGATGAATCAATGGTGCCCGATGAAGATTTCCTTAGGGCCCTTGAATTCGGAATGCCACCTACGGCAGGTCTTGGCATCGGCATTGACCGTTTGACGATGATCATGACAAACTCTCCATCCATCCAGGATGTACTCTTCTTCCCCCAAATGAGACCCGAAAAACGTATTAACGGATAGCCATCCTCCTTGAAAATGACTAAATTTGCTGAAGTTATTGAGATTGAATAAAAAGATCATCAAACCGACAAGTATCGTATAATTCATTATTAGCTAAACTGTTATCTGCATGGCGTTGAAACAAAACCGACTTTTTGTCCTCCTGTTACTTGTTTTGCCATTCTCCATTGCAGCCCAGGATACCTTACGGCCTGATTCCCTGATAAGAAATAAAAAATTTATTGTTGACGATCCTGTTGTAATCATGCTTGACAGCCTGGCCAACCTTAAAATTTTTGAAGATGCAGAATTTCCCAATGCACACCAGTACCAGAACTGGAACTCCTATTCAGATAACGATATTCCCGCTTATTCCGATTCTGTATATCGTGAGCGCATCGCTCAGATGAATGATCAGTCCCCTTTTGAATTTGTTTTCAATGCAGAGGTAAAAAAATTTATTGAGCTCTACGCCGTCAAAAAACGAAAGCTTACAGCAAGGATCCTTGGATTATCACAAATTTATTTCCCCTTGTTCGAAGAGCAGCTTGACAAGTACAACATGCCCCTGGAACTTAAATACCTGGCTGTTATAGAATCTGCATTGAACCCCACGGCCAATTCACCAGCGGGTGCCAAAGGGCTCTGGCAATTCATGTATGGAACAGGTAAAGTTTACGGACTCAAGGTCAGCTCATATGTGGATGACCGTTTCGACCCTTTCAAGGCTACCATTGCCGCTTGCGAACACCTGAGCGATCTGTATGATATTTATGGAAACTGGTCCCTGGCTCTTGCGGCGTACAACTCCGGTTCCGGAAATGTGAACAAGGCCATTCGACGTTCAGGGGGGATGAAGAATTTCTGGGCCATCATGAATTATCTTCCACGCGAAACACGATCGTACGTTCCGGCCTTTATCGCTGCGAGCTATGTGATGACCTATGCAAACGAGCATAAAATCAACCCGGTCGACCCGGGAATTCTCTATTATGAAGTGGATACAGTTACCGTTCGCAGTCCCCTCTCCTTCAGCCAAATCTCTGAAATGTTGAATATCCCGATGGATGAAATCGAATTCTTAAATCCATCGTTCAAGCACATGTTTATTCCGGCTACCCCTGAAAATCCTTATAAACTACGCCTCCGCAAAAAACACATCGGAAGCTTTATCAATAATGAAACGGCCCTTTACGCGTTCCGGACACAAAGCGGAACCATACAGGATTCAATGATGAAACTGGTTTACAATAATTACCGCGAGGCTGAACTCTACACGGTCAAAAGTGGTGAAACCATGTCCTCTATCGCAAAAAAGTTTCACATGTCTGTTAACGATTTGAAAGCCCTGAATAATACGAAGAAAAATTCGTTCAAACCCAAGAAAAAAATACTGGTTTACTCAAAACCGGCCAGCCAGAAAGGCCGGGATAACGGTGTAATTTCAACCTATGTGCCACAGGTGGTTTCAAAAGACACTTCAGCTAAACCAAAATCTGGCCAGGATTCAGGTATTGAACCTGCCAGTACCAAAATTTCAGCAAAATCAACCTCAGGTGATGAGAACTTAACAACCATCCATGTAGTGAAAAGCGGAGAAAGCCTTGGTTTGATTGCCCAAAAATATGGCTGCACCTCTTCGGATCTGATGAAATGGAATAACCTGAATAGTTCAACCATCCTCGTTGGACAAAAACTAAGGGTTTCGTCAACCGGACAAAGCATTGTTTCTGCCGGCAAAACCGAAGCAAAGGCAAAACCGAAAAGTACTTCATCGGCCGCACAACGCTTTGTATATTACACCATTCTGTCGGGGGATAATCTCTGGGATATTGCCGACAAATTCGATGTCACTGTTTCGCAGATTAAGACACTAAACGACTTCAAGAACACTAACCGGCTGAAACCAGGGCAAAAAATCAAAATCCCGAAATAGTGTTTACTTTGTTCCCGAATTCATTATTTACGCGTTAAAAGGCTATGAAAAAGAACATTGTAGGTAATATACATCCATTTAGCTTCCCAATGATTGTTGTTACCCTCCTGCTTTCATTTGCAGCCGGGGCACAGGATTCCATAACCCTTGATTTTTGTTATCAGCAAATACAAAAAACATATCCACTTATCAGGCAGGCCAGTTTAATAGCCAAGTCCAGCGACCTGAGAACAAAAAACCTGAATAAAAATTATCTGCCACAGTTCAATGTCAATGGAAGCGCCTCCTGGCAGAATGAGGTGACAGAAGTAGTAATCCAACTGCCGGCCAACCTTCCCCAACTTCAGGGGCCTGTGATCCCAAAAGACCAGTATAAACTCACCCTTGATGTGAGTGAATCAATTTATGATGGCAACGTAACAAGTTATCAAAAGAGACTTGAGAAATTCAACCTGAATGTCGATAAAAAAAGTGTCGATGCCACCTTGTATTTATTAAAGGACCAGGTAAACCAGTTCTATTTCACCATCCTGCTCACACAGAAAAATGTCGAATTGTTACGGGAAACAAAAAGGCAGCTTGATTCAAAACTGAGTGAGGTGGAATCGGCCGTTAGGAATGGCGCCATGCTCAAAATGAATGCTGATCTGATCCGTGCTGAAATTATTAAACTAGATCAGAATATTTATGAATTGTCGATGGACCGGCTTGGCAGTATCCGTATGCTTTCAGAACTTATCACATTGACCCTGGATGAGAGCTCGGCCTTTAAAACTCCCGTTATCAGGATCCCTTTAATGGAATATGAAAACAAACGGATTGAATACGAATTATACGGGATCCAGCGCGACCGTGCCAACCTGCTGAAAAACATGGTCACCACAAAGTGGAATCCAAAATTCTGGGCATTCGGACAATTCGGGTTTGGCCGGCCCGGTTACAATTTTCTGGCCACCGACATTGCCCCCATGGCTATGGTGGGCGCCCGACTCACATGGAACCCATGGAACTGGAACGCTAATAAAAACGAGAAAAAGATCTATGACATCCAGGGCGATATCATTAAAAACCAGCAGGAAACTTTTGATAAAAACCTCAGGGTGACCACCCGGAAAAACATAACCGATATCACAAAACTTTCCGACTTATTGATCAGGGATCAGGAACTTGTAGATCTGAGAAGCAGCATTACAAAAACAGCATCCTCACAACTGTTAAACGGGGTTATCACATCTAGTGATTATATTCTCCGGGTAAACGATGAAACACAGGCAAGGATGGGTTTGGAAATTCATAAAATCCAGTTGATAAAAGCAAAAATCAGTTATTTGTATAATATTGGTAAATTGTAATTTTTTTGAAATACATTACAACCCATGAAACGAAATCTTCTTGGAATTTTTACAGGGATTGTCCTTCTGACCTCATGTGGCAGCGATAAAGACAAATCCGATGCCTATGGTTCTTTTGAAGCCACGGAGGTGACAGTTTCATCGCTGGCTAATGGAAAAATTATGATGTTTGATATCATGGAGGGCCAGTTGCTCGACTCAAACCAGCTGGTTGGCTTTGTCGATACCACCGATTTACACCTGAAAAAGCTCCAATGGATGGAGCAAAGAAATGCCACAAGTTCACGGAAAGAGGATCTGGCATCTCAGATCGCCGTTCAGGAACAAAATCGCGAAAATATCCTGATTGAAAAAAACCGTGTTATCAAATTACTTAAAGACGGAGCGGCAACTCAGAAGCAGCTCGATGACATTAATTCCAGCATTAACCTGATAGAGAAACAGGTGGCCTCAATTAAAACACAATTCCGGGGTATCGAAGACCAGATCGGGAGTACCGAACAACAGATTGCCCAGGTGCGTGAATCCATCAAAAACGCGCGAATTATAAACCCTCTTAAGGGGACAGTACTGACGAAATTTGCAGAGAACAACGAGGTTACTATCTTTGGGAAGCCTCTTTACAAAATTGCCGATTTGCGTGAAATGCAACTTCGGGTATACGTAACTGGTGCGCAGTTGCCGCATATTAAAATCAGAGACAAGGTGGAAGTCCGTATTGATAACGATGAAAAAACTAATTCGAAATTGGAAGGCATTGTCATCTGGATCTCACAAACAGCTGAATTTACACCCAAAACTATCCAAACGAAAGAGGAACGCGTGAACCTTGTTTATGCTGTGAAAGTACGTGTACTGAATGACGGCGCCCTGAAGATCGGGATGCCGGGCGAAATAAAATTTATTTCTTATTAATTAACCAAAAACAAAAACCATGAAAAAAATCACTTCAGCATTAGTATTTGTCATTCTTGTGACCTTATGGTCGGGGACTACTGCCTCGGCACAAAGCCATAAAGGAGATGATATTCTCGGCACCTGGCTAAACCAGGAAGCTACCGGAAAGATCACCTTGTACAAAGAGAACGGCAAATATTTCGGAAAATTGGTATGGCTAAGAACCCCTCTCGATTCCATCACCGGATTGCCACGTACCGATAAAGAAAATCCGGATGCCAAACTGAAATCGACTCCTTTGATCGGCCTGGTAAATATGAAGAACTTTAACTTCGATGGAAAAGACGAATGGTCTGGCGGTACAATTTACGACCCTAAAAACGGAAAAACATATAAATGCTATGTTAAGTTCGAAAGTCCCACTAAGTTGAAAATTCGCGGGTATATAGGCATTTCGCTTTTAGGAAGAAACAGCTATTGGACCAAATCCATCCCACCGCAGAACTAAGCTATGCCGGGCCCCTCGGTCATTGTCCAAAAAATATCCAAACGATTTGGTGAGGCCCTCGCCCTTGACAATATCTCCTTTGATGTTGCCAGGGGCGAGCTTTTTGGATTTATTGGTCCCGATGGAGCCGGCAAAACCACCCTTTTCCGCATCCTGACCACCCTGCTTTTAGCCGATGCCGGCACATGCAGCGTTGAGGGCTTTGACGTAGTTAAAGATTATAAGAAAATCCGGAATATATGTGGTTACATGCCGGGAAGGTTTTCTCTTTACCAGGATCTGACCGTTGAGGAAAACCTGAACTTCTTTGCTACCATCTTTGGAACCACCATCCGCGAAAATTACGATCTGGTAAAAGATATCTATGTTCAAATTGAACCCTTTAAAACCAGAAAAGCCGGCAAGTTATCGGGGGGTATGAAACAAAAACTCGCATTGTGTTGTGCTATGATCCACAAGCCGGAGATTTTGTTTCTCGATGAGCCTACAACCGGAGTGGATGCCGTTTCGAGGCTCGAATTCTGGGAGATGCTGAAACGGTTGAAAACAGCCGGAATTACTATCCTGGTATCCACACCCTATATGGATGAAGCCAGTCTTTGCGATCGGGTTGCCCTGATACAGAACGGCCGGATCATGACCATCAGCACTCCGGAAGAGATCATCCGTAATTATCCTCTTTCGTTGCTCTCAATAAAATCGGGCGATATTTACAAGCTACTTGGCGAACTCAGGAGTTTTCCAGGGGTGCACAGCGTGCATGCCTTCGGTCAATCGGCCCATGTTTCATTCAGTGAAGGCGCTATTGAAAAAAATACACTGTCTGATTACCTGGAAAAAAACAAACATGAATCAGTGGAAATAACACCCATTGAAGCAACCATCGAAGATT
>JBAXKG010000044.1:0-21610 GCA_037137455.1 Bacteroidota bacterium
TATCGTATATGAAAATGAAAAATCTACAGAAGCGAAACTGATCCCCCAATGAAAATATTTTTTATCATTTGTCTCTTCTTTACCCTTTTTATTCCATCTGTATCCAGTGCATCAGATAAGCTTGATTTCACAAAAGCCGACCGGCTAACTTTCCGGCTTTACCAGGAAAAAAAATGGGACAGCCTGGTTATTATCGGTAAACAGGCTCTGCGGCAAAACATAGACTACTACTATCTTCGCATGCGTCTTGGTATTGCATTTTATGAACGGGGCCAATTTATCTCCGCAATAAGCCACTTTTCATCGGCGCTGGAATTCAATACTGCAGATCCAGTGGCGCTGGAATACCTCTATTTCTGTTATCTTAATTCAAATCGCACTTCCGATGCCTACAGTCTGTTACCTTACATGCCGCAGGAAATGAAAAATCGGTTGAATGTCAAAGCGCCGGTAATTGAAGAGGTTCGAGTGGAAGGGGGCGCCACCCTTGCCGGCCCCGAAGGAGCAAAAGGCAAACCAAGCCAGGCAGGCCCCGTCGCAATTTATTCTGAACAGGACCGCTATGGCGACAGCTATTATGGCCATGCCGGTTTTACTGTAAACCTCTGGAACAAGGTTAGTCTGAATGCGGCTTATAATTATCTGAATTTTTCCAAAACAAAATCTTTTGCCTGGTCATGGATTGAGGATCGGCTGGTTTCCAAGGCCGACTGTACATGGGGATATTACAACCATTACAGTTTCGACACCCTTCGGAAAGATACTACCTGTAACTACCGGATCAATCAAAATGAGGTTTATCTTGAAGCACGGATTATGTTACCAAGAGGGTTCCGGATCATGCCATCGTTTCATATGATCAATGTCCGTTATCCAAACATGCAAGCCCACTATCGCGCACAGACGGTAATGGATACCTTGTGGCATATTGACATTACGGATAAAGATTCTATATTCCCCTTCCAGCGTTCAATTTATTCTATCACACAGAACGACACTTCGTTTTACAATTTTGTAGCCGGAATCACCGTTACTAAAGATTTTTCGGTTTTTACAATGGGCCTTTTCGGAAGCTGGTCAAATTTAAATGGCAAAAACCAGGTACAGGCTGGAGGGTCACTGACTTATTATCCTTTAGGCAGCCTGAATTTATATGGGAATACGACCCTTACCGGTTATTTCCAGGGCGGCGACTCCCGTATTTTGCTCAACCAGATGATTGGCGCTAAAATTACGCGCTGGTTTTGGGCCGAGGCAAACCTGCTTTATGGAAATTATACCAATGCCAATATTTCCAATGGTGCCATTGTTTTTAATAACAGTGATAAAATAAATTACAGGTTGGGTGCAAATCTGATTTTTATCTTCTCGAAACATTTTCAGTTTTCACTCATTTATCAGTATTACCGGAAAGAATACCAGAAATTATTTTATGAAAACACAACAGATCCCGCGAGTGGAGAAACAATTGCCATCCCTCAAATAATAAATTTTCCCTATTCTACCAACACCATTATCGGAGGAATTACATGGAAGCTTTAAGAAGTCAGAAGTTGAAAATCAGAAGTCAAACGTGTAAAATGCCGTGCATTTCGATATTTACTCACATCACCTTGATCTTTACAGGTGTTCGTCGTGGCTTCGCAATTCGCAATTTTATTGTTTCACTATTTATTCTTTGCCTTTTTCCTTATTCGCACCTCTTCGCCCAATCCGATGTAAAATCCCTTCTGGTTGCCTTTGAAAACAGCTATTCGATGGAGGCTAAAGCCGATTACTCCAGGGCTATTAAAACCCTTAAAGATGTTTATCAGGAAAATTCCTACGAAATAAATCTCCGTCTCGGTTGGCTTCATTATCTAGCAGGGTTATACCTGGAATCGACCACATACTATCAAAAAGCGATGAAACTGAAACCTTATGCTATTGAGCCAAAGTTCGGACTTGTTTTGCCCTCGGCCGTGATGGGTAACTGGACCCAGGTTATTCACGAGTACCAGGAAATTCTGAAAATCGATCCTCAGAATACCCTAGCCAACTATAGGATGGGGTCAGTTTATTACGGCAAACAGGATTATTTAAAGGCTGAAAAGTACCTTGAAAAAGTAGTCAACCTGTATCCATTTGATTACGATGCAAATCTTTTATATGGCTGGATAAATTTAAAACTTGGCAAATTGCGTGAAGCTCAAGTGATGTTCAACAAGGTACTGCTAAACAAACCAAAGGACAGCTCAGCGATGGAGGGATTGTCGCTGATTAAATAATAATTTGAAAATTGAATTTATTATATGATTATAAAATATATTCCTGAGAATATTTATCATGGTTTCCGCCTGATTGAAGAGCGATTTGTCAGGGAATTGAATTCTGACTGCCTGCATTTCGAGCATATGAAAAGCGGCGCCAGGCTTTTGAAGATCATTTCAGAGGATCCGAACAAAACCTTCAGCATCGGGTTTAAAACCTTTCCCGAATCTGATAACGGCGCACCACATATCATGGAACATTCGGTGCTCAATGGCTCGAAAAGTTTCCCGGTTAAAAGTCCGTTCGATGTGCTGCTCAAAGGTTCGCTTAGCACCTTTCTCAACGCCTTTACTTCAAAAGACTATACCATGTATCCGGTGGCCAGCATGAATACCAGGGATTATTTCAACCTCATGCACGTTTACCTCGATGCCGTTTTTAATCCGCTGATTTGGGATGATCCGAGGATACTCAAACAAGAGGGTTGGCATTTAGAACTCACCGGAAATGATGAACTCCTCAATTACACAGGAGTGGTTTACAATGAAATGAAGGGCTCATTTTCAAATCCCCAGCGCGAGTTGTGGTACCAGGTATTCAAACATCTGTTTCCCGACAACGCATATGGTTATGAGTCGGGCGGAACACCAGAAGCAATTCCAACCTTGACCCGTGAAGCGTTCATGAATTTTCACCGGAAATATTACCATCCCGAAAACAGCTATATATTTCTTTATGGAAATGCCGACCTGGAAAAGGAGCTTGAATTCATCGATTCAGCCTATCTTGTCAATTATACCAAGACAGGAAACCTCATCACTATTGAAGATCAGCCGCCATTTCCGGCAATTAAGGAGATAACGTCTTATTACCCGGTGATGGAGGATTCGGCGACAGCGAACCACACCTTTCTCACCTATAACTTTGTAGCCGGTAACAATACCGACCTGGCGCTTACAATGGCCCTCGATATCCTGTGCGAAGTGCTGGTGAACCAGGAATCGGCCCCTATACGCCTTGCCCTGCTTGAGGCTGGTATCGGGCAGGATGTGTCTGCTTCGTCCTCTAATTTCAAGCAACATGCAGTTCAGATTGCTGCCATTAACGCTAACCCAGAGGATAAACAGAAATTTCTGGAGATTGTGACCGGAATTTTGTGGAAAGCCGCCAGCGAAGGGCTCAACAAAGAGGAAATAGAAGGGGTGATAAACCGTATCGAATTCCGACTGCGTGAAGGTGATGATGCCCAAAAAGGACTGACCTATCTCAACATGGCCCTTGCTGGCTGGTTCTTTGCCAACGACCCCTTCGCCGGACTGGAGTATGAAACCCCGCTGGCAGAGGTGAAAAAAGCGCTGACAACTGATTGGCTTGAAACCATCATCCGGAAATACTTCCTGGATAACCCTCATACTCTTTTACTGACCCTGGAACCATCGACCAGCCTGGAAAAAGAGCGAAATGCCGCTCTGGAAGCTGAACTTGCGTCCTGCAAATCAACCATGGATGAAGCGGCTATTGCCAAAGTAATCAGTGAAGCAGAGGAACTCATCGCCTACCAGCAACGCGAAGATACACCTGAAGCGCTTGCCTCCATTCCGATGCTCGAAATCGGCGACATCGATCCAAAAGCAACCTTTTACCTGGCAAATCAGCAGAATATTTCCGGGATTCCGGTACTGACACATGAGCAATTTACTAACGATGTGGTTTATGTCAACCTTTTCTTTGATCTGCAACTTGTGCCACAGGTGCTGATCCCATATGTTTCGCTCCTTTCCAATGTGATTGGGAGTATGAATACGAAAAATTATTCATTTGGCGACCTGAACAAGGCCTTGAACATTCATACCGGCGGTTTTTTCACATCACTCCGAACCTACCTGACGAAATCTGACGACAACGATCTCAAGCCAAAGTTTGTGGTTACCTCAAAAGCGATGAATTATAAGATAGGCAAGCTTTTTGAACTTGGTGAAGAAATCCTCGATCAAACCCTTTACAACGATGCCGGCCGTTTGAAAACAGTGCTTTCGCGTCATCAGTCACAACTCGATGCACAGATGAAAAGCAATGGGTATCATGTTGCAAGCCGCCGTCTTTCTTCCTATTTCAGCAACCAGGGAATGCTCACTGAGCTTACCGGCGGACTGTCTTACTACTGGTTTGTGACCGATCTGCTCAAAAATTTCGAAATAAATTCACAAAATATCATTGCAAACCTTGAAAAGGTCGCTTCACTCCTGTTTACGAGAGATAATATGGTCGTTTCATATACCGGGTCAGAGAAAGATCAGGCAGGTTTCGATGACGGGTTGAATTTTCTCGCCCGGAAACTTCCACATGGTCGGGCGGTGGAGCATGTTTGGAATTTCAATCTTGAAAAACAGAATGAAGGGTTGATGGCTGCATCCAATGTGCAATACGTTGTGAAGGGCTATAATTTCAAGAAACTGGGTTATGAATGGGATGCCAGGATGCGCGTGCTAAACCAGGTTTTATCGACCGATTGGCTCCAAACCCGGATCCGGGTGATAGGCGGGGCATATGGCGGCTTCAGCAGCATTGCCCCCGGGGGAAATTTCACTTTTAACTCCTACCGCGATCCGAATCTGGTTAGCACCATCGAAAATTTTGACAATACACCCGAATACCTCTCCTCGTTTAATGCCGACCAGCGAAGCATGACCCGGTATATCATCGGAACAATCTCAGAGATGGACTCGCCACTTACCCCTTCACAAAAGGGAGATCAGGCCGTGAGTATGTTTTTCTCACAGCGAACACCCGAAGAGGTTCAGCACGACCGCGATGCAGTTCTGTCGACTACCTCTGATGACATCCGTGGATTTGCACAACTTGTAAACGAGATTTTAAGCCAGCATGTATTGTGTGTTTACGGTAATACCGACAGGCTTACAACCGACCAAACACTCTTTAATTCGCTCGTTAAAATAGATCAGGCTTGATCATCCTGCCGGGCTGGGGGAACTTGCCAGGGAGTTTTTAGCCAAGAGGCATTCCTGAAAAATAACCTCCGGTATATTTTTGGGATCTTTTCAACAAATAATCCAAGCGGTAATGTTACAAGAGTTACCATGACGAACCATGCCAAAAATTGAAAGAGGTTCTGACTCTTGAATAACCATGGGGCAAGGTTTCCGATAATCAGCCACTGGATCACATACAGGCTCGTCACTTTTTGTCCGATCCATTTTAAACCCCTGGCAACCAAATAATTTCCATATGAGATATCGACCAACTTAACCAGAATCAGGTATGATACCATGAACAGCAGAACCCAGCCAAAAAAAAGAATTCCATGATGATAATACCCCCCTGGCCCATTCAGGTTATGAGCAATCGCTGCAGCATAGGGCATTGTGATAATTACTCCGATCATTAAGGGAATGAAATAAATATATTGATTTTTAATATCAATTTTACATGCAATCGGATTTCGTTTAAGAAATAGTCGGAATGCATATCCTGAAAGAACGTAGGCAAACCATGGAAAAAGAGGGAAGTATGACCATTCCTGGGTTCCCCAGAAAAAAGCTATGATTTGTGCCGGAATTATTCCATCTAACCTGTCCTGATTTAGAAAAGGGCTGATGGCGGCCACAACCAGTGCAGTAAGAATGTACAACAAAGTCTTTTCCTTATAAATCATGCGCACGATTCCAATCAAAACCAGGCTGAGGCCGGCCAGCGTAAAAATATCGGCGCCCAAAATAAAAAACCAGGGGTCCAGGCTAATTTCACCCTGCGCGATTTGCACCAGCAAGTTTGCTGAGCGGGCCGTATTGAGTAAAATCCCACCCAGGAATAAAAGAGCGCCTCTTTTTAGGAAGTAAATCAACGGTTTTGCAGAAACAGCCAGAAAGTAACCCATCACTGCCAAAAATACCGGGGCACAAAACGGACCACCCAGAAACATCGATATTTTCCCGATCACACTGTTGAAAGTGTCGTTAGTGGCAAATTGCTCCATGATATGCACCTGGATCATAAATAGCACAGCCAACCCTTTCAGGAGGTCGGCTGTGCCATCTCTTTTTAGCCGGTTGCCGGTAGGGTCAGTCATGAATTAACTTGCCGGAACTGAAGATCCCCTGATCCGATTTCACCTGATAAACATAAATACCTTTGGGCAGATCGGCAATTTGGATTAACAATTCACGAAAAGTGCGGTCAACCGTGTAACTCTTGATAAGCTTGCCTGATTCGTTGATTAGTCTGATTTCGGCGGTGTTCACTCCAAAAGGTAGCTGATATGGGATAGTGACATTGGCGCTTGCCGGGTTGGGAAAGGGCCTATTCAGGAAACTATTTCCCTCAACTGATATTTCACCGGTTGGCAGATTCCCGGGCAACGAATAGACCTGAGTATTCATTGTCCAAAGTACTATTGAATAATCATAAACATAAGCGAGCATCTTGGTACCATAGGCTCCGGGAGCCTTAACTTCGAGGTATGAACATCCCGGGATGGAGAGAAGCAGCTGCCCATCTTCGTTGACCACCATAGTATAGTATGTATAAAATAGGAGTGTTGTGTCGTAGGAATAATATATGTATGCAAGTTCCACCTTGTTGTCGGTGTTGAACAGTGTCTCAGAAACATACCTGATATCGTAAAGATACATCCCGGCAGGCACAATCAGGTTAATTGTTTTCCATAAGGAATGGTCGATGTTGTATAGTTTGCACTGATTGTTAACAACATCCATCATGTAATACTTGAAGCCTGAGACCGCCAGTTCGGTAAGACCGGTTGAAGCAGGATAGGTGTTTTCAAGTGAAATCTGAGCGCTGGAGGTTGCGATAAGTGACAATGACAATAGAGATAGGATCAGTTTCTTCATAAGTTGAAAATATTTAGCAAGATAGGCTAAAATTAACCTTTTTACTCCAATTAATACCAATAAAATTATTCGAAAGTATAATTCCGAATTGTTGTCCAAAAATTCGCTCAATCTGAAAAATAAAAACCCCGAAACTGTCAGGAATCGGGGTTTTGGCTGATTTTGTCGTGGCATCGACTGGAATTGAACCAGTGACACAAGGATTTTCAGTCCTCTGCTCTACCATCTGAGCTACGACGCCAAATACAACAATGAATATTGGGGTGGCAAAGGTACAAAGTTTTTTTAAAAAATCAATACCTTTGTTGGGATTTAAAAACGTAAATATTATCTATGGATTTGATCGTTGACCTTGGAAATACCAATAAAAAACTTGCCATATTCAATGATGGCCGGCTCATTGATATACAGCTGTTTTCTGTATTGAGTATGAAAATCCTTCATGATTTCACACGACATTATCCGGGCATCCAAAATTGCATATTCTCCTCGGTAACATCATATCGGGCCTCCATTACAAAGTTTTTATCCGGGAATTTTCATTTTTTTGACTTCGATGAAAATACTCTTTTGCCTATTATTAATCGTTACAAGTCGAAAAAAACGTTAGGAAAGGATCGGCTGGCAGCTGCTGTTGCAGGGGCAAACCATTTCCCGGGAAAAAATGTTCTGGTCATCAACGCTGGTACCTGCATCACCTACGATTTTGTCAGCGATCGCAATGAGTACTTCGGGGGCGCCATATCGCCAGGCATTCTTATGCGGTTTCATGCCCTGCATACTTTCTCAGGGAGATTGCCGTTAGTTTCTTTCCGGAATACCATGATCCTGACCGGGAAAGACACTGAAGAATCGATTCTTTCGGGGGTTCTGACCGGCTCAATAGCTGAAATTGAGGGAATTGCAAACAAATACCGACAGAAATATCCCGATATTGAGATTATTCTTAGCGGGGGAGATTATAAATATTTTGATAAACGGCTAAAAATTAGCATCTTTGCACTCCCAAATATCGTTATACACGGTTTACATCAAATTCTTGCATTTAATGTTAATAAAGCCAAATAGCCTTCGATTCCCGATCATCATTTGCTCTCTGTTTCTTAGTTTGACCTTGTTTTCACAGATCCGGATAACTTCGCCCTATTCCCGGTTTGGCATAGGCGATATTGCCGATAACAACAATGCATGGAATATGTCGATGGGCCAATTGGGTATCAGCCTGCGAAGTCCGTATCATGTTAACTATGCAAATCCAGCTTCTTATAGCGCTTTTGATTCCCTTTCCTTTGTGTTCGATGGCGGATTCAATGGGGAATTTGTGACCCTTCGTTCTGATTTTCAGACTGCCAGTCGCAATTATGCCTCACTGGGATATCTCCTGTTTGGCATGCCCGTTAACAGATGGTGGAAAACCAGCCTGGGATTGGTACCATATAGTGATGTAGGTTATAATGTAGCAAATTACGAGGAATACCCCAACTCGGGAACTGTGGTTCGTCTTTATTCAGGTTCGGGCGGAATAAATCGGCTATTCTGGGGAAATGCTTTTCAACTTTTTAAAAAGTTTTCAGTTGGCGTCAATATATCATACCTTTTCGGTAGTATGGACCGCCAGGCAATGGTTTTATTTCCTGATTCCACGAGCGCTATGAATTTCAAGGAGATCTATTACGTGACTATGAATGATCTATCCTTCAATTTTGGCGCTCAATACAGGACGAGAATTAAAAATGATCTGTTCCTCAACCTTGGAGCTGTTTTCAATCCCTCATTGAGTATGTCTGCCAAAACCGATGCCCTTGCCCAGACCTTTTTGATCAGCGCTGAAGGTATCGAAGTACCGCGCGATACTCTTGCCACAGCCGCAGGTTTTAAAGGCCGGATTATTATTCCAATGATGATCGGAGGAGGCTTTTGCTTTGAAAAAACAAACAAATGGATGGTGGGGCTTGATTACAAATGGCAAAATTGGGAAAAATTCAGAGCATTTGATATGAGCGACTCACTCGTAAACAGCTGGCAGGTAAACTTCGGAGGAGAGTTAGTTCCAAACGCCGACAATTATTCCAATTATTTTGCAAGGGTTCGCTATCGGCTTGGTTTCACTTATAATAAGACTTATCTGCGGCTTCGCGGACAGGACCTGAATGAATATGCCATAACCTTTGGCTTCGGACTTCCCCTAAGGGGCATGAAAACCATGCTAAACGTTGGCGCTCAATATGGAGTAAGGGGCACTACTTCACAAAATCTGATCCGGGAAAGTTATTTTAAGATTGTTATTGGATTCTCCATTTATGAAAGATGGTTTATCAAACGTAAGTATTACTAGCCTTGAAACTGATTTGTTCCTTAAAATTCCACAGCTTTATTTTATTCTTGCTGCTTTGCCTGGTTTCCTGCAGTAAGGCCCCTAAGACAGAAGATTTCATTCAGGTCAAAGAGAACGCCCCCATCATGTCGGCCCGCAATATTGATGTATTGTTCAGCGATTCAGGCAAAATTCAGGCACGCCTTACCAGTCCTTTGATGAATAGGTACACCGGTGAAAATTCATTGATTGAATTTCCGAATGGATTTAAAGTTTTCATGTTCGATTCAGTTAATCAAATTTCTTCGACAATTACCGGGAACCGGGGTGTCCGCAGGGAATATTCCAGGATAATGGAGGCTTGGGGAAATGTCATCGTCAGAAGCGAAAAGAAAAACGAGCAACTAAATACTGAACACCTGATTTGGGATGAAAACAAGCACAAAATATGGTCGGATGTAAAAGTTAAAATTACCCGCCCCGATAACATTCTGAATGGAACTTCAATGGAATCGAATGAATCATTCACTCGTTATACGATTCAGAATTTCACCGGGCAGATGAACGTGAAGGGCGACTCCATTTAATGGTGAAACAGCGAAATGCAAAGCATTCCTGAATTAAAGGTTTTAAGTCTTTGAAGTTTGCGGGATTATCTATACTTTTGCACCCTGTTTTAAATTAAATTCATTATAGCATGGCGATTATTGGAAAAATCAGAAAACACTCGGGACTTGCTGTCATTATTATTGGTGTTGCAATTGCTGCCTTTGTGATCGGGGACTTTGGGGGTAAAACGGCCAAGGGGACCAATGAGATTGGCGTTGTGAACGGTGAGAGTATTCCCTACTCGGAATTCAATGTTAAGGTAGATAAAAACCTTGAATCACAGAAAGAAAATTCGGGCAATGATAAAATCACTGATCAGGAAACATATCAGGTTCGGCAGAGTACCTGGATGGCAACAGTGAAAGAGCTTTTGATGGGAGAGGAATACACTGAACTGGGATTGACAGTTTCTCCTGAAGAGCTTTTCGACCAGGTTCAGGGTAAGCAGCCTCATCGGTTCATCCTACAATATTTCAAAGACCCGGCAACCGGGAAATATGATCCGGCCCTTGTGCTGAATTACCTCAAAAACCTTGATAAAATGGAACCCAAAGCACGGGATCAATGGCTTCAGTTTGAAAAAGCCATCAAGAATGACCGTCAGGAAACCAAATTCAATAATCTGATTTCAAAGGGATATTACATTCCGAAGGCATTTCTGAAGAAAGATTTTATTAACCAGGCTAAAACTTTGAAGGTTTTTGTCGTTTCCCCTAATATTACAGCAATTTCCGATAGCGCTGTTAAACTTACAGATACGGATTATCAGAAATTTTACGATAAAAACAAGATTTACTTTTTTACGGAAGAAGCTTCACGCGATGTTGATTTTGTTCTTTTTGAGGTAAAACCATCAGACCTCGACCGAAAAAAAACAGCAGAAGACGTTAAACAGCTTTTCAATGATTTTCAATCCAGTTCAGATGTATTGAATTTTGCCACAGCAAATTCCGATACGAAAGTGGACACTACCTTTGTAAAGAAGGGTAAATTTCCTCCACGACTTGATTCTCTGTTATTTATATCAAAGCCTGGCGCGATTTTCCCTCCTTTCGAATATAACAACAAATGGTACATGGCCAAATTGCTGGAAATGCAGGAGCGGCCAGATTCCATGAACGGTTCTCAGATTTTATTTGCTTTTACCGGAACCGGAAATGAAAATATTAAACGTACCAAAACCGAAGCAAAAGCAAAAATCGATAGCCTGATGGTCGCGCTTAAAAAGACCCCGGAAAAATTTTCTGAGGTTGCAAAGACATTATCCGATTATCCTTCTGCAAAAGATGACGCCGGCGACCTGAAATGGTTCACTGATGGCAGCGCTAACTATGAGCCCTTCTTCAAGGCAGGGCTTGAAATGAAACCCAATGAGATGAAGGTAGTCGAAACCCGTATAGGTTATTCGCTGTTCCTGTTGACCAATAAAACCAAGCCTGTTTCAAAGGTCAGGGCTGCCGTGCTGGAGCGCGACATCGAACCCAGCAACCAGACTTTCCAGGATTTCTATATGAAAGCAAGCGCTTTTGCCGGTCAGAACAAGACCACCGAAACATTTGATAAGGCATCTGTGGCAAAGGGGCTTCAGAAGAGGTCGGCCCCCAATGTTAAAGAAATGGACAATTCGTTGATGGGACTTCCCAATGCACGCGAAATAGTACGTTGGGCCTATGCAGAGAAAACAAAGATTGGTGAAGTAAGCCCTGTTTTTGATATTGGTGGTAAATATGTGATTGCCCTGCTGAAAGCTACCTCTGAAAAAGGACAACAGCCCCTTGAAGCCATCAAAAAGCGAATAGAGCCATCGGTTAAGAACATGAAGAAGATAGATATGCTGGCTGATAAAATGAAACAAACATTATCATCCAACAAAGATATTCGGACATTGGCTTCAAGTCTGGCCACAAAAGTTGACACAGTTGTTCTGACATTTACAGGTTATAGTCGTTCCGCTTTTGGTCGTGAATCAGAATTGGTTGGCCAGATATTCACTTCCAAAAAAGGCGAACTAAAGGGTCCACTAACTGGAAAATCAGGCGCTTACTTTTGTTTTATTAATGAAGTGACTGAAGCTCCTGCAAAGGAAGATTTCTCTTATGAAAACATGCAGTTGCAACAAAGTTTCAACCAGCGTGTAACCGCAAATATGTACAAAGCGCTGGAAAAAACGGCTACCATTATTGACAATCGCCCACTTTTCTATTAAAAGATCGGGCTGGATGTGTCCTCATTTTATTCTGCGAGTACGAGAACTTTATTATTGAGTACCTCTATAACGCCCCCTTTTATATCGAAGAAATGCTCTTCTTTTTCGCCTTTATTAATTATCTTGATTTTTCCTTGTTGAAGTACTGAAATCAGGGGGGCATGGTTGTTCATTACCTCAAATGATCCGTCGATACCGGGCAATTGAACCAATCCGACATTATCGCCTGTAAAAATAGTTGAGTCCGGGGTTATTATTTCAACTTTCACTTTTCAGAATTCAATATTCGATATTTAACATTCACTTGTAGTCGCTAACGACTTTCTGCCAACATTTTCTTACCCTTTTCAATTGCCTCCTCAATGGTTCCAACCATGCTGAAGGCTGATTCGGGATATTCATCGACAGCGCCATCCATAATCATATTGAACCCTTTGATAGTATCTTCTATATTCACGAAAGCGCCTGGAATGCCGGTAAACTGAGTTGCAACGAAGAAGGGTTGTGATAGGAAGCGCTGCACGCGACGGGCTCGTGATACCACAAGTTTGTCTTCGTCCGACAGTTCATCCATCCCAAGAATGGCAATGATATCCTGAAGTTCCTTGTACCGTTGAAGGATCCGTTTAACACGTTGGGCTGTATCGTAATGTTCATCGCCAACCACATCCGGTGTAAGGATGCGTGAAGTCGAGTCAAGCGGATCAACAGCCGGATAGATACCCAGTTCAGAAATTTTACGGCTTAAAACCGTAGTGGCATCGAGGTGGGCAAATGTTGTGGCCGGCGCAGGATCGGTAAGGTCATCGGCAGGCACATAAACAGCCTGCACCGAAGTTATGGAACCACGTTTGGTCGAGGTAATACGCTCCTGCATAATTCCCATTTCAGAGGCCAGGGTTGGCTGATAACCCACGGCTGATGGCATACGCCCCAAAAGGGCCGATACTTCTGAACCTGCCTGCGTGAACCGGAAAATATTGTCGATAAAGAAGAGTATGTCACGTCCACCTGATTTTTCATCGCCATCGCGGAAATATTCAGCCATGGTGAGACCCGATAGAGCAACGCGGGCGCGGGCCCCGGGAGGTTCGTTCATCTGTCCGAATACCAAAGTAGCCTGTGATTTCAACAGCTCCTCGCGATCAACTTTCGACAAATCCCAGCCGCCTTTTTCCATGTCTTCCAGAAACTCTTTGCCATAACGGATAACACCCGATTCGATCATTTCACGGAGAAGGTCATTTCCTTCACGTGTGCGCTCTCCAACGCCTCCAAAAACCGATAACCCTGCATATTTCTTGGCAATATTGTTAATAAGTTCCATGATTATCACGGTTTTACCGACACCGGCGCCGCCGAACAGCCCAATCTTGCCTCCCTTTGAATAGGGTTCAATCAGATCAATGACTTTGATACCGGTGAACAGTACCTCTTTTGAAGTGCTAAGAGTGTCGAATTTCGGTGGATCGCGGTGAATGGCATATACATTTTCTTCGGAAACAGGACCTAATCCATCGATGGGCTTACCAATCACATTAAACAAACGGCCCCGCACCATATCTCCTACCGGCATTGAAATCGGTCGCCCTTTGGCTACCACCTCCATCCCCCGGCGTAATCCATCGGTCGAATCCATGGCAACCGTACGCATTGTGTGCTCGCCTACATCATACTCACATTCCAATACAATCACATCTCCCTTTTCATTTGTTACCTCCAGGGCATCATAAATATTAGGAAGTTTGACATCTTCCTCAAAGATCACGTCGATGACAGGACCGATGATCTGCGAGATTTTCCCGTTTTTCTTCACTTGCATGTTATGGCATTAATTTATGCAAAGATAAAATATCTGTTTGATTAAATGTTTGATGTGGGAAATTTTTCATGTAGCTTTGTCGTTATCTAATTGATAAAACCTAACAAATATTCAATGAAGTTATTAAAATTGTGGCTACTACTGATTTTTATTCTCCCCCTTTTTTCCTTTGCACAACGAAATTCAAATGCCATCATTGATACCGTTGAATTACCCGGCGGCCCTGCAATCCTCTATAAAAATTTTACCTGGGAATATCTTCAGGGCGAACCGGTTTTAATGAGTCTCGATGAAGATTCAACTGGTTTGTTTTCTACACAATGGATAAACGACCAGGTTTTTGCCTATCGTATCGACCTGGATTCAATCCACGACACCTTGGTCGTTCTAACAACGGCTGAACGTATTTTTATGCTTCCAATCTACGGTAGACTCTTCAGGGGCTTTACCTATTCACATAAAGGATTAGATATCAAGCTAAACAGGGGTGATACGATTAAAGCCGCATTTGACGGGGTGGTTCGCTATGCAAAATATAACAGGGGTGGGTTCGGCAACCTTGTTATTATGCGTCATTATAATGGAATGGAAACCTACTACGGCCATTTATCAAAAATCAGGGTTAAGGTTAACCAGGTGGTTAAGTCGGGGGAACCAATCGCCCTTGGCGGTTCTACCGGCAGGAGCCGCGGGCCACATCTTCATTTTGAGGTCAGGTATAAAGATATTCCACTTGATCCGTTAAGAATGATCGACTACGACAACAAAAAACTTATTTCCAATAACTTCCCTGTGACGAAAAGGGTTTTTTATCCTAACGATTTTGTGGAAAACGCTCTTGTTGTCAAGATAAAAAGTGGAGATACAATTGGCAAACTGGCACACAAATACCATACATCCATCAAGGAAATTTGTGCAATGAACAAAATTAAGCCTACCACCACATTACGAGTTGGCCGACAAATAAGGGTGAGATAAAAAAATTACGATTTACGATTGGGCTCAGGCTGGGGCATTCTCATCCCCTGTTTCAGGTTTTGGGCTGGGTGCGAAAACCTTTCTTTGAAATAAAATGAGAATCATAACTCCTATTGTTATGACAGAATCGGCCAGGTTGAATACGGGCCGGAAAAAGATAAAATCATCACCGCCAACGAATGGCACCCACGATGGATAATGTGTTTCAATGATCGGGAAATAGAGCATATCAACTACTTTGCCATGTAAAAATGTACCGTACCCACCATCTTTAGGGAAAATATCGGCAACATGAAAATAGGTGCTTTCATTAAATATCAGGCCATAGAAGGCGCTGTCGAGGATATTTCCAAGCGCTCCGGCAAGCACCAGCGAGACACAGGTAATAAGCAGTATATTTGCTCCTTTTTTCGTAAAACGGTACAGCCACCACCCGATTATAATCACCGCGATTATCCTGAAAAGGCTCAGCAATAATTTTCCGTAGTCACCGCCAAGTTTCATCCCGAAAGCCATTCCTTCGTTTTCAGTAAAATGGAGATAAAACCAATTTCCGAAAATGGCATGACTTTCACCCATAAAAAACGTGGTCTTGATCCATATCTTGAATATCTGATCAAGAAGAAGAATTGAGAAAATAATTAGAATAGCTTTTTTCAAACGGGGAATTTGTTTGCAGAGATAATTATTCCAGGTCCGGATCGACAGGACGTGCAGCAGGGGCAGCCATTTGAACCCTCTTTGCTTCGATGCTCAGAGTGGCATGAGGAACAATGCGCAGGCGATCCTTCGGAATCAATTTGCCGGTAACCCTGCAAATTCCATAGGTTTTATTTTCAATTCTGATCAGGGCATTTTCAAGCGATTTGATGAATTTTTCCTGACGGGCAGCAAATTTACTATTCTCCTCTTTTGAAAATACCTGGTATCCCTCCTCAAGAACTTTGAAAGTGGGTGAGGTGTCATTTGTATCATGCTCATTACCGGTTGTATATGATTCCGTCAACAGTTTCAAGTCATTGTGTGCCTTTTCAAGCTTTTTTAGAATAATCTGTTTGAACTCCTCAAGTTCATCATCTGAATACCGGTTCTTTTCCATCTGTGTAGTTCCTGTTGACTTTTTCATGATACGAAAATTTTGAAATGTATAAAAAACAATTGAAATCTGAAATCGGTAACCGATCTGATTTCAATCGGAATTTTAAACTTTTTATTCCACCCTTTTAATTTCCAGGTAGGTAGAAACTGAATCTGTCAATTCGATAAGCGTTTTTGTTGAATCTTCAACATTAGCAACGATTTCAAACGACTGAGCCAGAATTTCTGCGCAAATATAGGAAATATTCTGATACACAGCTTCATCAATGTCAGGCTGCGACTGGAATTTCACCAATATTTTATCGGTAACATCAAATCCTTTATCTTTTCGCAGATTTTGGATCCGGTTGATAACCTCACGGGCAATACCTTCCTTCCAGAGCTCCGGTGTTATTGTGATATCAAGCGCCACTGTCAAAGCGCCCATGCTTGCTACCTGCCACCCGGGAATATCTTCAGACTGGATCTCCACATCATCAATCAGTAATTCGACTGGCTGACCGTCAACCTGGAGGATCAGATTACCCTCCTTTTCCAGGATGCCGATCTCCTCCCGCGAAATTGCTGCCACCGCAACAGCCAGTTGCTTCATCAGTTTTCCATATCGGGGACCAAGCTTTTTAAAGTCAGGTTTGATCTTTTTTAAAAGAATTCCAGTTGTATCAGTGATGTATTCGAGTTCTTTCACGTTGACTTCCGACAAGATGAGGTTTTTCACTGCCTCGATCTGAACCTTCATATGATCGCTTATCAACGGGATCAGTATCTTGTTCAATGGCTGGCGAACGCGTAGTTTTGACGACTTACGGATGGACAATACCATCGAAGCGATTTTTTGTGCCAACTCCATACGCTCCTCCAGGTCTTTGTCAATCATTGAGAGATCGGCTTGAGGAAAAGAGGTAAGATGCACTGAATCGGGTTCAAATCGATTGGTCACACTATTAAGGTCGATAAACAAACGTTCTGCAAAGAACGGCGCTATTGGGGAAGCAAGTTGGGAAATCACTTCGAGACAACGGTAAAGCGTTTGGTAAGCCGAAATTTTATCATGCGAATAATCTCCTTTCCAGAAACGGCGGCGGGAGAGACGAACGTACCAGTTACTCAGATGTTGATCCACGAAATCGGAGATAGCACGTCCGGCTTTTGTAGGTTCATAATCGTTAAAGCAATCATCCACAAGTTTTATCAGAGAATTAAGTTCTGAAAGTATCCAGCGGTCGATTTCAGGGCGTTCATTAATAGGAATCTCGGCCTCCCTGTAAGTAAATCCATCAATATTGGCGTAAAGTGAATAAAAAGCATACGTATTATAAAGTGTTCCGAAGAATTTCCGCCTGATCTCCTCAATTCCACCCAAGTCAAACTTCAGGTTATCCCATGGCTGAGAATTTGTGATCAAATACCAACGGGTGGCATCGGGGCCATACTTGTCGATGGTTTTGTAAGGATCAACAGCATTGCCCAGGCGTTTCGACATTTTATTACCGCTTTTGTCGAGAACCAGTCCATTGGAGACACAGGTTTTGTAAGAAACGCCTCCGAAAAGCATCACCGCGATCGCATGCAATGTAAAGAACCATCCTCGGGTCTGGTCTACACCTTCGGCGATGAAGTCGGCAGGAAAATAGGATTCAAGTTTGTTGGCTTTTTCAAAGGGATAGTGATACTGAGCGTAAGGCATCGCACCTGAATCGAACCACACATCGATAAGGTCGGTTTCGCGGTACATTGGTTTTCCCTCATTTGTGATAAGGATAATATCGTCAACAAACGGGCGGTGGAGATCAAATGAATGATAGTTTTCATCGGTAGTATCCTCCGGATTGTAGTATTCGAGAGGGTTGACCTTCATCACCCCTGCCTCGACCGCCTTCGCGATTTCCGCTTTAAGTTGCGCCACAGAGCTTATACAAATTTCCTGCTGCTGATCGGACGACCTCCATATCGGAAGCGGCGTTCCCCAAAAACGGGAGCGGGAGAGGTTCCAGTCGACCAGGTTTTCGAGCCAGTTTCCAAAACGTCCGGTTCCGGTTGATTCGGGTTTCCAGTTGATGGTTTTATTCAACGCAATCATCTCATCCTTGAAGGCAGTAGTACGGATAAACCACGAATCGAGTGGATAATAGAGAATAGGTTTATCGGTTCGCCAACAGTGCGGATAGGAATGTTCATATTTTTCAGACCTGAAGGCTTTATTTTCATGTTTCAGTTTGACAATTATGTCGATATCAACTGGCGGACAATTTCCGGCTACGCAATCGACATCGTATTCTGGTTTCACGTAGCGGCCTGCAAATTCGCCCATCTGATCAGTGAATTTTCCTTGCTTATCGACCAGGGTGAGCGATCCAAGTCCGTATTGACGGCCTACACGAAAGTCATCGGCGCCGAAACTTGGTGCGATGTGTACAATTCCGGTACCATCTCCGGTAGTCACAAAATCGCCAAGAACCACGCGGAAAGGATCGCCTTCTTCGGGTTGGGCAAAAGGCAGCAATTGTTCAAAACGGACGCCCTCGAATGCCTTTCCCTTGAATTCAGCTACCACCTGATAAGGGATGTGTTTATCACCTTCATGGTAGTTTTCCATTTCGAGCATGCTGTTCTTCTCAGGGAAATACTGGTGCAGCAACTCTTTGGCCAATATCACAGTTTGCTCAGTAAAAGTGTACGGATTAAATGTTTTAACGACCACATAAACAATATCTTTCCCCATAGCCAGACCGGTATTCGAAGGTAGTGTCCAGGGTGTGGTGGTCCAGGCCAGTATGTAAAGTTCACCGAAAAGATCGCTGAAAAGGAATTCCGATTGTACATTCCTGATTACTTTAAACTGGGCCACTACCGTATTGTCCTTCACCATTTTATAGGTTCCGGGTTGGTTGAGTTCGTGGGTGCTGAGGCCAGTTCCGGCGGCAGGCGAATATGGCTGGATGGTATAACCCTTGTAGAGCAACCCCTTTTCATATAATTTGCCCAGCAGGTACCAAACGCTTTCGATGTATTTGTTTTCGTAGGTCACATAAGGATCATCGAGGTTTAACCAGTAACCCATTCGTATAGTAAGATCGTCCCAGAGATCTTTGTACTTCATCACCTCTCTGCGGCATTCATTGTTATAATCCTCAATGGAGATTGACTTTCCGATATCCTCTTTGGTAATTCCCAGTTTCTTCTCCACGCCTATTTCAATGGGAAGTCCGTGGGTATCCCAGCCTGCTTTTCTGTTCACATAAAAGCCCTTCATGGTTTTGTAGCGACAGAAAATATCTTTTATAGCCCGTGCCATTACGTGGTGAATACCAGGCATGCCATTGGCCGATGGCGGCCCTTCATAAAAAACATAAGGTGGTTTGCCTTCAGTCAGTTTCAGACTTTTTTCAAAAGTGGCATGCTGCTGCCAGTAAGATTGGATCTCATTTCCAATACGGGTAAGGTCGAGCTGTTTATATTCAGGATATTTTTTCTTCATCTGTTTAAAAAGGAGTGCAAAATTACGAAAATTTCTTTAATCCAGCTACATACGGATATACGGAATGATTTTTTACGGGTCTTTGACTGGCTATTGCAACGCGACTACCACCCCAATGACGTTGAATTTGAAGAAGAAGGCAGCAGTCCACATTTCGCTAGAGTGATACCGGCCAAATCGAAGATGAATCTAAGGAAACAAAGGAGGAGGAAATTTTGTACTTTTATCGTTGCAAAAATAATCGCATATGAATGATAAGACTTCCATCGTTCTTGAAAATATCCATAACCGCAAGAGTGTAAGGAATTTCACCGGCGAACATGTTACCAAAGCCTGTTTATTGACATTTCTTAAAGCAGGTATGGCGGCGCCCTCGGCACGAAACCGGCAACCTCTTGCATTTATTACAATTACAGATCGCAAAATCCTGGATGACCTGGGCGAAGGGTTGCCCTTTACCAAAATGTTGTTCAAGGCCGGTGCAGCGATTGTTGTTTGTGGCGATACCACGGTCGATCTTCAGCAGGGAGCTACTGATTTGTGGTACCAGGATGCTGCTGCTGCCACCGAGAATATTTTGCTGGCGGTGGAGGCGATGAAGCTGGGTGCTGTTTGGAGCGCCCTGTATCCTATTCCCGAGCGCGAAAACCATGTCAGAAAACTACTTTACCTGCCTCCTTCAGTCACTCCATTCAGCATTGTTCCCATTGGCCATCCTTCTGGAGTCGATCTGCCCAAAGAAAAGTTCAAGGCAGAGAAGATTCATTGGGAGAGGTGGTAAGGAGATAGTCATTTAGACCAGTAATTAGTACCTTTGGAAAAAATTCCAGATTTGAAAATAAACAAACATTTCAAACATTGGGCTGCTTACACCCACTTTGCAATTTTCTACCTTTTCTTTTCACAGGTTTTTGCCCAAATTCCTCCCGGCTATTATGACCCTGCTACCGGACAAACTGGCGTAGCCCTGCAAACTGCCCTTTACAATATCATAAAGGGACACACGATAATATCCTACAGCGCAATCCCGGGTTATTATCCCGTCACAGATGCTAAACCTGACAATGTGGTCTGGGATATGTATTCTGACATTCCGGGGGGAACACCGCCCTATATTTATCACTACAATGCAGGCCAGGCGTGCGGAAACTACAGCTCGGAAGGCGATTGTTATAACCGCGAGCATTCGTGGCCAAAAAGCTGGTTCAACGATACACCACCAATGAATTCAGATATTTTCCATATTTATCCAACCGATGGTTATGTGAATGGCAAACGCAGCAATTACCCTTATGGCACTGTGTCAACGGCCGGCTGGACTTCACAGAATGGCAGCAAAGTTGGCGCCTGCAGCTGGCCAGGTTATTCCGGAACTATTTTTGAACCATTAGATGAATACAAGGGTGATTTTGCCCGTACCTACTTTTACATGTCAACCCGATATTTTACTGAAGATGGGAGCTGGAATATAACTGAGATGACCAACAAGTCTCAGCTCAAGCCATGGGCCCTCCAAATGATGCTGCACTGGAGCAATGCAGATCCCGTTTCAATTAAGGAGACTGACCGGAACAATGCGGTTTATCTCATCCAGCATAACCGGAATCCATTTATTGATCATCCCGAATATGCAGCACTGATCTGGGGAGACCCTGTCACTACAGCTGATCTGAATTTAAGATTCTATCAGCTACTCCCATATCCCAATCCGGCAACCGAACGCGTTAACCTTGATCTGCCTGAAAGCTTTAACGCTGTCAACCTGCAACTCACGATTATTTCTGTAGGCGGGATAAAAATCAATCCAAACTATACTCAAATAGGGAATACCCTTTTGTTGGATGTTCGATCACTCTCCAAGGGCATATATTTTCTGATCCTGAATGGTAAATCTGCAAATTATCACGCAAAGTTGTTGAAGGAGTAGCCTCTTCTTAATAAGCCCACTTCACCCAGATTGATCCCCAGGTAAAACCTCCTCCGAAAG